>CAMCCX010000115.1 GCA_945873305.1 Akkermansia muciniphila
CGGCAGCTCTCCAGATATTCTTCTTTGCTCGTGTGGCTCATGATCCCAGATAGTGATTTCATCCGGGTGTCATTCTTTCTGGCGCAACGACCGACGAAAGCCGATTCCTCAGCTCCTCTCCGGTGTCATTCTACTTGGCGCAATGCGCGGTTTGTCCGCGCCGGTCAAGGAATAGGGAGCGGCGGCGAGTTTCGAGTAAAGCAGGCCGGCGGCGCTCGCGACCATCGGCGTGGTCCAACTGGTGGCGTATTCGGGATTGGCACTCGGGGCGACGATGTCGGGTTTGATTCTCCCCGCATCGGTGGAGTTGATGAAATCGAGGGTCGTGAATCCGGCACCGTGGCCGTTGTCGTCGCGCCCGACCGAGATGGTGTGATAGCTTTGGCAGAGGATGGCGGGGAGGACGGCCGAAGCACTGTTGTCAGAGCCGACCACGCAGACGAAGCCGTCGCGGTTGATGGTGAAGTCGAGGCGGCGGTTGATTTCCGTGGCGGTGGCTGCGGTGAAATTCGCGTTGAGAGTTCCGGCCCAACTGTGGTTTTGGACGGCGTGGGATTCCGCGGCGGGCAGGCTGTTGTTGCCCGTTTTGAGAAAGCCCGCACCGATCCAGCCGTTCGCATCGTAAAGCCCGACATTGAAAGCGCCGGTAACGAGACTGGTGGTGTTGCCGTAGAAATTGGTGGCGACGTGCTGGGCGTGGTTGCTGATGCCTGAAGCGCCGGACAGGTTGGAGAATGTTTTTCCGGTGAAGAGGGAGCTGGTGGTGTCCGGCAGGAAGTTTCCCGAATCAGGGGCTTCGACTTGCGTGAAGCCTTGGTTGGGAAAATCAGGCAGTTCGGCTCCGGCGAGAAGCTTCAGCCGCGTGAAGCCGATTTCATCCCGCCAGTCGGCTGCAAGCGGGGTGGCTCCGATCAGGCAAAAGCATACACAGACCGTTGTGCTGGCTCGAATTTTCACAAGTGGATGGGTTTGAACGAAGCGCCGCAAACTACCGCCGCGGACCAAGCGGTCAAGGGCGTTTGAATTCAGGATTCGCTCGCCGCTTGCCGGAGTTCCTCGATGAAAGCGAGCACCTGCGCGGAAGTCGGCATTTCCGCGGAGACGCCTGCGGCAACCTCGATTGGACGGGGGGACTCCGCGAGCGGTCGGGAAATCAGGCGTTGTTTTTGGCCGTGGTTCAACCGGCTGCTGGTGGCGAGCAGGGCGATTCCGAGATTTCCTTCCAGCGCGGCGGTCAGGCTGCTGACGCCGTCGAATTCGCCCGCCACTTTCGCCTGGAGATGGTGCTCGCGGAAAAATCCGGTCACCCGGTCCCAGTAGTCCGGATAGTGCTCGCGGTCGTAAAGCAGCAACCGCTGCCCGGCGAGATCCTTGGCGGAAACGAGCTTCTTGTTCCCGAGCGGATGATTCGCCGGCATCACCAACTGCCAACCGTAATCGCGCAGCGCGACCCAGCGGACTGGTTCTTGCACTGCGGTGCACGGGGCGGCCACGATCAGGTCCAGCTTGCCGGCCGCCAGACCGCTGCGCATTTCCGCCGATGACCAATCGTAAAGACTCACCCGCACGCGCGGGTGAAACTGGGTGAAGCGCTCGATCGCCACGGATAGAAAATCTCCGGCCAGCGACGGCGCGTAACCGACCCGCAGCGGCTCGCCGGCCGCCGTGGATTTCACCTTTTCGATCATCGTCTCGCTGGCGCGCAGCAGCTTGCGCGCCTCCGCCAGCAGCACCTCGCCGGCGGGAGTCAGGGTGATCGAATGCGCGCCGCGCTCCAATAAAGCGGTGTCCAACTCTTCCTCCAGCGCCTTGATCTGACGGCTGAGCGCGGGCTGGGTGAGTCGCAGCGATTTCGCCGCAGCCGTGATGCTGCCGGCTTCTCCCACCGCCAGAAAATGCTTCAGTTGACGCAGTTCCATGGCCGGATCCTATCGCTCATCGGCGGTGGTGCCATCCTTTATCGTGACCGGATGTTTCTTGCTCAAAATATTGCAACGAATCTCATTCCTGCTTACCCTGTGGGAAACTAACGGCCATGGGACTCGAAAAAATCACTCAAAAACTCCAGGAAGCGCTTCAGTCGGCGCAAAGCATCGCTTCCAAATCCGCTCACTCCGAGTTGAAGAGCCTGCACGTGCTGCTCGCCCTGCTCCAACAGGAAGGAGGGATCACCACGCCGATTTTGCAAAAAGCCGGCGTGGACATTTCCCGCCTCAAAGCGTCCGTCGCCGCCGCGCTCGCCCGCGAACCCAGCGTCCAGGGCGCTTCCACCCAGCCGCAGATCAGCGTCGGACTGCGCTCCACGCTTGATGCCGCGGACGCCGCCCGCGAATCGCTCGGCGACGACTATCTCAGCGTCGAGCATTTCATCCTCGGCTCCTTGAAAGGGGACTCGCCGGCCGGCAAACTGCTCAAGGAGGCCGGGCTCGATGAGAAAAAAGCCCGCGAAGCCATCACCGGCGTCCGCGGCTCGCAGAAAGTCACCGACGATTCCCCCGAGGGAAAATACCAGACGCTCGAAAAATACGGCACCGACCTCACCGCCCGCGCCCGCGAGGGGAAGATCGATCCGGTCATCGGCCGCGACCACGAAATCCGCCGCGTGCTGCAGGTGCTTTCCCGCCGGACCAAGAACAACCCGGTCCTCATCGGCGAGCCCGGCGTGGGCAAGACCGCCATCGTCGAGGGCCTCGCCCGCCGCATCGTCTCGGGCGACGTGCCGGACTCGATGAAGGACAAGCGCATCATCGCGATGGACCTCGGCGGCATGTTAGCCGGCGCGAAATATCGCGGCGAGTTCGAGGAGCGGCTCAAGGCGTTCCTCAAGGAAGTCACCGATTCTGAAGGCCAGATCATCCTCTTCCTCGACGAGCTCCACACCATCGTCGGTGCCGGGGCCAGCGAGGGCGCGGTCGATGCGTCGAATTTACTCAAGCCCCAGCTCGCCCGCGGCGAGCTCCGCACCATCGGCGCGACCACGCTCGACGAATACCGCAAGCACATCGAAAAGGACGCCGCGCTGGAGCGCCGCTTCCAGCCGGTCATGGTCGGCGAGCCGTCGGTGGAAGACTCCATCGCCATCCTGCGCGGACTCAAGGAACGCTACGAAGTCCATCACGGCGTGCGCATTCAGGACGGTGCGCTCGTGGCCGCCGCCATGCTATCAGACCGCTACATTTCCGGCCGTTTCCTGCCGGACAAGGCTGTGGATCTCATCGACGAGGCCGCCGCCCGCCTGAAGATCGAGCTCGACTCGATGCCCACCGAAATCGACGTGCTGGAGCGCCAGATCCTCCAGTTGGAAATGGAGAAAAAGGCGCTCGAAAAAGAGACCGACAAGGCCTCCGTCACCCGCCTCGAAAAGGTCAAGGAAGAGCAGGCGAACCTCCGCGAGAAATCCTCCGGTCTGATGGCGCAATGGCGGAACGAAAAGGCAATCATCGACCAGGTTCGCGCCGCGCAGGAGAAAATCGAGGCGCTCAAAAACGAGGTCGAACGCGCCCAGCGCATCGGCGATCTGACGCGAGCCTCGCAGATTACCTACGGCGACCTGCCCGGAGCCCAAGGTGAATTGGAAGCCGCCAAAGACCAGCTCCACTCGCTCCAGACGCAAGGCGCGTTGCTGGCGGAGGAGGTCACCGAGGACGACATCGCCCGCATCGTTTCCTCGTGGACCGGTATTCCGGTGAACCGTTTGCAGGAAGGCGAGAAACAGAAACTCGTCACCATGGAGCAGCGTTTGGGCGAGCGCGTCGTCGGCCAGAAAAAGGCGATCAAGGCCGTGGCGAACGCCGTCCGCCGCGCCCGCGCCGGCTTGCAGGACGAGAACCGCCCGATCGGCTCGTTCATTTTCCTCGGCCCCACCGGCGTCGGTAAAACCGAGCTGTCCAAAGCGCTCGCCGAGTTCCTGTTCGACGACGAGGGCGCGATGGTCCGCATCGACATGTCCGAATACATGGAAAAACACAGCGTCGCCCGGCTCATCGGCGCGCCTCCCGGCTACGTCGGCTACGAGGAAGGCGGCCAGCTCAGCGAGCGGGTCCGGCGCAAGCCGTATTCCGTCGTGCTCTTCGATGAGATCGAAAAAGCCCACCCGGATGTCTTCAACGTCCTGCTCCAAGTGCTCGACGACGGCCGCATCACCGACGGTCAGGGCCGCACCGTGGATTTCCGGAACACGGTGCTCATCATGACTTCTAACATCGGTTCGCAGTTCATCCTTCACGAGGGAAACGCCGAGCAGCGCGAAGCCAAGGTCACCGAAGCCCTGCGCGGTCATTTCCGGCCCGAGTTCCTCAACCGCATCGATGAAACCATCATTTTCGACCGCCTTGCGCGCGAGGACATCACCACCATCGTCGATCTCCAGCTCGCCCGTGTCCGCCAGCGCCTCGCCAAACAAGGACTCGCTCTCGCGCTAACGGAAGCCGCCAAGGAACACATCGGAACTTTGGGTTACGATCCGGTTTACGGCGCGCGTCCCCTCAAGCGAGTCATCCAGCACCTCTTGCTAGACCCGCTCAGTCTCGACGTGCTCGAAGGCAAGTTCAACGACGGCGACGTGATCCAAGCCGACGTCGACGGCGGTCAGATCGTGTTCAAGAAGTGAGGTGATAGGGTCGCGCATCCGCCGGTCACCGGTGCTTGGCGACCTCGGCTCCCACCAGTCCGCCGACAGCGGCTCCGACGGCGGCTCCGCCCCAGGAGTCGGTGATGAGTCCTCCAGCCAGGCCGCCCACCGCCGCGCCGCCGGCTTGGCCGCGCCAGATATTGGGATCTGACGAGCATGAGGTGAACGAGAAGAGCGGAACAACGAGAGCGAGTATGGAAATGAGTTTCATGGTCGGAGGATGTCGGAGGTTTTGTGAAGAGGGGCGGGGCCGGGACTTTGTCGGATTCTATAACGGAAAGCGGTGATTTCGGCATCGCTCAGGCTTCGGTTGCCATTCGTGTCGATCTGCTTGAAGAGCTTTTCCAGACTCGCCTCGCGATCGAAGGTGGCGTCCGCCTCCTTGCGGGTGATATAGCCATTCCCATTGCGATCCACGTTGCGGAATCTCTCGGTCTTCAACTCCGGATTCACGTCCTGTCCTTCCTTTTGAGTGATCTGGCCGTCCCGGTTCCCATCCGCGCAGGCGAAAATCTCGCGCTTCATATAGGCGTCGAATTCTTGCGGCGAACCGGAGCCGTCGCGGTTGGTATCAAGCCTCGCTAAGGCGTCCCCGGTGGTGCATCCCGAGAGCAATGCCAGGATCCCGCAGGCGGTGACGCCCTGGGTGATTCGATGATAGATTTTCATGACGTGTGAGTGTTGGTTCTTCGCAGGTTCAATGGCGGCGTTTGTTTCCTCATCCGACTCCGGACGACGAGTTCCCGACCCATGACAACACCATAGCTCGCAAAGGCGACTTGTTCACTCCGGAAGACTGTGCGAAATTCGCAAAATCATGTATGTGTCCGATTCCCCCCCGACGGACGGGTCTGCTGTCGTCAGTCGGAATGCCCGTCGCGCCACGCCGCGCCTGCATTCGCGCGATTTCGTGGATTGCGACCAGCTCTCAGGATTTATGCCCGCGTGCAGGGCGGTGTTCATTCAGCTGAGTCCGGGGAAATTCCGTGGCAGGATCACGCGGCTGGATTTAGATCGAGTGTCACTCTCGCACATCGCATGTTCGGGCGACACGCTGTGCCGGGCCACCGGCGATCCGGAAGCGCGCCACGCCGTCATTCCCTTGCCGCGCGGAAACGCCCGCCACTGGAACGGCCACGAAATCACCCGCCCGGTGATCATCAATCCGGGAAGGGACCGGGAATACGTCCTCACCGGCCATGACATGCAGGCTTTGCACATCGCCTTCGATCCGGCCGCATTCCAAGGGTGGGCGAGGATCTGGACCGGGCGGCACTGGGACGAATGGGAATGCTTTTGGACGGGGCCGCAAGTGCTGATTCCGCTTCCCGCGGAGAGCCTGTCAAGTCTCTATCAGTTGTTAAGGTTGATGGCCGGTTCGCCGGAAATGGCGGCGGCGAAGGAGGCGGGCGAAACGATCGAGTCCTGCCTTGCCTGCGTCCTGATGGACTCGATCGAGAAGAACAGCACTTTTGCCAAGCCCGTGGCGCGGACTCTCCTGACCCACGCCCACGTCATTCACCGTGCCGATGAATTTCTCCATGATCATGGCGACAAACCGGTGCATCTGATGGAGGTTTGTGCGGCAGTGGGCGTGAGCGCGCGATGTTTGGAATATGCCTTCAAAGAGATCTGCGGGGTGACTCCGATGCGCTATCTCAAGGCGCGCCGCCTCCGTCTGGCGAGGCGCTTGCTGCGCGACGGCACTCCCGCGGGAATTTCCGTCAAGCAGGCCGCGCTCCAAAGCGGCTTTGTCCAAATGGGCCGGTTTTCCACCGAGTATCGGAAATTTTTCGGGGAAAAGCCCTCGGAGACCCTCTGCCGAAACGCCAGGCCGTCATGATGCTGTCTGCTTTTTGCGAAATCGGCATACGCTTGGTGCGTGCTCTTCAGAGGGCGGCGAGTCATGTTACGGCGTTCCAGGGCGCTCGTTCCGAAATCTGAAAACAGAACACCATGAACCACTTGATAGAATCCGTCCGGTCCGGCGGCAGACACATGACCATCCTCGGGGTGATCTCGATCATCCTCGGAATCTTCGCGCTGATGGCGCCCGGTATCGCCGGGTTATCGGTCGCGGTCCTGCTTGGCTTGGTGGTTCTGGCTGCGGGCGTCGTCCGGATGTTATGGGCTTTCCGGTCTGATGGAGTTTGGTCGTTCGCGCTGGGCAGTCTGACATTTCTCTGCGGCGTGGCGCTGCTGGCCAATCCGCTTTTCGCCTCCGGGGTGCTGGCCGTCGTGCTGGCTGCCTATTTTATTCTCGACGGAGTTTTTGAGATCGGGGCGGGCTTCGGGAGCACGGGGCCGGGCAGGGGATGGCTGGTATTTGCCGGCGTCATCTCAATCCTGCTAGGTGCCATGATCTGGGCCCAGTTCCCCTGGTCCGGCGCGTGGGCCATGGGGATTCTGTTGGGCATCAAGTTGTTTCTCGTCGGGCTGGTCATGATCGCCGGCGGTTCCACCGTCCGCGCCGTGGCGATGGGTTAGCAATATCTCAACGGTCAGAAATCATCACCTCAAACCACCACTGTCATGCTCCGCTACGCCATTATCTTTCTAGTCATCGCCGTTATTGCCGCCGCCCTTGGCTTCGGGACTCTCGCCGGCACCGCGGCGATGGTCGCCAAGGTTTTCTTCGTTGTTTTCCTAGCTCTGGCGCTTCTCTCGCTCCTCAGGAAATAAGGTTGTTCAAATGCGGACTCGCGCAGGTGGAGGTCTGCATTGTAAATGCACAGGCATGCACATTCCCACCTTGATTTCCCGCAAGCGCGAGGGCGAGGAACTTTCCGCTCGCGAGATCGCCTTGCTGGTCGATGGCTACACCCAGGGCAAGGTGCCGGACTATCAGATTTCGGCCTTCGCGATGGCGGTGTTCTTCAAAGGCATGACGCCAGCGGAAATCGCCGCGCTCACCCGGGCGATGATGGCGAGCGGCGATTGTTTTTCCCACCGCCCGGGCCATCCTCCGGTAGTGGACAAGCACTCCACCGGCGGCATCGGCGACAAGGTTTCGCTGATCCTCGCGCCGCTGGTCGCGTGTGCCGGTTGCTGGGTGCCGATGGTTTCCGGCAGGGGGCTCGGCATCACCGGCGGGACGCTCGATAAACTGGAATCCATCCCCGGCTTCAACGTCCATCTCGGACTCGACCAGGCTGCGGCCCAGCTCGAACAAATCGGCGTGGTGATGATGGGACAAACCGACCGCTTCTGCCCGGCAGACAAGAAACTCTACGCCCTGCGCGATGTGACCGGCACCGTGCCGTCCATCGCCCTGATCACCGCCTCGATCATGTCCAAAAAGCTCGCGGAGTCGCTTGATCGCCTCGTCCTCGACGTGAAATACGGCTGCGGAGCTTTCATGCGGACGCGACACGCTGCCGAGGAACTCGCCGCCAGCATGATCGCGGTGGGCCATGAAATGGGCGTGGAAGTCCATGCCGTGCTGAACCCGATGGACGAGCCGACTGGGCGCGCTGTGGGAAATTCCTTGGAAGTCATCGAGGCGCTCGAATGTCTTGAAGGCGGCGGTCCGGCGGATCTGCGCGGAATCGTGCTCGATTTGGCCGGGGAAATCGCCGGAACCTCTCGCACGGAGCTCGAAATTTTTCTCGACGATGGCAGCGCGCGCCGCCGGTTCGATCAACTGGTCGCCGCCCAAGGCGGGAATCCCGCGGATTTGCCGCGGCTCGCAGAGATCCACCAGGCCCCGCTGATCCGCGAGGTCATCGCCTCGGCGGGCGGCGTCGTTTCTCGGGTGGATGCCGGATTGATCGGTCAGGCCGCGCTCCAACTCGGCGCGGGGCGGGCGCGGGCGACCGACGGGGTGGATTTCGCCGTGGGATTCGACCGGTTGGTGAAATGCGGCGAGCCGGTCCACGCAGGCCAGGCGGTTTGCCGGATCCACGCCCGCACGGCGGTGGATTTCGACATGGCGGAGGCGATGATCGAAAAAGCGGTGAAAATCACGTCACTTTGATTGATTTTCCCAGTTGCCAAACCCGTGAAGGACGGTTTAGGTTCCGGCCGCCGCAGGCAAAAAGCCTCATAGTGTAATGGTAACACCGCAGATTTTGATTCTGTTATTCAAGGTTCGAGCCCTTGTGAGGCTATTTTCCCGGTCGCTCCCTCAAGGTTGAGCATTTTTTCTGCCAGCTTGCCAGATCGTGGAAGCCCCGCCAGCCTGCGCCATGAGGATTTATCAGGATGAGGTTTACCAAAAGGGCGCGAAGTTCATC
>CAMCCX010000116.1 GCA_945873305.1 Akkermansia muciniphila
GTGCTGCGCCTTGCGCTCCAGCAGCCCAAATTCGAATCCCTCGCCAATCCATCCTTGATCCAATATCCATAATCTCCTATCAATCCGCCGCGCCCCGCACCATAGCTTAGTTTAGCCACTGAGTGGTCGGATTTTCGGGGCCGCCTCACCTTGGCTCGCTTCAAAGATGTGCCGGACTCTTTCCGAGCTTATGGAATCCCATTCGCAGTGATCGGGTCAAAACTCCTGTTCGCGGATCGGGCGGCACTTTTTCGACGAGTCGAGCCTACGACAAAAAGTTCGTCGCTTCTGATCTCTCCGGCTACGCTCGCGCATGAAGCCGCTGTTTGAAGAACTGGATTTCCGCCCCACGCCGATCGGCGACCTGATCCTGCGCCGCCGCCGGATGGCGATGCTGGACGATCTGATTGTTTACGAAGTCCTGTTGGGAAACGGTTATCTCATGTCGAGTTTGTTCCATGATGTGGAGGAGGCGCTGGCGGATCTCGGACTGGCGGCGGTGAAAGGCGAGGCACTGCAGGTCGTCGTCGGCGGACTCGGGCTCGGTTATACGGCGGTCGCCGCGCTGCGGGACGCGCGGGTGGCGGAAATGCTGGTGGTGGACGTGATGCGGCCGGTCATCGAGTGGCATCAAAAAGGCTTGGTCCCGCTGGGCGAGACGCTGACGGGCGATCCGCGCTGCCGCCTGATCGAGGGCGATTTCTTCGCCCTCGCCGGCGCGCCGGAGATTGGATTCGACCCCGAGCAGCCGGGGCGGAAATTCCATGCCGTGCTGTTGGACATCGATCACTCGCCGCAAAACCTGCTGGATGAGAAAAACGCCACGTTTTACAGCGCCGATGGCCTGCGCCGCCTCGCCGCGCAATTGCTGCCGGGCGGCGTGTTCGCGCTTTGGTCGGATGATCCGCCGGATGAAATTTTCCTCAAGCACCTCGCGGAAGTGTTCGAGTCGCCGCAGGCCCACGTGGTGAAATTTCCCAATCCACTCCTCGAGCGCGACTCCGCCAGCACCGTTTATGTCGCGATCCACCCAGCCGTTCAATTATCCGATCCCATCTTGCCTGCAAGGTCCGCCGTGGTAACGATTTCCCCATGGACCTCTCGAAATTCCCCAAAATGGATCCCCATTTGCTGGTCGGTTTGCTGAACACCGAGCTGAGAAATCACTGCGATTCCCTCGACGATCTGGTGAAAACCCACAACCTCGACCACGAGCTGCTGATCGTGAAAATGGCCGCGGCGGAATACATCTACCAGCCGGAGCAAAACCAGTTCCGCTGACGCCGGCGCGGGTGCGACAGGCCGATGGGGCGGGCGCGCTGTGGTGCCCGCCCCATCGACCCTCGTTTCCTCAGAAACAGTTCTTCTCGATGTGGCGGGTCATGATTTTTTTCAGCCGCTTCACGTTTTCCTGCTCCTGGGTTTTGAGCTCGGACCAGAACTGTTTGAGTTCCTTGTCCATGTTGGCATTGGCGATGTATTGGTCGAGGTGCCACACGGCATCGATCCGCTTGCTGAGCTCGTGGATCATGTCGCGGTCGTGGTTGGCGAGCGCCTTGGTTTCGCCGATGTGTTCCATCGAGGCTTCTACTGCGATTGGCATGGGGGTGGTTTCCTTTCTGTTATTTTGTTTTGGTGGTGCCGGATCTCACTGAGGTCCGGCAGAGTCATGAGGCCTTGGGCCAGAGTTCCTCGATTTCGCGAGGCAGGATGCTGCGGACATCGCCGATCTCGCCGGCACCGATCCGCTGTTGGAGGACGGCGAACACGGCGGTCGCGCAGCGCAGCGGATTGAGCGCGCCGGGGCCGGAGTAGCTGGACTGGATGCGGTCGAGAAATTGCTGTTTGTTGAGCTTGTCCGGCTTGTTCGCCGGGGACCAGCCCTCGTAATAAATGCCGCGCAGAAGGGCTGGCAGGCCCGCGGCCAGATGAGCCGCTTCATCGGCCGGAAGCCGGTCGCGCAAGACATGCATGACGGATCGCAAGGCGTGGTAAGCGGCCTGCCGGTTGTCGTCGTGCAATTCATGTTCGACGCAGGCGAGCCACTCGTTGGTCTTCTGGATCGATGCGTTGAGGTTGGATGTGACGGGGTCGTTCATTGGCGTGTTTCCTCAGAGTTAGGATTCCGCATGTTCGTCCCCGCGGCGCATGGATGGGGGGGAAAGCGGTCGTGCAATATCGCACGCCTGCTCCGGGAAATCTAGGAAAAGATCGTAACCCCGGTGGCTCAGCCCGGGCGGCAAAGCACGAAAGGCGAGACCACCAGCGCTTCGAACTCCGCATCGCCCTGCTCCCATTGCGCGGCGTGGAGGGCTTCGATCTTCACCAGATCGCCGGATTTCAACCACGCTTCCACCTGCTCCGTCCGGTTGGCGGAAATCGCCGCGCCGACGTCTTCGAGCCTCAGTCCGGGATCGACGAAATACAGGCTGCCGGTGAGCGAGTGGGGCGCGAGATAACTCCACGGCACCTTGCCGGTGTAGTTGGCCAGTTTTTCGCTATCAGAGGGATCCATGGAAATCACGGGGCAGGGGATAGCAGAGGAGCCGCGATCTACCAAGCGGTGAATATGTAGCCAAGACGGTTGTCGCGGGATACCAGTTGACCTCGCCGCCGGTTGGACTAGGTTGCGAATGCATTTGAAGCCAACCACTACCCAACACAACCTATGAAAATCCAACTGTTCTCACTCCTCGTCCTCGCCATCGGCGTTTCCTCGTTGTCATCCTGCCTGCCTCTCGCCGCCGGCGCGGCCGCCGGTTATGTGGCGCACAAGGAGGGCTATCGGGTCCAGAACCCGGTCACGAAAGCCGAGTGACGCCCGCGACGCCGGCCGCGGTTCGTTAGGGGTGGTAGCACCTCAGCACCCGCGGCGTGATGCCGGTGAAAACCTCCCAGGTGATGGTGCCGGCTTTGACCGCGATCTCGGCCACCGGGATGTTAGCGCCGAAGATTTCAACCTCGTCGCCCTCCATGACGTCGCCGGCCGCGGTGACGTCCACCATCAACTGGTCCATCGTGACGCGGCCGAGAATCGGCAGGCGGCGGCCGCGGATCCAAACGTCGGCGCCGTTTCCCGAAACTTGGCGCGGGTAGCCGTCGCCATAACCGATGCCGACGGTGGCGACCCGCGTGGGCCGGGTGGTCACGAACTGGCGGCCGTAGGAAACCCCGTGCCCGGCGGGCAAGTTGCGGACGAGCGTGACGCGTGATTTCAACGTCATCACCGTGGCGAGTTTCTCCTGAAATCCGGGCAGCGGCGAGACTCCGTAAAGCATCAGGCCGGGGCGGGAAAGGTTGCACACGCCCTGGTCGAATCCTAGCAGTCCGGCGCTGTTGGAGAGGTGCCTCCACTTGAAGCGCTCCGCGCCGCCGAGCTCGCGGATGATCGCGTGAAAGCGCTCGAACTGCCGCAAGGTGAACTCCTCGTCCTCGTCCGCCGAAGGCAAGTGCGAGCCGATTCCTTCGATCTCCAGATGGGCCATGCGCTCTAACTCGCCGAGCTTTTCCGGCAGGTCCTCCGCCACGAAGCCGCCGCGGCCCATGCCGGTGTCCACCGCGAGATGGACCTTGAGGCGCTTGCCGTGGCGGGCGGCGATGCGGTTGAAATGCTCCGCCTCGGCGATGGAGGAAACGCACGGCGTCCACTCGCGGGCGACGATTTCCTCGCGCTCTTCCGCCCAGGTCGCCCCGAGCAGATAGACGCGGGTTTGCACCCCCGCATTGCGGATGCGGCGGGCCTCGCCGACATTGGCGACGCCGAAAAACGCGATGTCCTCGCCAGCGAGCGCCTTCGCGATTTCCTCCAGTCCGTGGCCGTAAGCGCCGGCTTTCACCACCACCATCACCCCGCCGCCGAACGCCTCGCGGGCGACGGCCAGATTTCTCCCCAGCGCGCCAAGATCGATCTCCGCCCAAGCGCGCGGCGGGGAAACAGGAAACGGTTCGTTCACGGTGGTGAAGCTAGGCATTCCAGCCCGACTGGCAAGGATTGGGAATCGGGCGCTGCTTGATGGGTCTTATAGGCCTTACACGACCTATTCTTCTTCTATCCATTGAGTTTTTCCAAGGCCTTTAACAGGAAGACGCCGTCTTTCCGGATCAGCTTTCCGTCGAACCAGATCTCGCCGCCGCCCCAGTCCTTGCGCTGGATGTTGACCATGTCCCAGTGGACTTGCGAGCGGTTGCCGTTGTCCGCCTCGTCGTAGGCTTGGCCGGGGGTGAAGTGGAAGGAACCGGCGATTTTCTCGTCGAAGAGGATGTCGCGCATCGGCTCGCGGATGGCCGGGTGGAAGCCGAGGGCGAACTCGCCGATGAAGCGGGCGCCTTCGTCGGTATCGAGGATTTTGTTGAGCTCCTTGGTGCGGGCGCCGGCTTCGGCCTTGATGATTTTCCCTTTGGAAAACTCCAGGCGGATCGAGTCGAAGGGGATGCCTTGATAGATCGTGGGCGCGTTGTAGGAGATGTGGCCTTCCACGGAATCGCGGACCGGGGCGGTGAAGACCTCGCCGTCGGGGATGTTGTAGTTTCCGCCGCAGACGATGGATTTGATGCCCTTGATCGAAAACCGGAGGTCGGTGCCCGGGCCTTTGATGTGCACGCTCTCGCTCTTGTCCATCAGCTTCTTGAGGGCGTTCATGGAGGGAAGCAGCGCCTTGTAGTCGAGCAGGCAGACGTCGAAGTAGAATTTTTCAAAAGCCTCGGTGCTCATGCCGGCCTGCTGGGCCATCGAGGCGGAGGGCCAGCGCAGGACGCACCACTTGGTCTTCTTGACGCGGTGGTCGAGGACCGGGCGCATGTGTTTCATGGCCAGGCGCATGCGGTCGGCGGGGATGTCGGAGTTTTCGGCGATGTTGTTGCCGCCGCGGATGGCGATGTAGGCGTCCATGTCCTTCATCTCGGCGAGCAGGTGCTTGGCGAGGATTTCATACTGCGAGTCTTCCGCGCCTTTGATCATCTCGCGGGTGAGGCGGCCTTGATGGAGTTTCACGAACGGCAGCGCGCCTTTGGCCCGGACCTCGCGGATGAGCGCGAGACCGATGGAGTCGGGCACGTCGTGGAGATCGATGAGGACCTTCTCGCCTTTTTTCAACGAGGTGGAATAGCGGACCAGTTGGCGGGCGAGGTCGTCGATGCGGGCGTCGTGCATGGGTGGTGAATAGCGGTGGAAATGGCGGTTTCCAAGCGCCAAGTCCGGTGGCGGGGATTTGGCGCTTGGCAGGAAAATTGTGTCGCTTAAACCAAGCGCATGGTGCTCGGCGTTCTCGGTTCTGGTTCTGGTTCAAACATGCAGGCGATCCTCGACGCGATCGATGCCGGGACGCTCGACGCGCGCATCGTCATCGTGCTTTCGGACAATCCGGACGCGTTCATTCTGGAGCGGGCGCGCAAGCGCGGGATTGAGACGGGGGTGATCGATTGCCGGGGCTTCAAAACGAAATTTCCCGAGGAAGCCCAGGCGGAAACGGCGCGGCGGCTGGAGGACGCGGGCGTCGAACTCGTTTGCCTCGCGGGATTCCTGCGCTTGGTGAAACGCCCGCTGCTGGATGTTTTTCCGGGGAAAATCCTCAACATCCACCCCTCGCTGCTGCCGGCGTTTCCCGGCTTGGAGTCGTGGAAACAAGCGCTCGACGCCGGCGCGGCCGAAGCCGGATGCACCGTGCATTCCGTGGACGAAGGGATGGACACCGGGCCGATCGTCTTGCAGGAGGCCGTGCCGATTCTAGCGGACGATACTCCGGAATCCCTGCACGCCCGCATCCAGGTGGTGGAGCACCGGCTCTATCCGGCGGCGATTCGCCTGCTCATGGAAAGTGTCCCGGCTGTCTCAGCCGGGAGCGGAGCCTAGGAATCCGGCTGAGACAGTCGGGACACGCTCATTCCAAGCCGCGTTCCGCGACTTCGTCCTCGTCCCAGCCGAGGTAGTGGCCGAGCTCGTGGAGGAAAGTGGTGCCCACTTCGTCGCGGAAGTCGTGCTCTTCCTCGCCGGTCCATTCCCAGAGGTTCACGAGGAAAAGGCGGATCCGCGGGAGTTCTTCGGGGCCCGCTTCGTCCATCGCGGACGGGCCTTCGAACAGGCCGAGCTCGTCGCCTTCGAGCTGCTCGTCATAAGCGCCCTCACCGGGTTTTTCCTCAAACGCGATGGCCACTTTTTCCGCGGCGTCCTGGATGTCCTTCGGCAGGATTTTCACCAATGCCTTCAACTCCTCGTCCGCCCAAGTGCTCAATGTTTCAAAATCCATGGCGGAGGAATTAGCCGCTTCATCCGCCGGGCACAAGGAACTTGCGAAAATCCCCGCCTTGCGCCGCCGCTCACCCGCGCCATCCTGCACCAGCTCATGACCCTTCACACGCTCGAACAGGAACAACGCCTGCCCATTTCGCTCGAAGCCGCCTGGGAATTCTTCTCATCGCCGCGCAATCTCGACGAAATCACCCCCGACGCCCTCGGTTTCAAAATCGTCAGCCTGCCCGGCGAGAAGATGTATGAAGGCCAGATCATCACTTACAAAGTGAAGATCCTGCCCGGCGTCTGGGTGCCGTGGGTCACCGAAATCAAAGCCGTGGACGAAGGGAAATCCTTCGTCGATGAGCAGCGGTTCGGCCCGTATAAATTCTGGCACCACCGCCACAGCTTCGAGGAAATCCCCGGTGGCGTGCTGATGCGGGACCTGGTGCATTACGGCCTCGGCTGCGGTCCGTTCGGGGCCATCGCCCACGCGGTTTTCGTCCGGGCGAAGCTCAAGATGATTTTCGAGTTCCGCAAGGAAACCCTGGTGCAGCGGTTCGGCGCGCTTTGAGCGGGGGCGGCGCCCCATTCCGCTTGACGCTCTTTGCCCGCTCCGTCTAGCTAGCGCCCACGAGACCCATCCCGTCGGACCGGCACTCGTTCATCCCAACTCCCAACCTTCTCCCACTGTGGAACTCCAGGAAATCCGCCGCATCGTCGAGCTCATGAATGAGCACGGGCTCACCCACTTCGACCTCACCAAAGGGGACTTTCACCTCAAGCTCAAAAAAGGCGGCGACCTCGACGACCTCCGCGGCCTGCTCGCCTCCCTCCCCGCCGCGCAAGCCCCGGCACACGCTCCCGCCGCGGCCCTCCCGGCTCCGGCCGCAGCAGCAGCCCCGGCCGCACCCGTCGCCGACGGCGTGGAAATCACCTCGCCCATGGTCGGCACTTTCTATCTGAAGCCCGCTCCCGACTCCCCGAATTTCGTCGATGTCGGCAGCGTCGTCTCCATCGGCCAGACGCTTTGCATCATCGAAGCCATGAAGGTCATGAATGAGATCAAGGCCGAGCGCGCCGGCGTCATCTGCGCCTACGTCGCCGAAGACGGCACTCCCGTGCAATACGGCGACGTTCTCTTCCGCATCAAGTGACGCTTCGTGTCCGACCAGCTTCCACTTCCCCAACCATGTTCAAGCGCGTCCTAGTTGCCAATCGCGGTGAAATCGCCCTCCGCATCATCCGCGCCTGCCGCGAGCTTGATGTCGAATCCGTCGCCGTCTATTCCGAGGCCGACGTTGACTCCATGCACGTCCAGCTCGCCGACGAAGCGGTCTGCATCGGACCCGCTTCCAGCAAGGAATCCTACCTCAAGATCGACCGCATCATCGCCGCCGCGGAGATCACCGGCGCGGACGCCATCCACCCCGGTTACGGGTTTCTGTCGGAAAACGCCCGCTTCGCCGAGATTTGCGCCAGCTCCGGGCTCACCTTCATCGGGCCGTCCCATCAGGTGATTTCCATGATGGGTGACAAGGCCACCGCCCGCGCCACCGCCATCGCTAACGGCGTCCCCATCACCCCCGGCTCCGACATCATGGCGGACGCCGAGACGGCGCTCATCGAGGCGAAAAAAATCGGCCTCCCCGTCATGATCAAAGCCACCGCCGGCGGTGGTGGCCGCGGCATGCGTCCTTGTTTCAAGGAAGAGGATTTCATCAGCCTGTTCCAAGCCGCGTCCAACGAAGCCGTCGCCTGCTTCGGCAACGGCGCCTGTTATCTGGAAAAACTCGTTCTCAATCCGCATCACGTCGAGTTCCAGGTCATCGGCGATTCCCACGGAAATTTCATCCACCTCGGCGAGCGCGACTGCTCGATGCAGCGCCGCAACCAGAAGATCATCGAGGAATGTCCGTCGCCGCTGCTCACCCCCGAGCTCCGCGCGCGCATGGGCGACGCCTCCGTCAACCTGATCAAGAACATCGGCTATCAGAACGCCGGCACCATCGAATACCTCGTCGACGAGAAGGCGGAGAACTTCTATTTCATGGAAATGAACACCCGGATCCAGGTCGAGCACCCGGTCACCGAGGAAGTCATGGGCTGCGAGCTCATCAAGGAGCAAATCCGCGTCGCCGCCGGCGAGCCGCTTTCCCGCCACGTGCTCGAAGCCACACCCCGCGGCCATTCCATCGAGTGCCGCATCAACGCCGAGGATCCCTTCAACAACTTCACCCCCAGCCCCGGCACCATTGATCTTTGGTATGCCCCCGGCGGCAAAGGCGTCCGCGTGGACACCCACGTCTATTCCGGCTACACCGTCCCGCCGCACTACGACTCGATGATCGCCAAGCTCATCGTCACCGGAGCCACCCGGGAAATCGCGATCGCCCGCATGAAGCGCGCCCTCGGCGAGTTCATGATCCGCGGCATCAAGACGACCATTCCTTTCCAACAGGAAATCATCGCCCACCCGGATTTCGCGGCGGGGACGTATGACATCGGCTGGGT
>CAMCCX010000117.1 GCA_945873305.1 Akkermansia muciniphila
ATGCTGTCGCCGTTGCGAAGCTCCATCCGGCGCTTGTTCGTCTTTTCCACCGGCGCGGGCTCCGGCTCATCCTCCGCCTCCATGAGCCCTTGAATTCCGAACTGGCGGAAACCGCCCATGCCCGGCGGATTGGGAAGCTTGTCCACCTCGCCATCCCACGCGCTGACCTCGATGCCGGAGATTTGCACCGGCGATTCGTTCTGGGTGATGAAATGAATCCCCCGCCCCATTTCGACGGCGGCCACGTCCGGATCCGTCCAGACATCGATGATGTGGCCGTCCAGAAACAGGCAGACTTTGCCCGACTTCAAACTGACCCGCACCTCGATGTGGGCCTTTTCGTTTTCCTGAAGCGTCACCGCGCTCGCCGTGTGGCCGAGAAACTTTTGCGTCTTGCAGCTCCGCAGATAGACCGAGCGCGACTGGATCGCCATTTCATAGCCGCTCGCCGGATGGTCGCTCGCCACATCATCCGAGAAAAACACCAGCTTCAACGCGAACGAACCCCGCCACGCCGCATCGAAAGCAATCGCGCACTCGTCAGGCAGATCCACATTCCTCGCGATGCTTCCGGCAGCCGCCGAGCGGAAGCGGGAATTCTGAAAAGTCCATGCCGGCTTGTCGCCGGACTGCTTCCATCCGTCGAGCCCGGTGGGACCGCGGTAGATGAAATTCGGCCGCTCGGAAATCTTGATGTCCGCGATGTTGAGACGATTGAATTTCATCCGCCCGGCAAACCAGGTGTCCAGCTCGACGGCCTCGTCGCTCACCGAGGCGAGCTGTCCGCGAATCACGTCGCCGCGGGTCAGGGTGATGGCGGCGTCATGCCTCGCGACGGACTCGGGCTGGCCGGCTGTCAGAGTGAGATCGAGGACGTCCTTGAGGAAAAACGGCGCGGGCTTTTCGAGAACCGGGGATTTCCAAACCAAGCGCTCGGTTGTTAGCGACTCCACGCTGCCGGTCAACTGGTCGTTGTTGGAAAACCTCACGGTCGATTCCACCTCGTCCGCGGTCGAAGCGAGCGTGAAAGCGGCGGCGAACATCACAAGTGGCGGGGCGAGCTTCATTCCTTTGATTTCGCTTCGGGTTTGGAATCCAGGCGCTCCAAGCCGGAGACGCCCGCGCGGCGGATTTTCACCGGGCCTAGCAGCGGATGCCGCGCGGAGACGTCGTCCGCCGAGAACGCGCAGGAAGACACCCGGAGGGAACCTTCCCCGCGCAACCGCAGGACGAACTGATGGACCGGCGCGGGCGCATCGGTCTGCGCCGGTTTGGCGAAAAACACCGTGGAAACATCGGCCTCAGAGAGCTCCAGCGGCTCTTCCTGGAAATCGCTCTTGAAGGAAAAAACCACCCCTTCCGGCCCCTTGCGGATGCCGATCAAGCGTCCGCCCCAGCGGTCCTCATCGCGGCTGATCAAGCTATCAGCCTTGGCGTCGCCGCGCTCTTCGGTGCGATGCCGCGTCCCCGCATTGTCGAGCTCGAGAACCTCGATCCCGCGGATTTCCTGCACGGGTCCGGCCGGCGAATTGTTGATGAGGACCACGCCGTTTCCTTGAGGCGCGTCTCCGACCGGATCGACCCCGGCGCCCTCGGGCTCGCCATTGAGAAGCAGCTGGAGCCGCGAGGTTTTGCGGTCCACCCGGATTTCCACCGCCAGCTCGTTAGAGGGAAATTGGTCCGGGGTGCGCGGCAGCTGGATCACTGTCTGATACCGCTTGCCCTTGCTGGATTCGCGTTTGATCTCCAGCCCCGCGCTGCCGTACTGCAAGAAATACCGGTCCACCAGCTCGACTTGGGGCGTCAGCGGATCGGCGAAGTGGATTTTGAACATCGGATTCGCCTGCCACTTCAGGGTGAACTTGAGGACGAACTGCGATGGCGCGTCGAAATCCCTGGCCGCCTGCGAGGGACCGTTGGCAGTGAGGGCGTCCCGGGCAAACTGCCAGTTTTTCGCCCGCTCGGCATACAAGCTCCACTCTTCGGAATTTTTCGGGCCGCGATAAACGGCTTTCGGTTTGCGCACGCCGAGCTGCATCGATTTCAAAGCCGTCCGCGGAATGCTCAAGCGCCCCGCGTCCGCGGTGACGACGCTGAGGTTCTTGTCGTCCAGACTCTCGATGGCCGCCGGCAGCAAATCCCCGTTGGCCAGCTCGATCACGATGCCCGCAGGGGCCGCCGCGGATTCCGGGACGCTGAATTCGACTTTCTCGACCGCGCCGGCTTTCAGCAGCAACGGCTCGGGAGAAAGCGCCGTCGCCAGCTCGACCACGCCCGCCTCGTTGATCGAGCGGACCGTGCCGGTGAGGCGCGCGTCATCCGCCAGGATCAGATTGTCCGCGCGCAGCACGCCGGTTCCGGCGAGAACCACACCCAGCCAGGCATTCAAGTTAGAAGTCCGCATCCCAGTCATCGATCGCGTTGTTGGAAGGTTTGAAATCCAGCATCACCGCGGATTCCAAGTTGAAGTTCATTTCTCCGCAGACCGGATTGAGGATCCGGATTGAGGACGCGCTTCCCGCGAGCGGGCGGCCGGAAACCTCGCCCAGCGGGCTGAGCCGGACCGTCAGCGAATCCGGCGCCGGATCGGTCTCCTTGGCCAGCCGGCCGCGGGCGAAGCGGATCTCGGCGATGTCGTCGATTTCAAACAGAAACTGCCCGTATTTCCCCCGGAGGCGGATTTTCCCGTCCTTGAGAGACTCCACTTTTCCGGAGAAGCGGTCGGTGCCGTTGGCTAGCAGAACGATGTCCTGCTCGTCCGTTTGGAGGCTGCGCGCCGAGTCCGGCATCCCGTTCCACTCCGCGACCATCACGTCTGAAATCTTCACCGGCGCGTCCTCGTTCTGCACCACGAAGCCGAAGCCCGCGCCCTTCCCCGCATACCGCGCCTGGTCCTCCGGAGTCGTCCCGCCCTCGCTCCAACTGACGATGAACTCGTCATTGATGAAAAGCGAAATCTGCCCGGTCAGGCGGTTGCCGCGGATTTCCATTTGCGCCTTGCCGGTGTCGCCTAACCGGATTGAGTTGCCGTTGATCTGCACCCGCTCGACCACGGGCGCGCCGTCCCCGTCCACGGTGGTGCGGAAGAGCATCAGATGGGTGGAGAAAATCTGCAGCACGTAACTGTTACCAAACAGCAGCGGGAAAACCGTCGAGTCGCCGGGGGACAATCTGCGACCGCGCGGATCTTGGATTTCCGAATCCTTGTCGGCCCGGGGCTTCGCTTTCGCGAAATCGGCATGAAACCCGATCGCGATCGAAAGCCGGTTTTTCCACGCCAGGTCGAAGCGCAGGATCGAGCGGTCCGGCATCGCGCTCTCACGCAGCAGCGCGGTGCCGGAAAATTTCCCCGGCCAATACCAGGCGGACCCGGAAAAAGCCCAGCGCCCGGGTTCGTCCTTGTCCTTGCCGTCCGGCGGCAGGCCGTCCGGAAACGAGGCGTTCGCCATTTTCCACTCATCTTCGACGAAGGGGCCGTGATAGTGGACGCGCCCGCCTAACGGACTCGGCGCGAACATGGCCACCTGCTGCCGCGGAATCCGCAACGACCCGGCAAACGTGGTTTCCAAAGTGAGCGCCTCATCGTCCAGTCCGGTGATCGTCCCCGGGACGCGGTCGCCGTTCACCAGCGCGACATGGGACAGCGATGTCAGGGGTTTCAATGGCCTGCCGCCGCGGAGGATGACGTGGCGGATCCGGGCGGTTTTGAAATCCACGGGCGCGGCGGCGTCGTCATTCCGCCAGACGGCTTGGGAACCCTCCTTGAAACCTTGGAACGCGCCGTGGAGCTGGTCGCCGTTAGAAAAGCGCACCAGGTCGGGAGGTTCGGCGGCCGCCAGAACCATCACCCCGCACATCCAGGAAACCGCGAGTTTGTGAATCATTTCTCGTAGATGGGTAAAAACCGATAGTTCAGGGCCAGCGACAACAGAGCGCCGGCGGTATTGAATGAAGCGCCCTGGTTTCCGGGAAACGATCCGTCGGATGACTGGATGGTGGAGAGATAGCGGATGTTGCGGGCGTTCCATTCCTTCCAAGTCGCTTCGTCCGCGTGGAACAACGCCTGCGACATGTAATACTCGAAGTAGAACGGATAGTAGCGGTCCCGGAAATCGATGTTCTTTTTCAGGTAGGCCAGACTCGCCTGATAGCCCTTTGAGTCACGCTCCTTGGCCAGGGAGAGGCATAGCGAGCCGATGGCGGTGAGCGTGGGCTTGCCGCCCGAGGCCGAGGTGTAGCCGTAGTCGCCGTCCCGGCCGCGGCAGGTTGCGAGATAGGCGAGGCCTTTCTTGATCGCCTCGTCGGGCACCGCGACGCCGGCGTTGCGCGCGGCGAACAGGGTGACCATCTGGCAGCCGGTCACCGTGGTGTCCGCGTCGCGGCTTTCCGGCGTGTAGCGCCACGCCCCGAAGCGGTTTTTCTTCTGCGAGCTGACAATCAGCTCGACCGCCTTCTCCAGCGCCGGGGCGATCTTGGGATGGTCGAGGACGCCGTAGGACTCCGCGAGCGCCTTGGTCGCGAACGCGTGGTTATACATGCTGGAGCCGATGTAGCCGTTCTTCTCGTTCTGTTGGGAAAGGATGTAGTCGATGCCCGCCCGGATGTTCTTGGAATACGGACCGTTGTTGGGATCTTCGCCGTGGGCGAGGAAGGCCGCCACGCACAAGCCGACGACTCCCGGCTCGGTGCCGACGCTGTCGTTCCAGTTGCCTTTCTCGTGCTGGGATTTGGCGAGGTATTGCAAGCCCCGCTCGTAGATCAGCTCCGCCTGCGCCGGGATCATGTCATCCTGGCGGACTGGCAGATCCTGGGCGCTTGCGATCACGGAAAACGCGAGCAATGCGGTCGTTCCGGCTGACAGGAAATTTGTCATCGTGGTTCTCACTTGGATTTTTGTTCCACTCCGCGGTTGTAGGCGTCGAGCGCTTTGGCGAATTCCTCGGGCAGCACGCGGCCCGCGCCGCCGCTGGCTTTGGGCACCCGGCGGGCCTCGCTTTTACCGCCAGTCTCGCCGCCGCCCGCTTGGTTAGCGGCATCGGACAAGCCGGATAGGCCGTTGCTTCCCGTATCGCTAGGTTTGCCCCCTTTGCCCTTGCCTTCGCCGTCGGGATCCTTGCCCATCATGCGCTCCATCATGTCCATCATGGCGCTGCCGGACTGGCCGCTGCCCTGCTGTTTTTGCTTCTCCTTGGCCGCCTCGTGGATTTTCTCGATGATCTCGGTCTGTGCCGCGAGCGTGGTGCCGCCGGTGTCGGCCTCCGCGAGTTGGTCGGTGGCTTCGTCCATGATTTTCTCCACTTCGTTGAGCAGCTCGATGACCTTCGGCACGGTTTGTTCGATGGCGAGCTGTTGGACGTCCGCGGAAAGTTCGTCCTGCCGGTCCGCCACCTTGGCGGAACCCTCGCGGTGCTTTTGTTCGTCGGCCGCCGCGGTCAGCGTGGCCAGTAACAGAATGCCGGGAATTTGGATGAGGCGCTTCATGGTTCTTGTGGCGGGTTGCCGCGGCGGAGTTGTTCGAGCGCGCGGGTCTGCGCCCGCAGGTCCTGTTCCTGTTGGACCAGTTTCATCACCCGCAGCATGAACTCGAAGTCTTCGTCCTCGGGGCTCTGGCCACTGCCACCACCGCCGCCGCCACCTCCGCCATTTTCTTTCTCGCCTTCGAGTTTCTTCGCCCATTCGGTGAGTTTTTCCGCCCATTTTTTCGACTGCTCGGTGGCTATGAAGGAGTGGTTGGAACCGAGAATGTTACGGATTTCCTCCAGGCCGCTGTCGATCTGCGAGGCCTTCATTTCATCCAGGATCTGTTTGAAGGAATCCGTCTTGGTGCGGGCGAAATAATTGCCGAGGTCTTCCTGCAGCCAGCGCACGTCGGAGGCGGTGTTCGCCTGCTGGCTGATGGATTCGTTCAAACGACGCAGGTCGGAGGGATCGAGTTTCGAGGCCTTGATGCCGAGAATCCGCTCGTAGGAGTCGATGAGCGCGCTGGCGATTCCGTTCTGCTCGCCGGCGGCTTTTTTCAAGCGGTTGACGAAGGTTCCCGCCTCGAACTGGCGGTTGGCGTCGTTCGCCTTGGCGATGGCCTCCTGCATTTTATCGACGGCCTTTTTCTGTTCCTCGGCGGCTTGCGCCACGTCTTTTTGCGCCTTCTCCGGCGTGTTTGACTGCTCCTGCGAGTCGCCGAGTTTGTCCTTCACCTTCGGCAAATCCTGTTGGGAAAGTTCCTGCATCGACTTGAGGGACTCCGCCATTTTCTTGAGCGTTTCCTTCTGGATGTCGCCGTTGCGGGCGGCGTCCTTCATCAGGTTTTCCATCCGCTCGGTGAGGTCCTTCATCCGGCGCTCGCTCTCGGCTTCGGCTTGTTCCTGGGATTCGAGGCGTTTGGTGTTAGGATCTTTCTGGAGCTCCTCGCCGCTCAGGCGTTCGAGCCGCTGGTTTTCATCCAACAACTCCACCTCGCGGCGGGCGAGGTCCTCGAACTCGGTGATCGTTCGATCAAACTTGCTCTTCAACATCTGCGCGTGCTCGTCGCGGGTCAGCACGTAGAGGATGACCGGCTCGGAATAAACGCGGCCGCGCTCCGGGAAATGGTCCTCGCTGTAGCCGCGGAGGGTGATTTTCTGCGGCGCGATGCCGAAGGCGGCGGGTGAGAACGACGCCGACTTGGTGAGCCGCCGTTCTTCCGGCGTGCCGTCGCCGAGTTTCAACTCGCCCTTCGCCGAGACCTCGCTGGTCGGCCGGGTGAATTGGCCGGACCACTCGATCCCTGTTTGTTTCACTCCGAAATCATCCTCGGCGAGCACCTCGAAATCGACCGTCTCCTCCGGCAGCATGACCTTCTGGCGGTCGATCCCCTGCAAATAACAGGTCGGCGCGGCGTCCTTCAGCCCATCGACCCGCAGGCGGTAGCCGGACTCGCCGGCGAGCCCGAGCTTGTCGGTCCAGGCGAAGGGGATTTCGAATGGAATCGCGCCGACTTCGATGACCGGCGTGCTGGCGACCGGGCCGGTAATTTCCAGCGCTCCGTCGAGCGGGACGTAGGCGGCGGAAGATTCCTCGATGGCCTGCGAACGGGTCGGACCGAAGGTGGCGTTGGCGAGCTCGCGAGTGGTCGTTAGACGGATCCGGATCTTCCCGCCCTCGACCGCGCTGAGGACGCCGGTGTTGAGGTTGGCCGTTTTTTCAGGAATCCCCAGATAGGCCGGGAAGGTGACGACCGCCGCCGCGTCTTCCATCGCCGGGCGCTGCACCGGCTCCACCCGGACCTCGTGGCGGAGATCCCCCACATGGAATACGATGGTGCCGGCGTCCTGCTGGCCGGGGAAAACGAAGCGGTAACTGTCCTTTTCCAGCGCGGCATCCACACCCGGCTGCAATCCATAACGCCCGGACGACTTCGCCGGGCGCTGCTCGGAATCTGCCGACAAACGCAGCGTGATCTCGAAGGCCTCGCCGAACGCCACCGCGAGGTAGGTCGGCGGGTTTTCCAGCCGGGTGAACGTGTAGCGCTCGGTTTTCGAAAGCGGCATCAGCCAGCGTTGCAAGGCGTTCAACCCGGCGCGCGGAGTCAGTGTGAAGGCGGCCGCGGAAATTCCCGCGAGGCAGAGCGCGACCAGCGCCCAGCGCCGGTGTCTCTGCGGGGGCAGCGCTTCGTCGAGCTTGCGATTTCCCGCCTCGATCGCCACCGCTTCCATCGCCGCCTCGCGCAGCCGGGGGGAAAGCGTGTCAGAATTCCCCTCCTGATCCTGGAGCTCGATCACGCCGAGCAAACGATCGCCGAGACCGGGATAGCGCTTGGCGATCAGGCGCGCCAGCTGGGTTTCCCGCCGCTGCCGCCAGACCCAGCGGTGCAGCCAATACGGCGCGAACACGGCGAACAGCGAAATTCCCGCGAGAAGAATCGCGAGCCGCACCCAGCCCGGCGTCTGCCAAATCCGGTCGAGCCCGTAAACCAAGAGGAAGGAAACCAGCAGCCCGATCAACCCGGCCGCCACCGCTTCCATCGCTTTCACCCGCCACAGATGGCGTCGGAAATCGTCCAGCTGCAGCCGGAGCGATTCGGGGATAGGGGCTTTGGAGCCGGGTGGGGTGGATGGAGAGGCCATGATCGGAAAACGACCAGCATGCTGGCCCGGCGACGAATGACGGAAGCTCCCAAATGGATGGCGGGAGTTCCAGCGCATTCTCGCCGACTTTAGCGGTCGCCACAAGTGGCTTTGTCTCGCGGAAATCGACGGGCGAATCCGCTTGCCACATTTACGGCGCGCCCCCCTTTTCATAGCGAGGCCCATGAAATTTCAAACACCGCGCCCCTAGATCATCCCCATGCTTTGCGTCGCGGGACTTCCCTGCGGCTATCTGGGTGGACACCTTGCGAAATCTCCCGGCAGCCCCGCGCGACCGGCCGCGGCATCGGAGCCGGTCCGCGCGCCGGATGCGCCCGCTGCCTTACCTGCCGCCCTTCATTCCCAAGACTCCGCCGAAACCCTGCTCGCTCTGGACGACCCGGCGCTCTCTGCAGGCTGTCGGACTTTCATCTTGAGTCCCGACCAGATTAAGTTAGATTCCGCGCATGGCAAAACGATTTGTTTCCGTGGACCGGGACACACCGCTTTTGATGCCTCCCTCGATTCAGGAATGGGTTTCCGAGGATGA
>CAMCCX010000118.1 GCA_945873305.1 Akkermansia muciniphila
AGTCCATGATCGCGTTGATCTGCCTGAGCGTGTCGCCCATCGATTGAACCTGTTGGAGCCGGTCGGACTTGTCGAATAGTCCGCTCTCAGCTCGGTTGACATATCTTTTTCGCTTGGCCATCACGTGATTTGAAAGCATTTTTAGCGCAGTAAACTGCTTATTTTCAGATTATTGTGAGTTTATGGAAGCGCCCATCCGTATATCCTCATTTTTGAGGATGGCCCGGCTTCGTTTCGGTGGAGTGCCGCCTCTTGGCAGCTTGCCGCATACTCCGGGGCTGATACCCCGGCGATGATGGTCGGCATCGTGATGTCCCTGGAAAAGCTCAGGGCAGACCGGTGGTGACGGACCCACGATGTCACCTCTCCAAGCGAGGGGATGGCTGCCTGCGTGGCGAGGGGGCGACATGGTTTTGGAAACAGCCTGCGAAGACGCGGATCAAATCATGCCAGCCATAGCAGGTGCGACCAGCTGCCAAGAAGCGTGAAGTGACGCTCGACCGGCAAGTGATTGTTTTTGATCAGCTCAGGTGAAACTTTTTTCCTGGCGCTCCTTGTCATCGAAATTCCAGGAGGAGGGGCAGGGAGGCGCTTACGCGGTGACGGCGCTGCGGTCGTCGATGAGGCCGCTTTTTTCGATGAAGTAGTCGTAGCCGCCGGTGTAGCGGGTGACGGTGCCGTTGTTGATGTGCAGCGTGGTTTCCGCGAGGGTGCGGATGAAGTGGACGTCGTGGGAAATGAAGACGAGCGTGCCTTCGTAGTTCTTCAGCGCCTGGACGAGCGAGTCGATGGAGAGAATGTCGAGGTGGGTGGTGGGCTCGTCCATGAGCAGGAGGTTCGGCGGATCGACGAGGAACTTGACGAGGTTGAGCCGGGATTTCTCGCCGCCTGATAGAACTCCGCAGCGTTTCTCGACGTCGGTGCGGCGGAACAGGAAGGAGCCGAGGATGCTGCGGGCTTCCTCCTCGCGGAGGGTGGTGCAGGCTCCCATGACTTCCTCGAGCACGGTGTTGTTCTCGTTGAGGGCTTCGGAGCGGTGCTGGGAGTAGTAACCGATCTTGGTGGCGTAGCCGGGCTCGCGCTTGCCGCTGTTGATGGGGATCTGGCCGGCGAGGATCTTGATGAGGGTGGATTTGCCCGCGCCGTTCGGACCGACGAGGACGATGCGGTCGCCGCGCTCGATGGTGAGGTCGAGGTCTTTGTAAATTTGTTTGTCGCCGTAGGCTTGGCTGACTTTCTGAAGCTCGATGACTTTCTGGTTGGAGCGCGGGGGCTGGGGAAAGCTGAATTTGAAAGGCTTGCGCGGCGTGCGCGGCTTCTCGATGCGTTCGAGCTTTTCGAGCGACTTGATGCGGGACTGGACCTGCGAGGCCTTGGACCCGACCTGGCGGAAGCGGTCGATGAATTCCTGGACGTGCTCGATTTCCTTCTGCTGGTTGCGGTAGGCTTGGGTGAGCTGGTCGAAGCGGGCCTCGCGTTGTTCGAGATACGAGCTGTAGTTGCCGGTGTAGGAATTGAGCTTGGCGGCGTCGGGGTCGATTTCCACGACGGTCTCGATGATCGAGTCCATGAAGTCGCGGTCGTGGGAAATCATGAGGATGGCGCCGGAATAATTTAACAGATAGCGCTGGAGCCAGAGCAGGGAGATGAGGTCGAGGTGGTTGGTCGGCTCGTCGAGCATGAGCAGGTCCGGCTCCATGACGAGGAGCTGGGCGAGGTGGGCGCGCATGACCCAGCCGCCGGAGTATTCGCGGGCGGGTTTGTGGAAATCGTCGGATTTGAAGCCGAGGCCGTGGAGGATTTTCTTGGCCTTGGGCTCGAGCTGGTAGCCGTTGAGGGCGGTGAACTGGTCCTGGGCGTGGGCGAAGTCCGGGTGTGAGAGGTCGCCGGTGGCCTCGTGCTCGCGCATGATGCGGAGGATGCCGATCATTTCCGGGGTGATGCCCATGGCGATCTCGATGATGGTTTCGTCCGTCGGCTCGCCGGCTTCCTGCGGGAGGTAGCCGGTGATGGCGTATTCGTCGCGCTCGATGGTGCCCTCGTCAGGGCTGTCCTCGTCGAGGATCATGCGGAAAAGGGTGGACTTGCCGGCACCGTTGGGGCCGACGAGGGCGACGCGTTCGCCCCAGTTGATGGACATTTCCGCCTCGCGGAGCAGGGTGCGGCCGCCGAGGGTCTTGGTAAGCTTGTGAATCGTGAGCACGCGGGGGATGTAACGGAGGAGCGGGCGAGGGGCAAGGATTTCGAGAGGGGCGGGGATTCTCCCGGCGTCTTCGGGTTTCGATGGCAACGCTCACCGCTTGGTTCTCCGTTGACATCAGAATCACAGCTTCCCGCCACGCCATCCTCAAAAGCCTTCACGAGGCCATGCGTATGTGAGCGCGAGCACAAGGTGACTCTCAAGATCGGAGCCGAATGCACGAGCTACCCGCAGGCAGTCGATCTGGCGGAAGAGGCAGCTGGGCGGTGTTCGTGCCGGAGTTTTGGTGGAAGCGGCGCAAGGATTGGGCGGCGCGGACGCAGAAGCTACCCGGGCTGGAACAACACCAGCGGACGTTTCAACTCGGCGGGACCGGAAAGTGGCGGAACGCCGGCCGGAGGTGGCGAAGTTGGTGAAGGCGCTTGTGGGGAACTTAGCATTGTGACTAAATCGAGAGTTCTCGCGTCATTTCCGGGTCTTTGCGGCTTTCTTTTTCCGCGGCCGTCCGCTGCGATTCTCGCTGAGCGGCACGAATCCCACCCGAACCATGATCGGGCGTTCTATGGCCTGTTGGGCACGTTGATGCCGGATTGGCAGGCGATGAAGCAAAAGCTGGAGCAGACCCGCTATTGACCTTGACGGGGCGGGGGGGTGGCGGGCTTTATAGCGCATCCGACCTACAAGCATGCGATTCCCTAAAGCTCCCTCACTCCTCATGCCGCGCGGCGTGGGTCAATTCGCCGCCCTCACCTCCCTCGCCCTTGTGACTCTCGCAGGCACGCTGCACGCGCAGGATTTCGAGGGGAAAAACATCTCCGAAGTGGCGATCCGCTATCAGGGAGCAAAAACGGTGGACGAGGCCCGCTTGCGGAACCTGATGGCGTCCAAGACCGGCACGCCCTACCGCTCGGAGAATCTCGATAACGACATCAAGTCGCTTTACGAGTCCGGCTTGGTGGATGACGTGCGTTTCCTCGCCGAGCCCGAGGGCAACAGCGTGAAGTTGATCGCCGAGGTGACGACGCGGCCGGCGCTTGGCGGCGTGGGATTTGTTGGAAACTCGATTTTCACCGATCAGAAGCTGGCCAAGGAATCCAAAATCAAAGCCGGCGGAGCGCTCAGCGACGAGCAGATCCTCGAGGCGCGGCGCAACATCGAGAAATACTATCAAGGCTACGGCTACCCTGACGTGACGGTCAGCCACCGCACCCAAGCGACCGGCCAGGCGGGATTGTCCGACCTGATTTTCGTCATCGACGAGGGCCAGAAGAACGAGGTCCGCAAGATCACTTTCGAGGGCAACAATGCGTTCACCGACCTGGAACTCCGCAAGGAAATGAAGGTGAAGGAAAAAGGCTGGTTCTCCTGGCTGACCAAGTCCGGTCGTTTCGAGTCCAACGAGCTGGACTCCGATCTCGACAAGATTTTGGATTACTACCGCAACAAGGGCTATCTCCGTGCGAGCAGCCCCGGCATCAACCGCGTCCCGGTGGGCGACGGCAGCGTGGACCTGGTGATCCCTATCAATGAAGGGGAGCGCTACACGGTCGCGGGTGTCGGCTTCGGCAAGATGACGGTTTTCAAACCGGAGGAGCTCTATCCGTCACTGACCCTGGTCGGTGACGCGGCCTACTCGTCCAAGAAGATGCGTGACGACATGACCATGATCCGCAGCTTCTACGGCTCGCGTGGCTACGCCGACGTTTTGGTGACTCCTGATATCCGTGACGCCGGCCCTAACCGGGTGAACATCACCTATCGGATCACCGAGGGCTCCCGCTTCAAAGTGGGCCGCGTCAACATCGCGGGCAACACCAAGACCAAGGATAAGGTGATCCGCCGGGAAATCCCGCTTCAGCCGGGTGACATGTTCAACTCCGTCGAGCTCGAAACCACCAAGGCCCGGCTCACTAACTTGCAGTATTTCAGCGACGTCCAGACCACCGGTTCGCCGGGCGGTTCCGGATATCGCGACGTGAACGTGCTCGTCGAGGAAAAGGCGACCGGCTCCGTGGGCGTGGGTGCGGGCTTCAGCTCCATCGACAGCATCGTGGGCTTCGTCACGCTGGAGCAGACCAACTTCGACTTGTTCAACCCGTGGAATTTCACCGGTGGCGGCCAGCGCTTCGGGATGAATCTCCGCGCGGGCGCCGAGCGTTCCGAGTTCAGCGTCTCGCTGGTGGAGCCGTGGTTCATGGACCAGCAACTGGCTTTGGGCGGTGAGCTTTTCTTCAAGGAATCGTCCTATTTCAGCGACTACTACGACCAGACCAACATGGGTGCCGCGATCTCTCTCAGAAAGCCTCTCGGCGCGAAGAGCTCGATCAAGGGCGAGTATCGCCTGGAGCAGGTCGAAATCGACTCGGAAGTGGATTCGAGCGATGTCTATCCGGACGGACCTGATGGACCAAGCGGGGCCAATTCCGAGCTTTCCGAGGAGAAAATTGGCGGCGACTACCTGCGCAGCGCCTTGGCGGTGAACTATCTCTATGATAGCCGCGACAGTGGCATCCAGCCTCGCAGCGGTCACAAGGTTGACCTTGGCCTCACTTACGCCGGTCTGGGCGGCGACGTGGATACCTTCACGTTTTCCGCGCAGGGCCAGAAGCACTGGAACTTGAAGTGGGACACGATTCTTTCGCTCAGCGGGGAGCTTGCCTTTGTGGACAGCATCGATGGCGAGGTTCCGATTTTCGAGCGGATGTTCCTCGGTGGTGGCCGGACGCTCCGCGGATTCGAGTTCCGCGATGTGGGACCGCGTGACACGGGCTACACCGACGAGGTTTACGGCGGCAACTCGCTGGGTTATCTCACGGTCGAATACACGGTTCCGATCATCGAAAACATCCGCGCCGCGGTGTTTTCGGACACGGGCTTCGTGAATGCCGACAGCTGGGACCCGAGCCCGAGCGATCTCTACAGCGACGTGGGCGTCGGCATCCGGTTGAAACTGCCGATCAGTCCGCTGCCGCTGGCGCTTGATTACGCGATTCCGGTTTCATCGCCGGATGAGGAGGCGGACAAGGGCGGCCAGTTCAACTTCTCGCTCAGCTCTCAGTTCTAAGTTTGCTGGAGCAAAGTCTATCAAGCCGGTCCTCCGTTCGCGGCGGGCCGGCTTTTTATTTCGATGCGCAAGCCGCATCGGCGATGCGCAGGCCGTCCATCGCCGCGCTAACGATGCCGCCCGCGTAGCCCGCGCCTTCGCCGCAGGGATAGAGTCCGCGGATTTCGGGGTGCTCGAGCGTGTCGTCCCGGCGGGGGATCCGGACGGGGGAGCTGGTGCGGGTTTCAAATCCTAGCAGCAGCGCCTCGCTGGAGACGTAGCCCTGGATCTGCCGGCCGAACAGGCGAAGTCCTTCGCGCATCCGGCTGGTGATCCACTGCGGCAGCAGGTCGTGCAGCGGGGCGGATTGGGTGCCGGGGAAATAACTCGTATCTGGCAGGCTGGCCGAGATTTTGCCGTCGAGGAAATCGGTGACGCGCTGGCCCGGCGCGACCTGGCCGCCGCCGCCGGCTTGTTTGGCCGTGCGCTCGAGTTCCTTTTGGAAAACCAATCCGGCGAGCACGCCGTGTTCCTTGACGAGGTTTTTCAAGTCCGCGGGCTCGACCGTGGAGACCATGCCGGAGTTCGCGAAGGGCGAGTCGCGGCGCGAGAGGCTCATGCCGTTGACGACGACCTCGTCATTCTCCGTCGAGGCCGGGACGATCCAGCCGCCGGGACACATGCAGAATGAATGCACGCCTCGGTCGCGGATCTTGGTCGCTAACCGGTAGCGCGCGGCGGGAAGCAGCCGCGGCCGTTCCTGGCCGAAGTCGAGGTGATATTGCGTGCGGTCGATGAACGGCTGCGGGTGCTCGATCCGGAAGCCCACGGCGAAGGGTTTGGGTTCCAGCAAGATCTTCTTCGCGGCGAGCAGGCGGTAAATGTCGCGGGCCGAGTGGCCGGTCGCGAGGATCACCGAGTCCGCCGGGATTTCCTCTCCGGACGCGGTGAGCACGCCGCGGATGCGGTTTCCGCTGAGCAGGAAATCGGTGACTTTGGTTTGAAACCGGACCTCGCCGCCCGCGGCGAGGATCGAGTGGCGGATCGCCTTGACGACGTTGGGTAACAGATTGGAGCCGATGTGCGGGTGGGCGTCCGTGAGGATTTCCTCCGGCGCGCCGTGGGCGACGAAGACTTCGTAAACCTTGGCGACGGGGCCGCGTTTGGTGGCCCGGGTGTAGAGCTTGCCGTCGGAAAAAGTGCCGGCGCCGCCCTCGCCGAAGCAGTAGTTGGATTCCTCGATGACCCGCCCTTCGCGGAGCAGGGGAGCGAGGTCGAAGCGGCGGGCGCTCGCGTCCTTGCCGCGTTCCAACAGGATCGGTTTGAGTCCGTTTTCAAGGCAACGCAGCGCCGCGAACATCCCCGCCGGGCCGCAGCCGACGATGATCACCGGCCGGGCGTCAGGCGGGAGCGCGGGTGCGGACCATTGCGGCGTTTCATCCGGGGGCAGGGGGGCGTCGAGGGCGACATCCAGCCGGAGCTGCACCTTGACGGCGCGCTGGCGGGCGTCGATGGAATGTTTGCGGAGTTTGATCCCGCCGATGCGCGCGACCGGAATGCCGAGCTTGATCGCCGCGGCTTGGCGGCGGGCGGCATCGTCCTCGGATTTCTCCAACGGCAGGACGATATCAACGATTTCTATCAACGGTTCCACGGTGGTTAGGAATGGGCTTCAACCACGGATGGCGCGCTTCCGGCCCTCGTCGTCGACGCTGACGAAGGTCACCCGGGTCGAGAAGATGGGCATGGATCCGGCTTTTTCGTCGATGACTTTCACCGCGTAAGTGGTGCTGGTGTTGCCCTCGCGTTCGCGCTGGCAGGAAATTCTCATGATCGTGCCGTCGCGCACGCTGTGGTGGAACTCCACGGTGTCCATCGCCACGGTGACGAACTGGCAATGAGGGTAGTCGAGACTCGCGGCGATCCACGACGCCTCGTCGATCCATGCGAGCATGCGGCCGCCGAAGAGAAAGCCGTAGTGATTCAAATCACCGGGGAGAACAAGTCGGTGCGTTTCCATCATCTCACCAGCGGCGGCGTTTGCTCTCTTTGTGAATGGCGGCGTCTAGCGAGAAGGCGCCGGCTCCTGACAGGATGATCGCGACCGCCGGGATCAGATACATCAGCGCGAGTTCCTTGGATGGTCCCGGTCCGCCGGCGAACCACGGGTCCGCCACATGCGCGCCAAAAGCGGCGACCACCATCGCGAAGCCGAACACGAAAGCGGCGGGGCGCGTCATCAGGCCGAGCACCAGCAGCGCGGAGGCCACCGCTTCCGCGCCGATCAGCATCGCGAGGCTGACCTGCGGCGACATCAGGCTGAGAGGAAACACTTCGGGTTGATAGAAACCCTTCTTGAGGATCGCCTGGAAATTCTGGATTTTGGGAATCCCATGACCGATGAGCATCATCAGTCCCACCATCACGCGGAGCGTGAAAATACCGAGCGATGCGGTCGCGTCGCGGGTGCCGCAGTCAAAGAGGAATTTTTTCATGAGGCGGATGGTGGTGCTTGTTTTGAGGAAATCGTGATCCGTTTGAGCCGGTCATCGCCTTGCGGCGAATGGGAGACGATCTGCGGGTCGTCGGCAAGAATATGGTGAACCAGGCGCCGATAGTAAGCATTGAGCGGGCGGATCTGGAATGGTTTGCCCGTGGCTTTCACCCGCTCGGCGATTCCTTTGATTTCCCCGGCCAAGTGGTCCTCCTGAATGGACCGGAAATGCTCGCAGTCCACCTTGACGCGCACCGCCTTGGGGGCGTGGCGGCGGATGATCCGGTTGACGAGGTATTGGAGGTCGTCGAGGCGGTCCCCGTCCTTGCCGATGATCGCCTCGCTGTCACCCGAGTGAATTTGCAGGCAGGGTCCGTCATGGGTTTCCTGAAGCTCGATTGTCGCTGTGAAGCCGAGGTGCCCGAGCATCGTGTCGAGCACCTTGGTTGCTGATTCCACCGTGGTCATGGCGGGAGGTTAATCACATCCTCGGCCGGGTCAATCACCCCGGAGGTCTTTGTGCTCGAAATGCCCGCCGATCTCCGCCGCGCAGTCTGCCAGTCTTTGTTTTTCCGCGGCCGTGAATTCGTAAGGCGCGAATTTCCCGATCCCGAGCGTGCCGATGACCTTGCCGGAGGATTTCGAAAAAACCGGCACCGCGAGCGAGCCGGACACGCCGGTCTGGCGAGCGTCGGGCTTGGCG
>CAMCCX010000119.1 GCA_945873305.1 Akkermansia muciniphila
CCCCCTGGCAAATGAGTGGGCGGGGGTAGAAGATACTAGTATTTTTCCAGGTAACCCCACCTATATTCAGAGTTGGCCAATTTTACCAACAGCACAGAACCCGCAGCCAGGGTGGATAATCGCCCATCCCAATCCTAGTGACGCCGGGCATTGCGCTATCATAGATTATGATGGGGAAGGAATCGGCGCAGGAGTATCTGGAACTGTAAATAAGCAATATGAATACTTCTGGGATGGAAGCTCGCGTGACAGAAAATACGAACCCTAAAATATGAAATCGATTCTTGTATTACTAGTCTTTTTGACTCTTGGCGTATTTTGCCATGCCTCAACGGATACGTCCGAACTACTGGAAAAAACCGAGGGCTCATTTCCGGAAAAATATAGAAGCACTGCTGCAATAGCCGAGAAACGCCCATCGACCATGGCAGAAAAAATAGAAAGCTTTGATTTACTTCAAAGAAACTTCAAGAAAAGTTGGATCGAGGATTTGAATTCAATCGAAAAAATTGCACCAAGCGATAATGCAAAAGCTATTTTTTTCAAAGCTGCCCAAATCCTACCACGTAAGGATTATATCGATTTCTTAGGGGTATCCTGTGATCTTGCAAAAGAGGGAAAGTTGAGCAAACAACAACTGAAGTGGGCCTTGTTCCCTTCTGAAAAACATCTTCGCGAGATGTGGGGAGTCCCCGAACCCAGCCGGGAACTTCGAGTTGTAGCAGAGCGGGGGAAAATTGTTTTTTCAGACGATCCGCGGATGCTTGAATTTTTTGACGGGGTGATTTCTGGAAAAGTGGCGGCCTCAGCAAAAAAGTTTCATGAGCGCTATGATGGTCCATCTCCGGAAAAGCGCCCGGTTCGTCGCACATCTCAGGGGCATCGTGAGGCAGATGACGTCTTGCCTGCAAGTAACAATCAAAAACGGGGAACTCCTATAATGTGGGTCATGGTGGCGGTGGTTTGCGTGATCGGATTGATTTCAATCCTTTTGCGCTTTGTGAAGCGTCGCGAATGAATGGGCATACCCGAATGCTTCGGGATGAAGGTGTCGTGACATGCCGACTTCCCCGGGGTTCCCGCACTGAATATTTCACTTTGCCGCCTCCACTAACAAATTAATTATTACTCCGCAAACTCACGCCTCGCGCCGGCTCCACGCGACCAAGTCCTTGTAACGCAGTCCCTTGCCGCCGAAAAGATCCAGCGCGCTGCCCACGGTCACGTCCACCGCACCACGCCCGGCCCGCTCGACGAGTAACAGATCCGCCATCGTCGCCGCGCCGCCGGCGTAGGTCACCGGGCGCTTTCCCCAGCTTCCTAGCAGTGCGACCAATTCCGCGTCGATTCCGCCGCACAGGCCCTCCACGTCCGCCGCGTGGATCAGGAACTCGTCGCAAAACGGCGCGAGCCGGTCGAGCGTGGCGTGATCCACCGTCAGGTCGGTCAGCGTTTGCCAGCGGTTCATCGCCACCGTCCAGCCCTCCGCGGTCCGGCGGCAGGAAAGGTCGATGACCAGTTTTTCCCGGCCGATTTTCCGGACTAACGAGCGCAAGGTGTCTTCGAGGAATTTCCCCGCCGGGTCAAACAGCGCCGAGGTGACGATCACATGGCTCGCCCCGGCCGCCAGCCATTCCGCCGCGTTTCCCTCGTGGATTCCGCCGCCGATTTGCAAGCCGCCGGGGTAAGCCGCCAGCGCTTCCCGCGCCGCCTCGTCATTTCCCGGACCGAGCTTGATCACGTGCCCGCCGGTCAGTCGGTCGTCGCGGAAAGTCTCGGCAAACCACCCTGCCGGCCGATCCGACACGAAATTCTCCGTCGGTCCCGCGCCCTCGTCGCGCAGGCTGCCGCCGACGATTTGTTTCACTTGGCCTTGGTGGAGGTCGATGCAGGGGCGGAATTTTGTCATGAAATTGGGAGGAACGGGTTGATGATTCGCAGATGCCCGATGCTGCGGTCGTGCTGGAGATCCTCGCTGTAAAGGATGGACGCCCCGGATTCAAGGGCTGCGGCGAGGATGAGGCTGTCGCAAAAACGGTATTGGGTTTCGCGCTGGATTTGCAGGGCTTTTTGGTAAATTTGCCCTGAGGACATGACCTTGCAGTGCGGCAGCAGGAACAAATTCAGGTAATCGCCGAGAAATTCCAAGTCCAAGGGAACGGCGAAACGGTGCCGCGCCACCGAGCAGAACTCCTGCACCACCTGCCAACTGATCAGCCACGGTTCCCCAACTTGGCTCAGGCTGAGCGCCTTCGCCCGCTTCGCTTCCGCCTTTTGATCGAAGGCGTAAATGAGGATATTCGTATCGAGAAAATACTCAGCGCTCATTGAGTTCGTCGCGGGTGAAGGGACCGCCGGAATCGTATTGGGACATGCGCTGGATGACTTCCGCCGCCTTTTTCCGTCGCTCGTCGCTGCGCGAAATTTCCTCCAACCACTCGCGGAACAGTGCGTTGAGTGTGGTCTTGCGGGCCCGGGCCTCCTCACGTGCCAGCTCGATGAGGTGCTCATCGGCGCTTAAGGTGATGTTTTTCATAACACGAAAGTAGTGTGCACTGGTTTCGTGGTCAAGAGGGTTGCAGAATTTCGTTCAGATCCGCTTGGACCCTGCGATGAAATCTAGCGTCCACGAAGGCGGAGTCCTGAAACCAGTTCGTCGAAGCTGATCATGACGCTTGGATCCTCGTCGGCCTCACGCATGCGCCGGAATACCTCCTCGTCAGGCACCGCGTAAACCGGCGTTTCAAGACCGTGGAGCAGCCTGGAGGCCAGCGAGGCGCGCTCCTCTTCGGGCAGTTTGGCTGCTTCATGAGCGATCTCTTCAAGTTTCATTTCGGGAGAATGCTTAGCCGAATCAAGGTGTCCGCGCCATCACGAATTTGCGGAGAGGTCATGGAAAACGGCGTGAAATTCAGCAGATCCAATCGAGAGACCACGGCAGTCGGTGCGGCGAATATCCGCCGAGCGGCATCAGCCTTTGCCGTCGAGGTATTTCCAAACTCCTTGGTGGCGCTTGAAGCGGGAGCGTTCGTGGAGTTCGCGGGCCTGGCCGTCCTCGAAGTATTCGGCGGTGAATTCGACTTTTCCGACTTTGTCTCCTGGGCCGCCTTTGGAGAACGCAAGGATGGTGAGAAAGCGCCAGTTCGCCTCGTGGATCGTCTCTTCCAAGCGCGCTTTCAAGTCGCGTTCCCGGCTGTCCGGGTGGGTGGTGGTGACGAGGTAATCGACGAGCCGGAAAAAGTAGGCGCTGTAGCGCGAGCGCATCAGTTGCACGGCGGTTTCGGGTTTCGCCCGGCCGAGGTGGAATGGCTCGCAGCAGGTGGCGTAGGTTTCGCGGCTTTTGCAGGGGCACAGGGAAAGTTGCCTTGGTCCGGTGGGTTTTTCCGTCGGTTCGTTCATGAGCCGGAGTGTGTGGATCGGCAGGCCCGGATCAATGGAAATCCGGAGACTTTCCTCACGGGGAATTTGCGGGAGTGAGAGGGGGATTTCTGTGAGATTCATACCGGTTGCCCGCCGGCGAATCCGCTGCCAGAGTGCCCGCGCGCATGGCTCGTCAATACACCCTTCATCGCCCGCAAACGGTCGCGGCATCCGGCATCGATTACGTGGCGGCGCTGAACGCGGAGCAATACGAGGCGGTTTCCTCGCCGCCGGGGAAGGCGCTGGTCATCGCGGGGGCGGGCTCGGGGAAGACGCGGACGCTCACTTACCGGGTGGCCTGGCTGCTGGACCACGGGATCGAGTCGAAGCAGGTGCTGCTGCTCACGTTCACTAACAAGGCGGCGCGGGAAATGATCGAGCGGGTGCGGGACCTGGTGCCGCACGACACTTCGGATTTGTGGGCGGGGACGTTCCACTCGATCGGCAGCCGGATCCTGCGGCGGCATGCGGAGGACCTCGGATTCACCCGTTCGTTTTCGATTCTGGATCGGGACGACCAGAAATCCCTGCTCTCGGCGGTGATCGCGAAGTGCGACATCGACACCAAGCAGCGGCGGTTTCCGAAGGCCGACGTGCTGGCCTCGATGTTCAGCCTCATCGAGAACACCGGCGCGACGCTGGAGGAGGTGATTGCCGCCAGGTACGATCATTTCTACGACTGGATGGAGAAAATCGAGCTCGTCCGCAGCGGCTACATCGCGAAAAAGCTGGAGACGAACTCGATGGATTTCGACGACCTGCTGGTGATGACGGTGCGGCTGTTCGAGGAACGGCCGGACGTGCTGGAACTCTATCAGCAGAAATTCAGGCACATCCTGGTGGACGAGTATCAGGACACCAACTCGGTGCAGGGGCGGATGATCGACCTGCTGGTCGGCGACAAGAACAGCCTGATGGCGGTGGGGGACGACGCGCAGTCGATCTACTCGTGGCGCGGCGCGGACATGGAGCACATCCTGGGATTTCCGGTGCGGTATCCGGGCTCCAAGGTTTTCACGATCGAAACGAACTACCGCAGCGTGCCGGAAATCCTCGATCTATCCAACGCGGCGATCCGGGTGAACTCCGGCCGGTTTGAAAAGGACCTGCGCTCGTCGCGCGAGCCGGCGGGGGCGAAGCCGGCGCTCGTCGCGCTGGAAGACCCGCGCAGCCAGGCGGCGTTTGTGGCGCAGCGGATGCTGGAGTTGCGCGAGGAGGGGATTCCGCTGGAGCAGATGGCGGTGCTCTATCGGGCGCATTTCCAGAGCTTGGAAATCCAGATGGAGCTGACGGTGCGCGGGATTCCGTTCGGGATCACCAGCGGGCTGCGGTTTTTCGAGCAGGCGCACATCAAGGACATCGCCGCGTTCATGCGCTTCGTGGTGAACCGGCGGGACGAGGTGAGTTTCATGCGGATGGTCAACCTGCTGCCCGGCTGCGGGCCGATGGCGGCGCAGAAACTGTGGGGCGAGTGGCTGAAGAGCGGCTGGGCGGCGAAGGCGGAACTGCCGCCGAAGTGGTCGGATTTGTTTTTGAAATTCAAGGTGCCGAAGAAGGCGGCGAAGCACTGGGAGCAGCTCTGTTATACGCTGGACGAGTTGACGCCGGGCGGGGAGTTCGCGCGGCCGTCGGAGATGATTTTCAGTATTTTGGAGGGAGTTTACGACGAGTATCTCAAGGCGAGCTTCGAGAATTTCGAGAACCGCCGCAGCGACATCGAGCAGCTCTCGCAGTATGGCGGCGGCTTCGACGACATCCTCGATTTCCTCGCCCAGCTCTCGCTGATGAGCTCGGTGGACGGCGAGCCGACGGGTGACAAGAGCGAGCGCGACGACGAGAAAGTCACGCTCTCGTCCATCCATCAAGCGAAGGGGCTGGAGTGGAAGGTGGTGTTCCTGATCTGGCTGGTGGACGGACAGTTTCCTAACGGTCGGATCCTCGAAACGGAGGACCAGCCGATGTTGGAGGAAGAGCGGCGCCTGTTCTACGTGGCGCTGACGCGGGCGAAGGACGATCTCTATCTGACCTTCCCGATGATGAATCCCAAGTCCTACACCGGCGACGTCATCTGCCGCCCGTCGAGATTTCTCGAGGATTTCCCGGCGGAGCTGGTGGAGGAGTGGAGCGTCGGAAACGACGACCCCTGGGGCGAGGACGAGCCGTTTTGAGGATACGCCGGTTAGTGCGCCATCGGGCTCTCGCCGGAGGCTTCGCCGAGGCGGGAGAGGTGTTCCGGCAGGAATTTCTTGAAGCGGGTCTTGTCGATGGCCTTCATGTAGGCTTCCTCCGGCGAGATCATGCCTTCGCGGAGTTTCGACCAGATCGATTCGTCCATGAACTGCATGCCTTCGTTTTTGCCGCCGGTGATGACGTCGTAGAGTTTCTGGGTGGCGCCCTCGCGGATGATCGCGGCGACGGCGGGAGTGGCGAACATGATCTCGTGCACGGCGGTCCGGCCGGGCTTGTCCACGCGCTTGCAGAGCAGCTGCGCGACGACGCCGCGCAGCGAGGCGGCGAGCATGGTGCGGACCTGGGATTGCTGGTTGGCGGGGAACACGTCGATGATCCGGTCGACGGTCTTGCGGGCGTTGTTGGTGTGGAGGGTGCCGAAGACGAGCAAGCCGGTCTCCGCCGCCGTTAGGGCGAGCGAGATGGTTTCCAAATCCCGCATTTCGCCGACGAGGACGATGTCCGAGTCCTCCCGCAGCGCGGCGCGGAGGCCGTCGGCGAAGGAGGGCGTCTGGATGGGCACCTCGCGCTGGGTGATGATGGAGCGCTTGTTGCGGTGGACGAACTCGATGGGCTCCTCCACCGTGATGATGTGGCGGTTGAAGTTGATGTTGATGTAGTCGAGCAGCGCCGCGAGCGTGGTGGACTTGCCCGAGCCGGTGGGGCCGGTGACGAGGACGAGGCCGGCGCGCATGTGGCCGAATTCCTTGACGACTTCCGGCACCCCGAGGCTTTCGAGCGAGGCGATCTCGGTGGGAATCAAACGGAACACGGCTGCCAGGCCGTTCTGTTGTTTCAGATAGTTGCAGCGGAAGCGGGAGTTTTCATCCATTTCATAGGCGAAGTCGAGATCGCCGTCTTCGAGGTAGCGCTGGAAGGCCTTGGCGTCACAAATTTCCGCGAGAAGATCCCTGAAGCTGTCTCCTGCCAGAGTTTCCTGGTCGGGGATGTTGACGACCGCGCCGTGGACGCGGATTTTGGGCACTTGGCCTTCGGACAAGTGAAGGTCCGAACCCTTGGTGGCGATTAGATAGCGGAAAAGTGTGTCGATCTTGGCCATGGAGAAGGAAGCTGAAAAGTTTTGGGTTTAACGAATCTCTATCAGGATTCGAGGAACGCCTTCATCTGGTTCTTGTCATCGGAGCGGAACAGCGTTTCGTCCTTGGAGATGAGGCCTTGCACGTAGAGTTGGCGGAGCGACTCGTCCATGGTGATCATGCCGACGTTTTTGCCGGTCTGCATGACGCCGGGAAGCATGAAGGTTTTGCCCTCGCGGATGCAGTTGGAGACGGCGGGGGTGTTGACCAGGAGTTCGAGGGCGAGCACGCGGCCGTTGCCGTCGGCGCGGGGGACGAGTTGCTGGGAAAGGATGCCGCGGAGCGATTCGGAAACCATGATGCGGATCTGCTCGCGCTGGTCGGTGGGGAACACGTCGAGCACCCGGTCGAGGGTCCGCGGGGCGTTGCCGGTGTGGAGGGTGCCCAGCACCAAGTGACCGGTTTCAGCGGCGGTTAGGGCGAGCTGGATGGTCTCGAGGTCGCGCATTTCCCCGACCATGATGACATCCGGATCTTCCCGCAGCGCGCCGCGGAGCGCCCGGGCGAACGATTCGGTGTGCTTGTGAACCTCGCGTTGGTTGACGTGGCAGCCTTTGGATTCGAAGACGTATTCGATCGGGTCTTCAAGCGTGAGAATGTGGTCCTCGCGGTCGCGGTTGATGAAATCGACGAGGGCGGCGAGCGTGGTGGACTTGCCGGAGCCGACGGAACCGGTGACGAGCACGAGGCCGTTCTGATAGCGGGTGAGCGGTAGAATATGTTCGAGCGGCAGGCCGATGTCTTCGATCGACTTGATGGTGTCGTTGATGATCCGGAAGGCCATGTCGTAGCCGAGGCGCTGCTTGACGACGGAGGCGCGGTAGCGGCCGTTAGGAGCGGAGTAGGCGAAGTCGATGTCACCTTGTATCTGGAGCCGGTCCCATTCTTTTTGGCCGAGGAAAGACCGGGCGAGGCGCTCGGTGTCTTCGGGAGTCAGGGGATCGTGGTCGGTCCAGATCGGGGAGAGTTGGCCGAAACGCCTCCATGCAGGTGGATAGGCGGTGGGGAGGTGGAGATCCGAGCAATCATAATCGCGCCCGAGTTGGAGGTATTGATCGACGTGATCGAGAACCTGATGTGCAGACATGGATGGGTTTATAAGGAGTTAGGTGAGTAAGGCCGGTTTGGCTCGCTGGAGGCGCGTGACTGACCGGTGAGGTAATTTTTCAACTGGTCGGTTAGCCATACTTTCGCGATCGGGCGGACGGCGGTCAAGGTGAGACCGAGCAGGGTGAGCGGCAAGCCCCGGCGTTTTTTTTCCTGAGGGCGCGGCTTGAGGCGGAGAAGCAAGCTGGCGGCGAGGCCGGAC
>CAMCCX010000120.1 GCA_945873305.1 Akkermansia muciniphila
CACCATCACCATGCAATACTACGACTACGAACACAACGGGACCGAGGTGACCCTGTGGAGAGCTTCCGGCAACGTGGGCAAGCCATTGGCAGAATGCTTGCAGGAGCTTGACGCGGCGGGGGTCAAATACAACCGGGATGAAATTCCGCTCGACCCCGACGACAAGTCGAGGTTCGCCCCATGCACGCAACGGCAGATCCGCCTGTGGTTGTTGTCGCAGGGTATCACGGGTGATGCGGTAAGGTCCATGATCGAAGCCATGCCCGACGCCACAAAGCGCGAGGCCGCGTTGATTGAATTTGAATATTCCACGGAATACCGCCGCAACCATCCGCTGGTCACGATGTTCGGGACCGAACTCGGGTTGACCGAAGAGCAAATCGACGGCGCATTCGTAGCGGCCACCAACCTGTAATCTAACCATGCGCCATATCGACCTCGACTACGTATCCAAAGCCATCGTCGGCATTGCCTCGCCGGTGCTGGGAGTCATCACATCATTCCAAGAGCAGATCGAATGGCACCTGCGGGTGGCGTCGCTCTGCGTGGGCTTGGCTGTTGGCATCATGTCGCTGGTGAGCATGTTCAACAAGCTGCGCCGCCGTTGACACCGCTTCCAAGGTCGCCATGAAAGCGCTCAAATACCTCAGCTTCGTCGGGAAAATCGCCGGACTTGTTTCCGCCCTCAACGTCATCCCATTCGTGGATCCCAAGATCGGCGTGATCGTTTTCGCCGCCGCCTCGATCCTCAAGGACGCAGTGAACCGCATCGGTGACTTGCTCGATGACGGACAGCCGAACCAGAGCTTCAAAGGCTGATCAACACACCATTTTTCGTCCGTCATAAATCCGGGGTGAGGAGGCTTCGCTCCATGCCCCGGATTTTGCGTTTGGTGCCGCGTAGGAGCACGTTCCTGCCGCACAAGGGATGGCAATATCCCTTCCCCTCACAAAACCATTCCTCGCCCGTTAGTCGTCGTTGGTGCGCGGATTGAACGTGCAGTCACTTCTCGATGACCTTGCCGTTCAGGGTCATCCGCCCGGTCCGCTTGTCCCATAAGAACGCATTCTCCATCTGACCGTCCTTGGGCAGGATAGCAAACCACTTGTCTGCCTGATCCTCGGTGGTCAGTTCCCGGTAATGCTTGAAAATGATGGAGGGGGAATTGCCCGCTTCCAAGGCGACCTGGTCGGCACTCTTCATCGTGGCAATCCGGTAGGAGATGAACGAATGCCTGAGCACGTTGCGCGGCCACTCGATCTTGAGGGCGCGGGACAACGCAGACATGTCCACATGCAGGTTCTTAGCGGACACCACCTTCCCCTTTCGTATGAGCGGTTGCAGCCAAGCCGCGAGATTGTCCGTGATGGGCACCACCCGTCTCGATGCGGTCTTCGCCTGCCCCGCACGGATTTCGATGATCCGGCGATCCAAGTCCACCGCGGACCAATCGAGCCGGTTGAGTTCGGCAACACGGATACCCGAAAACGCCCCGATCGCCAAAATCGGTATCAAGCGTGGCGGGGCGTTATGGAGGATCGTCTCCATCTGCTGGGGCGTGAAGACAGTGACATCGTCCGACACGTTTTTGACCAAGCGCACGGAGTCGGCCGCAGTGCTGCGATCTTCGGGCAGGTAGTTGCGACTGCGGGCGAAGGAGAAGAAGACCTTGATGCAGCGGAGCATCGAGTTGCGGGTTCCTGGTGCCACGTCCAGCGAGCGGAGCCAAGCGTCGATCTCCTGCGAGGTGGCGTCCAGAACCTCGCCGGGGAACTTGGTGGCGAAGCGGTTGAGGGTGGTCTTCAACTGGCCCAGATAGACCTTGCTCGCCCCGTCCTGTTTGCGGTGCAGCAGCATTTCGGCAACAATATCGGGGATGGTGACTCGCCGCACTACCCTCTTGAAGTGCTGGCCATACTCGGCGGCCATCGCGGCGAGCGATTCCGTTCCGGCCAGATCGCGGGCGCGGAGGTAGTCCTCGATGGCGGCGACCAGCGGAATGCCGGATTTCTGAAGCATGGCCTCCGCCGCCTTGAAGCTGTCTCGCTCGTGCGGCTTGAGGTCAGTGACGTGCTGCATTCCGACCTGAATTCGCTGCGCCACGAACAACGCCTCTCTCTTCGCGTCCTCCAGAGAATTGAAGACCTTCCGCTCTCTCCGTCCATCCCGGTAAAAGCTCAGCGTGTAACGGACCCGGCCCTTGGATTCCGTCTGGTAAATCGGCACCACGGCAGACCCGGCTTTCACCTTGAGAAACGGACCTTGTTTTTTCCTGCCTCTGGAACGCTTTGTCTTTGAGCGGATTGCAGAGTCCGATCCGACGTTTGTCACCAATTTGTCACCACCCTCGTTCATGGGGTAGTGGGGGCTGTCAACCGGCTAGGGACTCGACCCATTAACCCATTGATAATGAATTGGTGCGCGCGACAGGACTCGAACCTGAACAGGGTTGCCCCCACTAGAACCTGAATCTAGCGCGTCTACCAATTACGCCACGCGCGCACATCATCGATTGGTCGGCCGGAAAAACACCATGGCCCATCCCCGATTGCAACCCCGTTTTTGGAAAGTTTTAAAAATCCGAATCCAAGCCATGGTGGGTCCGCCGGTTTTCGGCGTTGCCAAACCCGCTCGCAGTCAACCACCCTCGCCCCATGCAAAAGGCCACGCCGCTTATTCTCGTCCTCATCCTCGCTGTGACGGCCGGGATCTTTTCGGTGCGCTCGCACAAACCGCCAGTCTTGCCGCCTGTCGTCGAGACGGTCCCGGAACCTGCCGCGCCAGCCCCTCTCCCCACGGTCAAGACCGACACCGCGGCGCCCAAAGTGACGCCCCGCCCTTGGCCCCAGGCCTCCTCGGACATCGCCCCTGATCCCGGCGCGACGTTCGGAACTTTGGAAAACGGCATGCGCTACATCATCTATCCGAATGCCGAGCCGCCGAAGCGGGTTTCCCTCCGGCTTCACATCGCCGCCGGCTCGCTGATGGAGGCGGATGACCAGCAAGGCCTCGCCCATTTCCTGGAGCACATGGTTTTCAACGGCTCCAAGAATTACACCGCGGCGGAGCTCATTCCGAGGATGCAGCGTCTGGGTATTTCCTTCGGCGCCCACGCCAACGCCTATACCTCCTTCGACGAGACGGTTTACATGCTCGACCTGCCGGATCTATCGGAGGACACGCTGAAACTCGGCTTCACGGTGATGCGCGATTTCGGCGACGGGGCGCTGCTCTCACCCGAGGAAATCGACAAGGAGCGCGGCGTGATCCTGTCGGAAAAAATGAGCAGGGACTCCGTCAACACCCGTCTGATGGAACAGCAGTTTGCCGAACTGTTACCGGATTCGCTCGTCAGCCGGCGCTTCCCTATCGGCACCGAGGAGGTGATCAAGTCCGCGCCGCGCGAACGATTTCTGGACCTCTACACCCGCTACTACACTCCGGAGCGCATGACTTTTATTGTCGTCGGTGACATTGATCCCAAGGAAATCCAGAGCAAGATTGAGAAGACCTTCGCCTCCATGAGCAACCCGGCGAATCCCGGACAAAACCCGGATCTCGGCCCGATCAAACAGCCCGAAGGCCTCGAAACCGGCGTTTTCGTCGATAAGGAAGTCACCTCCACCGACGTCTCGCTCGTGCTCGTCCGGCCCTATGTCGAGAAGCCCGACACCGCAGCCACCCGCGCCGAACGCATGCCGCTGGACATCGCCCACTCGATCATCAGCCGCCGCTTCGAGCGGCTTTCCAAAATCGAGGGCTCCGCCATCACTTCCGGCTCCGCCTCCAACACCACGCTTTTCAATTACCTCGATATCGGCTCCATCGACGTCACCGCCGCCGATGACCGCTGGCAGGAAGTCGTGCCGATCCTTGAGCAGGAATTCCGCCGCGCCATCTATCACGGCTTCACCGAGGCAGAACTCGCCGAAGCCAAGTCCAACCTGCTCAACGCCTATGAACAGCAGGTGAAACAAAAAGCCACCCGCAAGTCCGACGGCATCGCCACCGTTCTCGCCAGATCTATCAACGACAGCACCGTCTTTTCCGATCCGGCCACCGACCTTGAGTTGGCAGCGCGCACGCTCGCCGCCATCGACCTCGCCGCCTGCCACCTGGCACTCGTGAAATTCTGGGAGACCTCCGGCCAGCACCTGATTCTAACCACCAAGGAGAAGCCGGAGAACGCCGAGAAGGAACTCGCCGCATTGTTCGAGGAATCCCGCGGGAAGCCCGTCGAAGCGCCCGTCTTGCGCGCTGTCCAAGCCTTCGGCTACACCGACTTCGGCAAGCCCGGCAGCGTGGTTTCCCGCAAGGAAGTCAAGGATCTCGGCATCACGCAGCTGGTGCTTTCCAACCAGGTTCGGGTCAACCTCAAGCAAACTGATTTCGAAAAAGGCAAGATCCGCCTGCTCGCCCGCGTCGGCTCAGGCAAGCTCACCCAGCCCAAGGACATGCCCATGCTCGACATGTTCGCCACCGCGGTCTTCGAAGGCGGCGGCCTCGGCAAGCACAGCAATGACGACCTCCAACAGATTCTGGCAGGTAAAAACGTCGGCTCCTCCCTGGCCATCGGCGATGACGCCTTCACCCTCGGCGGCACCACCACTCCCGTCGATTTCGCCACCCAGGTCCAGCTCATGTGCGCCTCGCTCACAGATCCCGGCTACCGCGACGAGGCTCTCTGGCAGTTCCAAAAAGCGGTCCCCATGCTCTATCAGCAGCTCAAGCACACCACCGCCGGGCCCCAGCGGGAGATGGAAGCATGGCTCCATGGCGGCGATTCCCGCTTCACCATCGCTCCCGCCGAGAAGCTCGCCTCCTACACTCTTGACGACGCGAAGAAGTGGCTCACTCCCGAGCTCACCAAAGGCTACCTCGAGCTCACCATCGTCGGTGACCTCGAAATCGAGAAGATCCTGCCCGATCTCCTCGCCACATTCGGCGCGCTTCCCTCGCGCGCTTCCGCAGCCCCCGCCCTGCCAGAAGCCCGCAAGATCCTCTTCCCTAACGCCCCCGCCGCCAAGACCTTCACCTACGAGTCGAAAATCCCCCAAGGCGTCGCCACCACCCTCTGGAAGACCGTTGGCGTCCGTGGATACCAGAAGGAATTCCGCCGCCTCAACGTCCTCGCCGACATCTACGGCGACCGGCTCCGCGAGGAAATCCGCGAGAAACTCGGCGCCTCCTACAGCCCTAACGCCGGAGCGTCCGGCTCCGACGCGCTCGAAGGCGTCGGCTACATCATCGGCGAGAGCGTCGGCAAGCCAGAGGACCTCGAAATCCTCCTCAACACGATGCGCGACCTGGCTGATAGTTTCGCCAACACCGGCGCCACCGCAGATGAGCTCGACCGCGCGCTCAAGCCCACCCTCGGCCAACTTGAAAAGTCCCTCCGTGATAACAGCTACTGGCTCGGCACCGTCATGAGCCAGTCCCAGTCCGATCCCAAGCGCCTCGACCTCGCCCGCGGGCGCGATGCCGACTATCGCTCGATCACCCTGACGGAAATCAACGCCCTCGCCAAAAAATACCTCAAGGCGGAAAACGCCCTGCTCGTTTCCATCAAGCCTGCGGGTTGATTCATTCCCTTGCATCCATGGAAGAAACCACCATCCGACCGCTGGAGTCCACCGATCTGGCAGACGCGGCGGCCTTGCTGACATTTCTGAATCCGGAGACACCCGCGGCGACCATCGCCACGCGCCTTGAAACGCTGTTAGCCGACTATTCCCACTACGAGCTCGTCGGCGCCTTCAACGGCGGCACGCTGGTCGGCCTCGCCGGAGCGTGGGTCGCCACCAAGATCTGGTGCGGCCGCTATCTGGAAATCGACAATCTCGTCGTCGCGCCCGCGCGGCGGGCCGCAGGCATCGGCAGCCTGCTCATCCGCCATCTCGAAGCCCTCGCCCGCGAGCGGGATTGCAACATCATCGTGCTCGACAGCTACAACGCGAATCATCCGTCGCACCGACTCTATCATCGCCTCGGTTTCGAAATCTGGGGCTTCCATTTCGCCAAGCCCGTCGGCGATTGGAAAGCCGCCCCATGAAAGTCGCCATCGTCCACTATCACCTCGGTCCCGGCGGCGTCACGCGAGTGATTGAAGCCGCCTCGCAAGCCCTCGCCACCGCCGGCATCCGGCACGTCATCCTGACAGGCGACAGCGACGTGGCGCCGCCGGAGAAATCACTTCCCGTCCGTCAGATCGAAGGCCTCGGCTACCTCACCTCCCCCGGCGAACACACCGCCGAATCACTAGCCGAGTCACTCCGCGCCGCCGCCACCGAAATCCTCGGCGGCCCGCCCGACCTCTGGCATTTCCACAATCACTCGCTCGGAAAAAACTGCCTTGTCCCCCACGTCGTCGCCCGCCTTGCGCGGGAAGACGAACGCATCGTCCTCCAAATCCACGACCTCGCCGAACAAGGCCGCCCCGCGAACTATCAGCTCGTCGCGAACTGCCGCACGCTCTATCCGTTCTCGCCCCGCATCCGCTACGCCTTCCTCAACTCCCGCGACCGCGACATTTTCACCGCCGCCGGCCTGCCCCCGGAAAACGCCACCCTGCTCCCCAATCCCGTATCCACCGCTCCGCTTTCCGACTCTCCGGCAGACTCCCCTTCCCCCATCCTCTTCGCCCCCGTCCGCGGCATCCGTCGGAAGAACCTCGGCGAGCTCGTCCTCCTTTCCGCGCTCGCCCCCGCAGGCACCCGCGTCGCCGTGAGTCGCGCGCCGCGAAATCGCGAGGCCCTGCCCGTCCATGACACCTGGCGGAAATTCGCCGGCAAGCACCGCCTGCCCATCGGATTCGACGTCGTCGATCGTTTCGCCCCCGCCGCCGGAGCCGCCACCGGTTTCGAATCCTGGCTCGCCCACGCCAGCCACATCGTCACCACCTCCGTCTCCGAAGGTTTCGGCCTGCCCTTCCTCGAAGCCGCCGCCCTCGGCAAGCCACTCATCGGCCGGAACCTCCCTCACCTCACGGCGGAACACGCCCGCCACGGCATCCGCGCCGGGCGGCTTTACGACCGCCTGCTGGTTCCCGTCGATTGGAGCGACCTCCCGATCCTCCGCGACCACCTCACCACCGATCTGGAGAGGAACTACCGCGACTACCGCCGCCCGCTCTCCCAGGAACCCATCGATGCCACGCTCGCCGCGCTCGTCCGCGACGGCTACCTCGACTTCGGAAATCTACCCGAACCCCTCCAGCAGGGAATCATCGAGCGCCTCGCCGACCCCGCCAACCGCCGCATCCTCCTCCTCGAAATCGATGGCGAAACCCAGCCCGCCGCGGACTGGCTCGCCGCCGTCATCGCCGACCGCACGCCCACGGCCACTCCCGCCCAGCTCGCGCCTTACTCTCCCGGCGAGTATCAGAAATCCATCACCACGCTCTATCAAGATCTCGCCAACCAGCCCGCCGGCCCCGTCCGCCAGCTGTCCGCCGCTGAAATCCTCACCGCCCACCTCGGCCCCGGATCGTTTCACTTTCTCCTCTCGTCGCTCAAGCCCGCCGCCGCGGCTCCCACAGCCTACCGCGCGGTCATCTTCGACATTTACGGCACCCTGCTCGTCGCCGCGCCCGGCGGAGTAAAGCCCGATCCTCTCGCCGATCCCGTCCTGCGCGACATCCTCCGCCAGTTCGGCCACCCGCCGCCGCTCTCTCCCAGCTCCGATCTCCACGCCGCCGTCCTCCGCCATCACGCCGCCGCCGGAGCTCCCTATCCGGAGGTGGACCTCCGCGCCCTCTGGCGGGAAATCCTGTCGCTCGCGCCCGGCACCGACACCAGCCCGCTCGTCGAGGCCATCGAGGCGGCATGGCATCCGGCCACGCCCATGCCCGGCGCGGAGAACCTCATCCAGCGCCTCTCCCGCTCCGGCATCTCACTGGGCCTTCTTTCCAACGCCCAATCCAACACCCTCGCCTCGCTCGGCGGCGTCGCGGATCTCTTCGCGCCCGAGCTCACCCTGCTTTCCTATCAGCACGGTCTCGCCAAACCTTC
>CAMCCX010000121.1 GCA_945873305.1 Akkermansia muciniphila
GCTCACCGAGGAAGGCCACCGCATCGCCCGCGCCATCATCGAGCGCCACGAGACGCTCACCCGTTTTCTGCGGCTGTTCGACATCGACGAGGAGACCATTTACAAAGACGTCGAGGGCATGGAGCACCACGTGTCGCGACCCACTCTCGGAGTCATCCGCGCCGTCGCCGACGCGCTGGAAGCGGATCCCGCGCTGTTGGAAAAAGTCCGGGAGAAAAGCCGCTGAGTCGCGGATTTTTCCGTGGCAATCGCATCCTCACAACCCAGCCCTCCGCCAGTGAGCAGGCGGATGCATCCGGCCTGCAATGGTCATTTTTTTCCGCGCCCGGATGCCGCGGGTCAGAGCTTCAGGAAATTTTCCAACAGCCGCTTGCCGTCCTGCGTGAGGATCGACTCGGGGTGGAACTGGACGCCGTGGACGGGGTGCTCCTTGTGCATCAGGCCCATGATCTCTCCCTCTTCCGTCCAAGCGGTGATCTCAAGACAATCGGGTAGAGTCTCGCGCTTCACGATGAGCGAGTGATAGCGGGTGGCCTCGAACGGACTCGGCATGCCGCCGAAAACGCTCTTGCCGGAGTGGTGGATCGGCGAGGTCTTGCCATGCATCAAGCGGTCGGCCCGGACGACGTCGCCGCCATAGACTTGACCGATAGACTGGTGGCCGAGGCAGACGCCGAGGATCGGAACCGTCGCCCCCAACTCCTTGATCAGATCGCAGGAAATCCCGGCTTCCGTCGGCGTGCAGGGACCGGGTGAAATGCAGATGCGCTCGGGTTTGAGCGCCTTCACGTCTTCCACCGTCAGCACGTCGTTGCGGAAAATCTTCATCTCAGCCCCGAGCTCACCGAAGTATTGGACGAGGTTGTAGGTGAAGGAATCGTAGTTATCAAGAATGAGAAGCATCGGAGCAGATCGTTAGTTTTCAGGTCCCATCGTCTTGGCGAGGGCGATGGCGCGGAGCATGCCCTTCGCCTTGTTGACGGTTTCCTCGTATTCGTAGGTCGGATTTGAATCCGCGACCACTCCCGCGCCGGCCTGGACATAGGCTTTGCCGCCTTTGAGCAGACAGGTGCGGAGCGTGATGCAGGAGTCGTGCGAGCCGTCGAAGCCGAAATAACCGACCGCACCGGCATAGGCGCAGCGCTTGTTTTTCTCCAGCGAGTTGATGATCTGCATCGCCCGGATCTTCGGCGCGCCGCTGACGGTGCCCGCGGGAAACGTCGCCCTCAGCACGTCATAAGCGCTGTGCGACGGGTCGAGCTCGCCGGAGACGTTCGAGACGATGTGCATCACGTGGCTGTAGCGCTCCACGATCATGAAATCATCCACGCTGACCTTGCCGTGCTTGGCGATGCGGCCGACGTCATTTCTAGCAAGATCGACTAACATCAAGTGCTCGGCGCGCTCCTTGGGATCCGCCAGAAGATCGGCCGCGAGCGCGTCGTCCTCCTCCGGAGTCGCCCCCCTCCAGCGAGTGCCGGCGATGGGCCGGATGTCGATGCGGCCCTGGATCGAGCGCACGTGGACTTCCGGCGAACTGCCGACCAGCGCGAAATCTCCCAGCTCCAGAATGAACATGTAAGGCGACGGATTCACCAGCCGCAGCGCTCGATAGAGATCCACCGCCGGGCGGTCGAAGTCGGTTTCAAATCGCTGGCTCGGCACGAATTGGAAAATATCCCCTGCCGCGATGAACTCCTTGCCCTCGCGGACCATGGTTTCGAATTCCTCCTGCGTCGTGTTGCTCCGCGCATCGACCGGTTCGACTTGCACCAATCCGTTGAGCGCCTCGACGTGCAGCGGGCGGTTGAGGATTTCCACCATCGCGGCGATCCGGCCGCGGGCGGCGTCGTAGGCTTCTTTCGGCGTGGAAAATTCATCGATGAACGCGTTCGCAATCACCTGCAATCGGCGCAAGCGGTGGTCGAAAACCAGCAAGGTGTCCGCCAGCATGAACATCGCGTCGGGAATCCCGAGCACGTCCGGTGGCGGAGGCCCCAGCGTCGGCTCGAACTGCCGCACCGCGTCGTAAGAAAGATAGCCGACCATCCCGCCGGAAAACTGCGGCAGCGCGCCATGGGTGACCGGTTGGTAAGGCGCCATTTCCCGCTCCAGCGCGGCCAAAACGTCGTCCTCCGCGGTAAATGTGCGTGATTTCGAGCCTTCGCGGATGGTGATTTCCTTGTCCCTCGCCTCGAAAACCAGCCGCGGCCCGCTGCCCACGATCGACCAGCGACCGCCTTTCTCAGTGCTCTCCGCGCTCTCGAGGAGAAACGAATGTTTGTTATCCCGCAGCTTGAGGTAGGCGGACAACGGGGTCTCGAAGTCGGCGGCGAGCTGGGTGTAAACGGGCACGACATTGCCCCGCTTCGCCAGCTCAGCGAAGGCTTCCAAAGATGGCTCGACCGGAATGGAACTCACAAGGCGGCGAAGCATGGCGCGGAAATTCCACAGGGCAAGCCCGGAGGAAAATGAGTTGGTCGTGCCCGGTTTCGCGCTTATATCCCCGGCGGATGAGCGAAGCGACGAACAAAGCGAAGAAACCCCGGGTCAACGTGCGGCGCCCGGATGTCATGGAACGGGTCTCCGCCGAGGTGGCGGTCCATTTCCATTCCTCGATCGTCGAAAAGCTCCGCGATCGCGGCGGAAAAATCACCGTCGGCAACACCACGGTGCTCCTCGCCGAGCAGTTCGGCTTCTGTTATGGCGTCGAGCGGGCGATCGATCTCGCCTACGCCTCGCGCCGGGTTTTCCCGGAGAACCGGATTTTCCTGATCGGCGAAATCATCCACAACCCGGACGTCAACCGCCACCTCCGCGAGATGGACATCGTCTCACTACCGTGGCAGGAAATGGACGCAAGTTACGACGACCTCACCGAAGACGACGTGGTGATCGTCCCGGCCTTCGGCGCACCCACTCTCTTCATGAACAAAGTCGAGGAGCGCGGCTGCTACGTGGTCGATACGACCTGCGGCGACGTGATGAAAGTCTGGCGGCGGGTGCGCGGTTACGCCAAAGACGGCGTCACCTCGGTGATCCACGGCAAGTCCAACCACGAGGAAACCCGCGCCACCGCTTCGCGAGCGCTCGGCGAAGGCGGCGAGGGGAACTACCTGATTGTCCTGACTCTCGACGATGTCGATTACGTGTGCGAATTCATCCGCAACGGCGGCGACAAGTCGGCCTTCATGGCGCGTTTCAAAGGAGAATATTCCGCGGATTTCGATCCTGAAATCCACCTACGGCAGATCGGCGTGGCCAACCAGACGACCATGCTCAAGAGCGAAACCGAGGAGATCCAGCGTCGGCTGCGCAAAGCCGTCATCGACCGCGATGGCAACGACACCGCATTCCAAATGTTCGACACCATCTGCGGCGCGACCCAGGAGCGGCAGGACGCGCTTTTCGAAATGCTCCGCAAACCGATGGACCTGCTGCTGGTGGTCGGCGGCTATAACAGCTCGAACACCGCCCATCTCGTCGAGATCGCCGAGCCCGAATTGCCGACCTTTTTCATCCGCGGCGCGTCCTGCATCACGTCGCTTGAGGAAATCGTCCATTACGACCTGCACCATCGCGAGGAGCGCACTTCCGACTACTCGCGGTTGTTTTCCGAGGACCGGCCGGTCACCGTGGGAATCACCGCCGGCGCGTCATGCCCGAACAACCTGATTGAGGAAACGCTGGTCAAAATTTTCCAACTCCGCGGCATCAGGCGCGATGCGCTCAACGGGGCGTAAACGGGGTCGAATGGACGCCTCGTCCATTTTGATTAGAATTTCCGCAGGACGGTGTCCGTGCACAACCGCTCGTCGGATTCCGGGTGATCCAGCGTATAATGCAGGCCGCGCGATTCCTTGCGGCGCGTGGCGCACTCGACGATCAAGCCCGCCACCGCGACGAGGTTCCGCAGCTCCAGGATGTCCGCGTTGACGCGGTGGCCCCAGTAAAACTCGCGGACCTCCTTCTTCAGATTTCTCAAGCGCGCGGTGGCCCGGCGCAGGCGGTTGTCAGTGCGGACGATGGAGACATAGTCCCACATCAGCCGCCGGATCTCGTCCCAGTTATGATAGATCACCACCAGCTCGTCCGGCTCCGCGGTGTCGCCGTGCTCCCACTCGGGGATTTCCGGCGGCACCGAGGCGGCCTTGCCCGGCGGATAGAGCCGCATCATTTCCTCCAAAGCCCGACGGGCGACGACGTTGCCTTCCAACAGCGAGTTGGATGCAAGGCGGTTCGCCCCGTGCAGGCCGGTGCAGCCGACCTCGCCCACCGCGAACAACCCGCGGATGGACGTCTTGCCGTTCACGTCGGTCAGCACGCCGCCGCATTGGTAATGCGCGGCCGGCACCACGGGAATCGGCTGGGTCTCACAGTCGAGGCCGAACTTCATCAGCGTTTGATAGATGTAAGGAAACCGCTCCTTCATGAAGCCCTTCGGCTTGTGGGTGACGTCCAGATAGACGCAGGGCGCGCCGGTCCGCTTGATTTCCCGGTCGATCGCGCGAGCCACGATGTCGCGCGGCGCCAGCGAGCCGCGCGGATCGATTTTCTTGGTGAAATCCTCGCCCTTCGCGTTGATCAAAATCCCGCCCTCGCCACGCACCGCCTCACTGACGAGGAACGAGCGCGCCTCAGGTCCGGTCGCGCCGGGATTGTAAAAACAGGTCGGATGAAACTGGATGAATTCCATGTTCGCGACCGAGGCACCCGCCCGCCAGCCGAGCGCCACACCGTCGCCGGTCGCCGAGTCCGGATTGGTCGTGTAGAGATAGACCTTGCCGCAGCCACCGGCTGCTAGAATCACCCGGTCCGAACGGAAAACCTTCACCTCGCTGGTCTTCGTTTCCAACACGTAAGCGCCGAGCACCCGGTCGTCCACCACCCCGCCGAGCTTGGCGGAGGTGATCAGGTCGATGACGAAATGGTCTTCCAACAGAGTCAGGTTCGGCGTCTTGCGCGCCGTCTCGATGAGCGCGCGCGCCACCTCGCGGCCGGTCGTGTCGCGGGCGTGGAGAATCCGCCGGTGCGAGTGACCGCCCTCCTTGCCGAGCAGGAAATGGGCGTTTTCCCGATCAAACGAAACGCCGTAATCCACCAGATCATCGATCGCCGCCGCGCCTTCATGGACGATCGTCCGCACCGCCGCTTCCTTGCACAGCCCGGCACCGGCATCGAGCGTGTCGGCGATGTGCGACTCCTCGGAATCCCCGGCATCGCGCAGGCCCTCGGGCAGCACCGAGGCGATTCCGCCCTGCGCCCATGCGGTGTTCGACTCGTAGGCGTCCCCTTTCGTGACCACGATCACCGATCCGTGCCGCGCCGCCCGCAGCGCAAAGGAAAGCCCGGCAATGCCGGCGCCGATCACCAGGAAATCTGCTGTCATGTGGGGCGAGCATGAACGCGGATTTCCGACGGGAAAGGGAAATTTATCATTCGCCCGTCTTGACCCGCCCGCCGTGGCAAGCCACCCCTCGTGCATGAGCTTCTTCATCACAGGCACCGACACCGGAGTCGGCAAAACCTATGTCACCCGCCTGATTCTGGAAACCCTGCGGAACGAGGGTCGCGACGCCGTCGGCTACAAACCCGTCGCCTGCGGGGATCGCGAGGACGCCGCCATTCTATCCGCCGCGTCGGGCGGAATCCCCCTGGATGAAATCAACCCGGTTTACCTCAACACCCCGGTCGCGCCGTATGTCGCTGGCATGTTGGAAAACCGCACGCTGAACCCCGCCGAGCTGATCGCCGGGTTTCAGCATCTCGCCGCGAAACACGCGCAAGTCCTCGTAGAAGGTGCGGGCGGCTGGGAAGTCCCGCTCGCGCCAAACTACCGCGTGTCCGATCTCGCCGCGGATTTGAAACTGCCAGTCATCCTCGTGGCCGGCAACAAACTCGGCGCGCTCAACCACATTTTACTCACCGTCCACGCCATCCGTGCGAGAGGACTCGTCTGCGCCGGCATCGTCCTCAACCAGCTTGAGGACGAAATGGACACCGCCATGATCACCAACAAAGGCGTGGTCGAGGACCTCACCGGCGTGCCCTTGCTCGACCACCTGATCTACGGCCAGGATTTCCTGGACGCCGACGCGTTCACCAACCTCTAACTCACCGGCCCATCCAGCCGCCATCGACGACGAGGATCTCGCCGTGGACGTAGCGGGAGGCTTCGCTGGCCAGGAAAACGACAGGACCTTTGAAATCCGCCGTTTCGCCCCAGCGGCCGGCCGGGATGCGGGCCAGGATTTGCTGGCTGCGGACTGGATCGTCGCGCAGCGCTTCGGTGTTGTCGGTGGAAATATAGCCGGGGGCGATGGCGTTGACGTTGACGCCTTTTCCGGCCCATTCGTTAGAAAGCGCCTTGGTGAGCTGGCCGATGCCGCCCTTGGACGCCGCATAACCGGGGACGGTGACGCCGCCTTGGAAGGTGAGCAGCGAGGCGGTGAAGGTCCGCCCGAGGGCGGTGACGGCTTTTTCAATCGCGCTGCCCTGCAACTCCAGGCTGGCGCTGACCCCGATGATGTTAGCGCCCGCTTCCGCGAGACCTTCCGCCATGGCGAAGCCGATGCCGCGCTTGCAGCCGGTGACGAGGGCGGTTTTCCCGGTGAGGTCAAAGGAGTTCATAGGGATATAGATAGTTGAGAGATAAGGGGCATGGACGTCTCGTCCATGCATGAAGGGACGAGACGTCCCTTCCCCTTATTTTCATTACCGAAGCTCGGCGATTTCGACGCGGTCCATGTCGGTGAAGGCCTGGTTTTCACCACCCATCGCCCAGCAGAAGCGGTAGCTGGCGGTGCCGCAACCACAGTGGATCGACCACGGCGGCGAGAGCACGGCCTGGCGGTCGGCGACCCACAGCGGGCGGGTTTCCTGCGGCTCGCCCATCATGTGAAGCACGCGGTGCGCGGCCGGAACGTCGAAATAACACTACACTTCGCTGCGCCGGTCGTGGGTGTGGCAGGGCATGGTGTTCCAGATGCTGCCAGGCTGGAATTCAGTGAAGCCGAGCACGAGCTGGCAGCTCTTGATGCCGTTTTCATGCACATATTGGAAAATCGTGCGCTCGTTGCATTCGTCCTTGGTGCCAAGCTCGACGCGGTTCGCGTCCGCGCGGGTGGCCTGGTTCGTCGGGTGCGCGGCGTGGGCCGGGTAGCTGACGAGATAAAACGCGGCGGGCGTCCCGGCGGAGACTTTCAAACCGGCGGTCATGAAAGGCTACCGGGCCCTCGCCAACAACATCCAGCCGACCGGCATGATGGGATTCATCCAGAAAATCGGCGAGCCCCCCCGACAACCTGGAGACCGGAGCCGACTCGACCGAAGTTTACGGCTCCGGCGCGTTCCTGCTCGCGGGATCGGAAATCGTCCGCCTGCTCGACTCCTCGAAACGCCGCACCGACGCCGACGGCCACATCCGCTGGTTTTCCGGCTTCGGCTGGGAAGGACAGGGCGAAATCACCACGGCGGAAAAGTGGACTGCCTATTTGAAAGGTTTCGCGGCGAAATTCGTGAAAGCCCCGTTCGCCACCCCGACGTTCGAGGTCCACACCCTCCCCGTCCCGGTGGAAACCCCGCCGCCAGCCCCGAAAGCGGAATAGCCCCCATTCACAGCCTTTGCAGCCGCAGCAGGCAATTCCCGTAATCCACGATTCCCTCCTCCGCGGAGACCAGTCTTCGGGGAAATTTTTCTTTCCGTTAAATTGTTAAAATCTCAGCAGGCTGGCTGATGGACATTCGATAGGAGAATCCGATCTCACCTGCAAGCTCCGAATGCACTCCCGCGC
>CAMCCX010000122.1 GCA_945873305.1 Akkermansia muciniphila
AGGTCCAGCACGACGACGGCCGCCTGCTGTGGGGCGCGGGGGTCGATCCATCGATCGAGATGGCCGGGCTCAAGGCGCTGGTCTCCGCCTGGAACCTGCTGCGATAGTCTGTTATTTCCAGCCGCCGCCGAGGGCGCGGTAGGCCTGGACGACGGCCCGCAGGCGGTTGCTGCGGGAGTCGGCGAGGTCGAGCTCGGAGGCGAAGAGTTCGCGCTCGGCGTCGAGCACTTCCAGATAGCTGGAGGCGCCGCCTTGGAAGCGGTCGAGGGCGATGGTGGAAACGCTTTTCTGCGAGGTGACCAGCTTGGTTCCCTCGGCGATGATCTCGCCGGTTTTCTGGTAGGCGTTCAACGAGTCGGCGGCTTCTTGGAAGGCAAGCTGGACGGCTTTTTGATAGGCGGCGAGCGATTCCTTGGCGCGGGCCTGCGCGGCCTTCACGCGGGATTTGCCGGCACCGGCATCGAAGATGGGTCCGGCGAGTTGCGGCCCGATGGAGTAGATGGAGGAGCTTTTTTCGAGCAAATTGCTCAAGTCGCTGCTGATGTAACCGCCTTGGCCGGTGAGCGAGAGGCTGGGAAAACGGAGCGCCTCGGCGACTCCGATCTGGGCGGTGGCGGCTTGGAAATTCTGGTTGGCCGCGGCGACGTCCGGGCGGCGTTCCATCAGCGAGGAGGGCAGCCCGCCGCGGATGGCGAGGGCGGAATCCAGGCTGTCGAGGCTGCCGCCGCGCGTGATGCCGCCGGGGTATTCGCCGAGCAGCGCGCGGATTTCATTTTCCTTGGCGGCGATGGCCTGCTCGGTGGTCGGGATGGTGATCTGCGCCTGGGAGAGCAACGCCTCGGCCTGGCCGACTTCCAGATCCGAGCTGATGCCGCCGTCCCTGCGGGCGGTGACAAGCTCGAGCGAACCCTTGCGGCTTTCCACGGTGCGGCGGGAAATCGCGAGGCGCTCATCGAGGTTTTTCAGGTCGATGTAAGCCGTGGCGACGGCGGCGACGAGCGAGGTCTGGACGCCGTCGCGCTGGTATTCGGTGGACAATAAGTTAGCGCGGGCGGCTTGGTTGTCGCGACGGATGCCGCCCCAGAGATCGGCTTCCCAACTGAGGAATCCGGTCAGGCCGTAGGATTCGCCGGACTTGCTTGCCGCATAATTGGTGGCGGCGTCGGCGCTGGCGTCAAGCCGTGGAAACCAGGCGGCACGGGAGATTTCCGCCTGCGCGCGGGCTGCTTCGATGCGGTAGGTGGCAGCGACGAGGTCAGGATTGTTAGCGAGGGCGCGGGTGATCAGGGCGTTCAGCGTGGAGTCGGTGAAAACCTTGCGCCACGCCTTGTCGCCGAAGGAAATGCCGTGTGGCGCGACGTCGCCGCGGATGGCGGAGGGCAGCGCGGTTTCCGGCGAGCCGGGCTCCGGACCAAGGACGCACGAGCTGATGAGGAGCACGCTGGGCAGAAGAAGGATCGGGCGCATTTGGGATCGGGATTCGTGAAATGTTGCTGGGGCCGCAGTGCCGCGCGAGCTTGTCTCACGCCGACGGGCGGAGGCTAGCAACATCCTCAGGAACGGGGCGAGAAGGATTTTTCGGGCGAAGTGGGTTTTTGGTTTCCATGTCATGTCACGGCCCTGCAGCGGGACCGCCCGGAATGAATACTGACTGCTTGCCGATTTCCAAGGCGCGCTCGGGATCCAGAAGACCGAAAAGCTGGATGGTCTTGGCGACGAGCCCGGTCCAGCCGGTCTGATGGCTGGCACCGAGTCCGGCACCGTTGTCGCCGTGGAAATACTCGTAGAAAAGGAGGTGGTCGCGCCAGTGAGGATCGTTCTGGAATTTTTCACTGCCGCCGAAGACCGGCCGCCGTCCGTGTTCGTCGCGCAGAAAGATCCGCTCGAGCCGGGCCGCGATTTCCTTGGCGACATCGAACAGGTTCATCCAATTTCCCGAGCCCGTGGGACACTCGATTTTGAAGGTGTCGCCGTAGAAGAGATAGAAATTCAGCAGCGCGCGGATGAGCATCACGTTCACCGGCATCCAGACCGGGCCGCGCCAGTTGGAGTTGCCGCCGAACATGCCGCTGTCCGACTCGCCCGGCAGGTAGTCCACCCGGTGCTCCTCGCCTTGCACGTGGAAAACGTAAGGGTGTTGTTTGTGGAACTTGGAGAGCGAGCGGATGCCGTAGGGGCTCAGGAATTCGTTTTCGTCGAGCATCTTCGTTAGAATCCGGCGCAGCCGCTCCGCGTTGACCAGCGCCAGGACCCCGCGCTCGGCCACACCGAAATGACCCGGACCCGTGGGGTGGATGGCGGCTCCGATCTCGGGAATGCGGCGCAAGCGTTCCGACATCAAAGTCATCGCCCGCGGAATCGCCTCGCGCTGCGATTGCTCGATGACCGTGGTGGAGCACAGGGGCAGGAGCCCCACCATCGAGCGCACCTTGAGCCGCGTGGCGCTGCCGTCCGGCAGACGCAGCAGGTCGTAATAAAAGCCGTCCTCCTCGTCCCACATGCCGTCCTGGCCGGGTTTGTTCATGGCCAGGGCGATATAGTAGAAATGCTCCACAAACTTGAGCACCATGTCTTCGTAAGTCGGATCGTGCACGGCGAGTTCCACCGCGAGCTCCAGCATGTTCTGGCTGAAAAGCGCCATCCACGCGGTGCCGTCCGCCTGCTCCAGATTTCCACCGGTGGGCAGCGGCGCGCTGCGGTCGAAGATGCTGATGTTGTCGAGCCCGAGGAAACCGCCCTCGAACACGTTCTTGCCGAAGCGGTCCTTGCGGTTCACCCACCAGGTGAAATTCAGCACCAGCTTGTTGAACGTCGATCTGAGGAAATCGAGATCCACCTCGCCGCGCAGGGCCTGCTCGGTGCGGTGCAGGAAGAGCGTCGCGAACGCGTGGACCGGCGGGTTCACATCACTGAAGTTCCACTCATAGGCGGGCAGTTGTCCGTTAGGGTGCAGATAAACGCTCTTCAGCATGAGTTTCATCTGCTCCTTGGCGAAGTCCGGATCGACGATCGAGAGCGGCAGCGTGTGGAAGGCCAGGTCCCAGGCGGCGTACCAAGGATACTCCCACTTGTCGGGCATCGAGATGATGTCCTCGTTCACCATGTGGAACCACTCCGAGTTGCGGGTGTTTCGGTAGCCGGCGTGGAGCGGGTTGGAGTGGTGCTCGTCGAGCCAGTTGTCGCCGTCGAAAAAGTAGAACTGCTTGCTCCATAGCATGCCCGCGATGGCTTGGCGCATCACCACGGCGGCATCCGCGCTCACTGAAGGCGGCTTGACCGACTGGTAAAACTCATCGGCTTCGCGCCGCCGGTTAGCGAAGACCTCGTCGAATTGTTCTCCGAAGGGTTGGGCGATTTTGTCCGTGGAAACGCTGGCGAGGCGCAGACGGATCACCTCGGCCTGTCCGGCGCCGACATCGAACTGATAGTGCGCCGCGACCTTGGTGCCCTGCTTCCCGCGGTTGACCGTTTCCTGATGGCCTTCAACCACACAGTTGTTGATCCCGTCTTTCACGTAGGGACACTCGTTCTTCTGCCCGGCGAACAACCGCTCGTTGTTGGTTTCGTTTTCGGTGAACAACAGCGGCACCTCGCCCTCGCAGGAAAGGACGAGCTCGCCAAGCAGCGGATGGGTGGCCGCCACCGCGCTCGCGCCCGCCGCCGTCTCGATCTGTTGGAGGCTGGGTTTGGTGGCGGCCCGGTTGGATGCGGCGATCCACGTCGCCCAGTCGTTCCGGAACCAGAGAGTCGGCAAGAGATGCAGTGCGGCGGCGGCGGGTCCCCGGTTGGCGACGGTGATCTTTACCAGGATGTCTTCCGGCCCGGCTTTGGCGTATTCCACGACGACGTCGAAGTAGCGGTCCTCGTTGAAGACGCCGGTATCCGGCAATTCATACTCGAACTCGTCGCGCGAACGGCGGCGGTTCGTCTCTACCAGGTCGCCGTAGGGAAACGCCGCCTGCGGGTATTTATAGAGATACTTCATGTACGAGTGGGTCGGCGTGGCATCGAGATAGAAGTAACATTCCTTCACATCCTCGCCGTGGTTCCCCTCGCTGTTGGTCAGGCCGAACAGGCGCTGCTTGTCATCGGAAATGCCGGCGATGCCGTCCTCGCCCCAGCGATAGGCGCGCGAGCGGGCGTGATCGTGGGTGAAAAAATTCCAGGCGTCGCCGTTCTCGCTGTAATCCTCGCGGACCGTTCCCCACTGCCGCTCGCTGAGATAAGGGCCCCATTTCTTCCATGGAACTCCCGCCTCGCGGGTGTCGCTCAAACGCTTGAGTTCCGCGACATCGGTGACTTGCTGCTGGTTCATGGCTGCTCCTCTTCTCGTGAGCCGCCGCGTCAGGCTCCTCACGGTTTCGCGACATCCGGGCCGTGACCGCAGGGTGATTGAACGGGGAAATGACCCGATAGCAACATAGCCGCGTCCTTGGTGATTCCAAGGGATTTGTCGGTAACGGTGCCGGGTTAACAGGCTTCCCGCCAGACCCACGAACCGTCGCCGTGGAGTTCCAGGCAGGCGCCGCTGCACGTGCCGTCTGTCGGGCTGCCGAAGAGGACGCAGGTGATGCCGCTTGCGTCCAGCAGGTCGAGCACGCGCCGCCTGTCGGCGTCGTTGAGCGCGGATTCGAGTTCGTCGATGAAGGCGAAGCGGGGTTTGGCGAGCAAGGTCCGCGCGATGGCCAGCAGCTTTTCTTCCTGGAGCGAAAGCGAATCCTGCCAGTTACGCGGGACGTCGGTCCTCTCGTTAGGCTTGAGCAGGCTGCCAAGCCCGAGTTTTCCCAGCAATTCCTGGATTTGCGCATCGGTGATTTCCTCTGACGCGCCGGCGGGGACGAGCAGCTCGCGGAGGGTGCCGGGCGGCAGGTAAGGCTGCTCGGGAAGGAACGCGACTTGGTCGGCAGGCGGTCGCTCGATGCTTCCCGTGCCGCACTCGTGGAGGCCGGCGGCGGCCCGGAAAAGCGCGGTGCGGCCCGCGCGGTTGCTGCCGCAAATTCTCACGAGGCTGCCGGGGTCGAGCCGCAGATTCAGGTTCTTGACGAGCACGGGGGCGTCGTCCGCCGGGGAAATCAAGGTCACGTTCTCAAAGTGGAAATGACCGGCGCCGTAGGTGATGGCGATGCGGGTGACCTCCCGCCGGGCGGCAAGTTTCTCCGTGACCTCCACAAATTCGCCGAGCCGGGAAATGACCGAGGCGTAGGAGGAGATCGCCTGGAACTGGGTGATGACCAGCGAGAAGGCTCCTAGCAGAGTCGCGAAGGCCATCGCCGATTGGCCGATGACCCCGAACTCGACTTCCCTGCGGATGAAGAGCGGCGCCACGATCAGCACCGGTATCAGCTGAATCAGATAGTTGTATCCGGAGGTGAAAAAACTCAGGTTGCGGTTCACCGAGATGATGTGCCGGAGATTTCCGACAAGCCCGTCGATGCGGTCCAGCAGGCGCTCGCGGATGTCCGCTTCTATTCCGGAAAGCGCGATGCCGTCGGCGTTGGTGCGGGTGTGGATGAGCTCGGAGCGGAAGTCAGCCTCGCGGTCCGCCTGGCGGTAGTTGAGGCGGATGAGCGGCCGGCCCAGCAGGATCGTGAGCGCCGAGCCCGCGATGGCGTAAAGCACGGCGACGGTGAACAACTTCGGGCTGATGGTCCACAAGACGCCGGAAAACGACAGCACCGTCATCGTGCCGTTCAGGATCATCAGCAGGAATGAGAGGGTGGAAGTGGTAAGCTGGCGGACGTCCTCGGTCATGCGCTGGTCCGGATGGCTGATGGCGTCATCGCCGGTTAGGTTCAGGTAGATCCGCTGGTCGATGTAAAGCGAGGTGATGCGGCGTGTCAGCCAGTCCCGCCATAACAGGCCGAGGCGCTCCTCGGTGAACCGGAAGAGCACGCCGACGAGGACCGATCCGCCGAAGACGCCGACATACAGCCAGGCGAAGCGGACGAAGCCGTCGGAGTCGCGGCGCTCGATGGACGACATGAAATACCGCCCGACAAAGCTGTTCGCGACGTTCATCCCGTTGATGCCGACCATCAGCAGCAGCAGGGCGGCGAGCAGCCAGCGCGCCTTGCCGCCGGCGGGGGACTTCAGGAACAGCGCCACCGATGATAGAAGGCGGCGATAGGTCTGACGGCCGGGAACGGGTTTTTGCTCACTCATGGGGATCGGGCCGCAGCCGGAAGCAATGCGCGTGCAAGTGGTGGACGATGGTGAAGAGGACGCCGGTGCTCCAGCCGAACATGATCACGCCGGTGACGGCCTCCACCGCTCCGAGGATGCGCCATTCGCGCGACAGGACCACGTCGCCGTAGCCCACGGTGGAATAGCTCGTGGCGGAATAGTAAAACGAGGTGGCGAAATCCGGGAAGCAGCCGTCGAGTTGATAGAACGCCGCCCACACCGTGATTTGAAGCAGGTGCAGCACGAGCAGGCCGTAAACCACGCGGACCAGCAGCCAGAACGTCCGCGCGAGCCTGAAAGGCGAGCCCTGCCGCGGCCACGAGCGGCCGAGCCAGCGGATGCCGAGCATCATCCCGATGCCGTGAATCGCGACGCAGGCCGAAACCAACAGGAAGAGGAACAGCAGCAGCTTGAACATCGGCGCGGGGCGGCTTCAGTTTCCGCCGAAGAACGGCGCGAGCGCCTGGGCCACCGCGGCGTCGATCCGGGCGGCACGGGTGCCGGAAGACGCGCCCTTGATCACGTCGCCCTTGGCGAAGTTCCGATAGACCAGCTTGTTGGTGCGGCTGTCGATCACGTCGATGATGACGCCGGCCTGGCGGAAATAATCCGGACGCTGGTTCTCAAGCGCGCCGCGGGTGTGGGCGAGGTCGGAGATCTGATTCGCGTCGCGGCCGTAGCCGAAGTATGTCTCGTAGCTCGAAGTCATGCCGGGCTCCTGATAGACAACCATGTAGGCGACGACGAGGTCGGAGTCGCCACGGCCGTAAGCCATGCCCTTGGAGGTGAATTGTTTGGAAATCGAGTTCTGAATCATCCCGTGGACCTCACGACGATCAAGCTAGGGAGAGCAAAGAATTGCGGTAGTTGAGGTCGAGCATGGCGCGGCGGCGCTTCTTCGGCAGGCTGCGGGTGTCGGATAGATCGATTTTGAGCAGGTTGAGGACAATCCGGCGCAAGGCTCCGAGGTTTTTGGCGGCATGCCCGATGTAGGTTTGGTTGTGGTCTTCGCGGAAGGCGGTGTCCAGGACCCAGTGGCAGCTGTTCTCGATGCTCCAATGCTGCCGGAT
>CAMCCX010000123.1 GCA_945873305.1 Akkermansia muciniphila
CTCCACCGGCCCTTCCCAGCGCGGGAGTGCATTCGGAGCTTGCAGGTGAGATCGGATTCTCCTATCGAATGTCCATCAGCCAGCCTGCTGAGATTTTAACAATTTAACGGAAAGAAAAATTTCCCCGAGAAACTTGATTCTGGGCGGGATCGGATTGAGCGTGGTGACATGGATGATCGCTTTTTTCAAACGACGTGCGGCGCATTGCCCGCTTTGCAAAGGGACCCCGCTTCTCAACTCGGGAGCCCGTCCGCACTCACGGGCCAAGCGCCTTTTCCCCTTCAGCCACGGAGTGAGCGCCACGCTTTCGATCATCGCCACACAGACCTTCCGCTGCATGTATTGCGGCTCGGATTTCGACTTACTCAAGACGCCCTCGCATCTTCACGGCACCAAGATCGATGCGGCCACCGAGTGAGCCCGCGCATCAGGACTCCGTGAGCCGGGCGTGGCGCTCGGCCATCGTCCATGCCACCTCGGGGACCAATTCGTGCCAGCGGACGTCGTTGGAACGGATCATCCGGCAGACGTCGCGGCCGGTGTAATCCAGCAACTGGTCGTCATCACAGGAAATGCCCTGGATTCGCCGGTTCGCAAGGAAGTGCTGGTAGAGATGCACGCTGTCCGCGGGAGCGAGGAAGGTTTCCGCAGTGACGAGTTCGCCGGTGCGGCGGTTCCTCCATGGAAAGACATAGAGCGTGACGCCTTTCTTGAACAAGCGACCGAAGGATTCCAACAAGCCGCCTGCCAGATTTTCCGACCACTTCGGTTTGAACAGTTCGTTGAGCAAACCGATGCTGAGAAGGATGCCGATGGGCTTGCTGGTATAGCGGTGGAGAAACGCCGCGATCCGGTGAAACTCCGCGCAGCGGGAGAGCAGCACGGTTTTCCCGAGCGCTTGGAGCGCGTCCGCACGGTCCAGGAAATCGACAGGATCGACTCCGCGGTCGCGCAGTAGGTTGTGCATCGAGATTTCACACAGCTCGATGGCCGAATCACGGTCCGCCGCACTCACCGAGCGGCCGAAACTCTCGCGGGCCTCTTCCAGCATTTCAAGATGGACGTTCATCACCGGGTCGAAGCTCCCGCGCAGCAGCAGCACCGGGTGGCCGTAAAGCGCCTCGGCGGGTTGCACGACTTCGCCGTTAGGAAGGAACATCGTCGCGTCTGTCAGGCCGCTTTCGACCAGTTGAAGGGCGCACAGGCGGTTGTCGAAAAAGCCGTAGCCGTGGCCGGTGAATTTCAACAAATCCACCTCCACCCGCCCGGGGGCCAGATTGTCCAACAGCGACTCCACGAACTTTTTCAAATGCCCGCGGTGGCGGAATGCCGAGTGAATCAGGTTCACGCCGATGATGCCCAGGGCTTCCATTTGCCCGATCGAACCGGCGTCCAACAACCTAACGTGAAGCGTGATGTCGGACGGTGGATCCCCAGGTTTCATCTGGAAGCGCAATCCGAGCCAGCCGTGGCATTCGCCGCTGTCCTGCCAGCCACGGGCGCGCACGGTGTTGCAGAACGAGAAGAAAGTGGTCTCCTTGCCGCGCTTGGGAGCGAGGCGCTCTAGCAGGATCGAGTATTCATGATCCAGCATCGCGCCGAGCCGGCTTGCCGACACGTAGCGGTCGGCACGGCCGTAAATGGCATCGCTCATCGTCATGTCGTAGGCGGAAATCGTCTTCGCCACGAGACCCGCGCTGCCGGACGCGCGGAAAAACCAGTTGGCCGTTTCCTGGCCGGCGCCGATCTCGGCGAACGTGCCGTAAATGACCGGGTCGAGGTTCAACTCCAGCGCCTTGTCGTACGCCGTCGGCGTCATGGCGCGTCCTCCTCCACCCAGCCCTCGGCCACGAAGCGCTCGATCTCCACCTGATTGCTGGACTTCGCACCGGCCGGGAACTTCAGAGACAACATCAAGTTGACGCTTTTGGTGTCCTTCTCAGCATGGATTCTCCCGTTCAGAACGGTGCCTTTCTCGGCATAGGCATAAAGCGAATGTTCATGGTCGGGCGACTCCAGGCGATAGGATTGCCATTTTTGATCGTCGGTGAATTCGAAGTTATAATAATCAACCGGAGCTAAAATGACGCGGAAGACGTGGCCGCTAGTCGGCTTGGTCGCCATGAACTCTTTCCAGGAAATCTCCGACCAGCCGGCCCAGCTTTCCCAGTCGATCTTCAAACCTTGCGGGGTATCGATGAAAGCGAGCGATTTATCCTCGAAATCACGGGTTCTGACAGCGAGCGAGACCAGATTGGCTCTAATTGAGAGCACCGCGCCCGGATCTAGCGGCTGCATGCCGGGCGCCTCGATTTTCCCTCCCGGATAAAAGCCGCGCATGCGGGCTTCTGCCACCTCGGGATGACGGACGAGAGGCAGTAGCTCCTCCACCATTGTCGCTTCCAAAAATTTCCGCGCCATGGACTCCGCCTCGCTCAATAACGCCGCCTCGCTGCGCTGGGCCGCGGGCGGAGTGACGGGATTGCTCACTACGGCAGCCGGATCGGCCACTTGACCCGGTGAGCGGGTAATCGGCTTGATTCCGCCGTTCATCGCCAGAAAAACCCCGGCACCGATGAGAACTAACAAGGCGACGCCGCCGATCAGTAACAGCCCGGTCTGGTCCTTCCCGGCATTTCCCGCCCGGGATGATTTGGGCTCCTCCTCCCATGCGAAATCCTCCGCGCTGCCGACCTTCTTGCGGCGGCGGTTCTTCGATCCGCGTGATTTCGATTTGCTAGCGGATTCATCAGCCGCCCGCCTCGGAGCGAGCAATGGCGGGACGATGTCGAGCGATGCGGGAATTCTCAGCATCCGCCGGCAACTCGGACAGAGAATGCCCCTCCCGTCATGATCCCTCGGCACGCGAAACACGAACCGGCAATCCGGGCAAACATAACCACTCCATCGGCGGGCGCTTTCCATGGTGTCTGTCACGCCGCCACCCTGGGCTATCAGGATGGCGGACTGCAAGCTTGCTCTCAGTAATGGCCGGAAATTCCCCGGCTCTGCTTAAATTTCGTGAACCGGAAGGTTAGAAACCTCTTCCCGGACTTTCTCGGCGAGCGCGGTCGAGAGGTAGCGCTCGGTGGACGAGCAGCCAACGGTGACGATGCGCTTGCCTTTGAATTCCGGCCGTTTGGCGACTTGCATCGCGGCCCAGACGTTCGCACCGGTGGAAATCCCGGCTGGCAAACCTTCGAGCTGCGCCAGGGCTTGCGCGGTGGCGATGGCATCCTCGTTGGAAACCAGGATGGTCTCGTCGATGATGGAAACATTGAGGTTTTTCGGAATGAAGCCCGCACCGATGCCCTGGATCATGTGTGGACCCGGCGCACCGCCGGAGATCACCGGACTGGCGGCTGGCTCGACCGCGAAGATTCTGGCAGTGCCGCGCGATTTCAAAACCTCGCCGACTCCGGTCAACGTCCCGCCCGTGCCGACTCCGGCGACGAACGCGTCCACCTGGCCGTCAGTGTCGCGCCAGATTTCCTCGGCGGTCGTCTCGCGGTGGACCTGCGGGTTGGCCGGATTGTCGAACTGGCCGGGGCCGAACGAACCCTCGCCGTGCTCTTCGAGAAGCTTCTTCGCCATCGCGATGGCTCCGTTCATGCCGCGGGCGCGCGGCGTTAGGACGATTTCCGCACCGAGCAAACGCAGCAGCACGCGGCGCTCGATCGACATGCTTTCCGGCATGGTCAGGATGCAGCGGTAGCCTTTCGAACGCGCGATGAATGCCAGCGCGATGCCGGTGTTTCCGGAGGTCGGCTCGATGATCAGACCGCCGGGCTTGAGCGATCCGTCCTTCTCGGCGGCTTCGATCATCGCCTTGCCGATGCGGTCCTTGACGCTGAAAAGCGGGTTGAAAAACTCAGCCTTCACGCAGATCTCGGCGTCGAGTCCGGCGGTGATGTGGTTGAGGCGGATCAGGGGAGTGTTGCCAACAGTGGCAACCATGTTTTCGGCGATGTTCATGATGGTGGAGTTTTGGGGAAAATGTGTCCCGGCTGTCTCAGCCAGATCTAAATGCTCTGCTCCCGACTGAGACAGTCGGGACACTTTCAAATCTGGAAATCCGGAGTGCCTGAGTCAAGGTGAAGTCCGCATTCGTATTTCTCACCGTTGAAGCGGGTGGATTCCGAATCGCCGTCCTCGGCGGGCCGCGTGCTGTGCCAGTCGCCCATGGTGACGTAGCCTTTCTCGGCGAGCGGATGACGCGGGATTCCGTTCTGATGGAAATAGAGATCCACCTGCGCGTCCGCCCAGTCCAGAATCGGATAGGCCTTCACGGTCCTCTTCTGCTGCTCTACGAACGGCCGGTCCACCCGCGTTTGCGATTGCGAGCGGCGGAGACCGCTGAGCCAGACGTCGGCACCGGTTTCCCGCAGCGCGCGGTTCATCGGCTCGATCTTGGTGATCAGGCCGTACCGGTCCGCGCCGTCCTTGCCGTTTTCCCAGAGGTTTCCCCACACCGCCTGCATCCGCGCGGCGGACACCGCCGGATGATAGGTCCGCAGGTCGAGGTCGAACATCGAGGTGAGCGTCTCGGCATACTGATAGGTCTCGGGAAACAGGAACCCGGTGTCGATGAAGACGACCGGAATCTTCGGCGCGTATTCGTGAATCAGCCGCAGCATCACCGCCGCCTGAAGGCCGAAGCTGGTAGATGCGACGAGCCGGTCGCCGAGTTGTTCGTAGAGCAAACGCAGCCGCTCTCCCGCGCGCAATGGCGCGAGGGCGGCGGAAAGCTCCGCGGCGTCGATGTCCGCGGAAACCCCTGCGGGCGGTTGGAATTTCAAGGCGGCCATGATTGGGGAGAAATTTATCAGGCCTTGGCGAGCGCCTCGGGCTTCAAATTCTTGTGGAAATCCGGGCCTTGGATGGTCTCGGCCACATGGCCGGTGCGGATGCAGAAATCGCCGAAGCGCTCGCCGTCATTCCGCTCCTTGGCGTAGCTTTGGAAAATCGGCGCGAGCAACGGCTTGATTTTCTCGGCCGGGACGTTTTCCCGGTAGAGCTTCGACAAGCGCTGGCCCGCGAAGCCGCCGCCCAGATAGACGTTGTAAGCGGACGGACCGCGGCCGACGAAGCCGATCTCGGCGATGAACGGGCGGGCGCAACCGTTCGGGCAACCGGTCATGCGGATGGTGATGGCGTCGTGGCGCAAGCCGTTTTCCTCGAGGGATTCCTCAAGCTCGGTGATGAGGTCCGGTAGATAGCGCTCGGCTTCAGCGAGCGAGAGCCCGCAAGTTGGAAGGGCGACGCAGGCCATCGAGTTGAGGCGCAGCGCGCTCTTCAGGTGGCTGTCCTTGATGCCGTATTCCGCGAGCAGTTTCTCGATCTCCGGGCGCTTGGCGGGAGAAACATTCGCGATGATTAGATTCTGGTTGGCCGTGAGACGGAAGTCGCCGTCGTGGATTTTCGCGATCTCGCGAAGCCCGCTGCGCATCGGATAGCTCGGCGTGTCGAGCACCCGGCCGCCGGCGATGAAGAGCGTGAGGTGGGAATTGCCATTGGCATCCTCGACCCAGCCGTAGCGGTCGCCGTTGTCCTCGAACTTGAAATCACGGACGGTGCCAAGTTCGTAGCCGAGGTATTCGTTGATCTTGGCGAGAATCCAAGCCGGACCGTAATCGTCCACGGTATACTTGAAACGCGAGTGCTTGCGGTCCGTGCGGTCGCCGAAATCGCGCTGCACGAGCACGACCTTTTCCGCGACGTCCACGACTTGCTCCGGCGTGCAGAAGCCGATCACGTCCGCGATCCGCGGATAGGTGGCTTCGTTGCCGTGCGTCGAGCCCATGCCGCCGCCGACAGCGACGTTGTAGCCGACCAGCTCGCCGTTCTCCACGATGGCGATGAAGGAAAGGCAGTTCGCGTAGATATCGACATCGTTAGACGGCGGCACCGCGATGGTGATCTTGAACTTCCGCGGCAGATAGGTCTTGCCGTAGATCGGCTCGAAGTCCTCCTCGGTCGATTCCACTTTTTCGCCATCCAGCCAGATCTCGTGATAGGCGCGGGTCTGCGGCGTGAGGTGGGCGGAAATGTCCTCCGCCGCCTTCAACGCCTGCGCGTGAATGCTGGATAGATGCGGGTTCGGATTGCACATCACGTTGCGGTTCACGTCGCCGCAGGCGGCGATGGTGTCCATGGCGGTCTGGTTGATCTCGGCGATGGTGCGCTTGAGATTGCTCTTGATGATGCCGTGGAACTGGAACGCCTGCCGCGTGGTGAGTTTGATGGTGCCGTTCGCGAATTGCGTGGCGAGACGGTCCGTCTCCAACCACTGGTGCGGGGTGGCGACACCGCCCGGCACGCGGATGCGGATCATGAAGGAAAACGCCTTCTCCAGCTTGTGCTTGCGGCGGCCGGCGCGGATGTCGCGGTCGTCCTGTTGATAGGTTCCGTGGAATTTCAGCAGCTGCTGGTCATCCTCGCACATCGAGCCGGTGGAAAGGTCGGCAAGCCCGTCGGCGATCGTGCCGCGCAGGTAGTTGCTGTCGATCTTGATGTATTCGTTCGCGGAGAGTTTCTTGTCACTCATGATGATGGAAATTTTAAAGTTTAGTAAACGTCGCGTTGATAGCGTTTGGTTTTCTTGAGGTTCTCGACGTAGGCCTCGGCAGCCTCGCGTGAAATGCCGGCCTGGGTTTCCACGATCGAGATCAACGTTTCATGGACGTCGTGGGCCATGCGGGCGGCCTCGCCGCAGACATAGAAGTGCGCGCCTTCCTCGATCCACTGATAGAGATCCTTGGCCTGCTGGAGCATCCGGTGCTGGACATAGACTTTCTCCGGCTGGTCCCGGGAGAACGCGAGGTCGAGCCGGGTGAGCGCGCCCTCCTTGAGATGCTCCTGCCACTCCAGTTGATAGAGGAAGTCGTAGGTATAATGCTGGTCGCCGAAGAACAGCCAGTTCTTGCCGGGGCTGCCGAGCGCCGCGCGATGCTCGACGAAGGCGCGGAACGGGGCGATACCGGTGCCGGGGCCGACCATGATGATCGGGGTGGAACCATCGGCGGGCAGGCGGAAATTCTTGTTCGGCTGGACGAAGACTTGCACGGGATCGCCCGTTTTCACGAGGTCGGCGAGATAGGTCGAGCAGACGCCGTTCCGCT
>CAMCCX010000124.1 GCA_945873305.1 Akkermansia muciniphila
GGCCGAGCAGGTCGCCGGGCTGGCTGTAGTTTTTGAGTAGCTCGTCGAGGAGCGCGTTGCTGATTTTCGGTCTCATTGGATGTGCTGGTTCTGGTGATGGGGCACATCAGCGGAAAGCACTTACACAAAAATTATGACACCCCCGAAAAAGTTTGCGCGGCCACCGCCCCGGCTTATACCCCTCTATATGCATGATGCATCAAGAGTCCTTCCCGCTCTCTCGCCGCTCTCTCGCCGCTCTCTCGCCGCTCTCTCGCCGCGCTTGGCCTTCTCGTGACCGGCCTCTTGGTGGGCTGCGATCCCTCGTCTTCAACAGTTTCGAGTTCGCTGGCACCCGCTGAAGAGCTCGCGGCACCGGTGGTCAAGGAGCCGGTGAAAATTTCCTTCAACAGTGAGATCCGGCCGATCCTTTCCGACAACTGCTTCGCCTGCCACGGCTTCGATCCCAAGAAACGCGAGGCGGGCTTGCGGCTCGATACGTTCGAGGGAGCCACGGCGGACAACGACGGTGTGATCGCCATCGTGCCGGGGGATGTGGAAAAGTCCGAGCTATGGAGGCGCATCCACAGCGCCGACGAGGACGAGGTCATGCCGCCGCCGGACACGCATAAGAAGATCACCAGGGATCAGAAGGAAAAGCTGCGGCTGTGGATCGAGCAGGGCGCGCCTTATGAGAGGCACTGGTCCTTCGTGCCGCCCGCCGCGGCCGCGGTGCCTGCGGTGAAACAGGCGGATTGGCCGCGCAATCCCACCGACCAGTTCGTTCTAGCCCATTTGGAGGAAAAAGGCCTCAAGCCCTCGCCCGAGGCAGGCAAGGAAGCGTTGATCCGCCGGGTCACGCTCGACCTCACCGGCCTGCCGCCGACCCTGCCGGAGATCGACGCCTTTCTCGCCGACACCTCGCCGGACGCCTACGAAAAAGTCGTGGATCGCCTGCTGGCCTCGCCGCACTACGGCGAGCGGATGGCGGTGGATTGGCTGGATTCAGCGCGCTATGCGGACACGAACGGATTCCAAGTTGATCGCGACCGCGAAATCTGGGCGTGGCGCGATTGGGTGATCGGCGCTTTCAACCGCAACCTGCCATTCGACCAATTTACCATCGAACAGCTCGCCGGCGACCTCTTGCCAAATCCGACGTTGGACCAGCTCATCGCCACGGGGTTCAGCCGCAACACCATGCTGAACGAGGAGGGTGCGATCGACCCCGAGGAGTTCCTCAACGAATATGCCTCCGACCGTGCCGAAACCACGGTTGCCGTCTGGCTCGCGCAGACTCTCAACTGCTGCCGCTGCCACGACCACAAATACGACCCTCTCACGGCGCGCGATTTCTACTCGATGAAGGCGTTTTTCAACAACGTCTCGGAGCTCGGAGCAGGCAATTATGGCGCGTCGATCCGGGTCAACAGCCCACCGCAGATCAAGCTGCCCGCGCCGGAGATCGAGGCGGAGATCGCGAAGCTCCGTGCGGAAATGTTGCAGCTCGAAAATGCCAGCGCCGAAGCCGCCAAGGCACCGCAAAATCCGTCCTCATCGGCGGTTGCCTGGACACCCCTCGCCCCAACCGCACTTCAGTCGGCCAGCGGTGCCACGTTGACGATCCAGCCGGATGGAGCCGTTCTCGCCAGCGGTGAGAATCCGGCCAAGGAGACTTTCACGCTCACCGCCCCGGCCACTTTGGGAGCCATCTCCGCGATCCGCTTGGAGGCGCTGAATCACGATTCATTGCCAGCCCGCGGCCCTGGACGTGCCGACGATGGGAATTTTGTGCTGACGGATGTCCGCATGACTGTGAACTCACCGGCTGCGCCCGTCCGATCCGTGGATTTCAATGCCGCCGTGGCTGTTTTCAGCCAGAAGGATTTTCCTGTCGCCAATACCATCGATGCCGATGTGAACAGCGGCTGGGCAATCCACCCCGAAATCGGCAAGCCGCACACGGCGGTCTTCGCCCTGGATACCCCTATCACCGTGGAGCCGGGTGCCACAGTGACCATCTCCCTCGATTTCAGTTTACCCAACGGCAACAAACATACGATTGGACATTTTCGCCTGGCGCTCACCGATGCCCCGTCTCCCGCAGCGACTGTAGCCAGCCAGCTGGCGACCGCGAACTCGCAGGCTGCGGATCAGATCGCGGCGCTGAAGAAAAAAATCGGAGAACTGGAACTCACCATCCCCACCACCCTCGTCATGGCGGAGATGCCTCAGCCGAGGCCGACCTTCGTCCTCACGCGCGGCGCTTTCAACCAGCCCGCCGAAAAGGTCGAGCCCGCTACGCCCGCCGTGCTGCCGCCGATGGCCGCCGACCTTCCTCGGAACCGCCTGGGCCTTGCGAAATGGCTCGTTTCCCCGGAGAACCCGCTCACCGCGCGGGTGACGGTGAATCGTTTCTGGCAGCAGGTATTCGGATACGGCCTCGTGAAAACCAGCGAGGACTTCGGCTCGCAGGGACAATCGCCGTCGCATCCCGAGCTGCTCGATTGGCTGGCCATGGATTTCACCGCGAAGGGTTGGGACGTGAAGCGCCTCATGAAATTGATGGTCACCAGCGCCACCTACCGGCAGGGTGCCGCGTTCACCCCGGAGCTGGTGGAGAACGATCCGGAAAACCGCCTGCTCGCCCGCAGCGGACGGAACCGTTTGATGGGCGAGTTCATCCGCGACCAAGCGCTCGCCGTCAGCGGGCTGCTGGCAAACAAACTCGGCGGCCCGTCGGTGAAGCCCTATCACCCGCCTGGCATTTACGAGCAGCTCACCGGCGGCGGCACCACCGATACCTACGTGCCCGGCACCGGCGAAGACCTTTTCCGCCGCAGCCTCTACACGTATTGGAAGCGCTCCGTGCCGCACCCCGCCATGCTCTCCTTCGGCACCCCGTTCCGAGAAGTTTGCGCCATCCAGCGCCCACGCAGCAACACCCCGCTTCAGGCGCTAAATCTGATGAACGATCCGACCTACGTGGAGGCCAGCCGTTTCCTCGCCGTGAGGATGATGGAAAGCTCCGCCGACACCCCGCAACGCTTGGCGTTCGGGTTCCGCACCGCACTCGCCCGCGCCCCGCGCCCGGCCGAAATGACCATCCTCGAACGCGCGCACCAGCGCTCACTCGCCGATTTCCGAGCCGATCCGGAGGCCGCGAAAGGCCTGCTCGCGGTCGGCACCAAACCCGCCGACCCGAAATACGATCCCGCCGAACTCGCGGCGCTGGCCAGCGTGGCGGGCACGATTCTCTGTATGGATGAAACCGTCACCAAGCCCTGAACGACATGCACCCTTTTGATCCGCTCAACGTCACCCGCCGCCAGTTTCTCGGGAAAGCCAGCCTGGGCATCGGCTCGGCGGCTCTTGCCTCGCTGCTCAACCCGCGTCTATTCGCGGCAAATTCCACGAGCGGCTCCCCTTTGCCGCATTTCGCGCCGAAGGCAAAGCGCGTCATCTGGCTCACGCAGGCAGGTGCGCCTTCGCAATTGGAGACTTTCGATTACAAGCCCGGTCTTGCCGCGATGTTCGACAAGGACCTGCCGGCTTCCGTCCGCGGCGACCAACGCCTCACCGGCTTCACCTCGGGACAGGGTCGGCTGCCGATTGCGCCGTCGGTTTACAAATTTTCCCAACACGGCCAGAGCGGCATGTGGCTCAGTGAACTGCTTCCGCACACCGCGAAGCTCGCCGATGAGATCTGCGTGATCCGTTCCATGCACACCGAGGCGATCAACCACGACCCCGCGATGACCCTGTTGCAGACCGGCCACATGAACGGCGGGCGTCCCTCCTTGGGCGCGTGGGTTTCTTACGGCCTCGGCACGATGAACGAAAACATGCCCTCCTTCGTGGCCATGGTCTCCCGCCCCAGTGGATCAACCAACGCACAGCCGCTCCACGAGCGGATGTGGGGATCCGGTTTCCTCCCCGCGAAATACCAGGGCGTGCGCTTCAACTCCGGCAAGGATCCGGTGCTTTTCCTCAACGATCCTCCGGGTGTCACCACCGCGCGCCGCCGCGCGATGCTCGATGATCTCGGAGAGTTGAACCATATCACTCTCAACGATTATCAGGATCCGGAAACGCAGAACCGCATCGATCAGTTCGAAATGGCCTTCCGCATGCAGGCCAGCGTGCCCGAGCTTTCCGACATTTCCAAGGAGCCTGAAAAAGTCTTCGAGGCCTACGGCCCGGAATCGAAAAAAGCCGGAAGCTTCGCCGCGAACTGCATCCTCGCCCGCCGCCTCGCCGAGCGCGGCGTGCGCTTCATCCAGCTCTACCATCGCGGCTGGGATCAGCACGAAAACCTGCCCTCCGGCATCAAGAGCCAGTGTTACGACACCGACCAGCCCACCGCCGCCCTGCTCATGGAGCTGAAAGAGCGCGGGATGTTAGAAGACACCCTCGTCATCTGGGGCGGCGAGTTCGGACGCACCGTATTCTCCCAGGGAAAACTCACTGCCGACAACTACGGCCGCGACCACCATCCGCGCTGCTTCAGCATCTGGATGGCAGGAGCCGGCATCAAGCGCGGCCACGTGCTCGGCGAGACCGACGACTTCAGCTACAACATCGTGAAAGACCCCGTCCACATCCACGATCTCAACGCCACCGCCCTTCACTTGTTAGGAATCGACCACACCCGCCTCACACACCGTTTCCAAGGCCGCGACTTCCGCCTCACGGATGTCCACGGGCATGTGGTTCAGAAGATATTGGTCTGACGGTGGCGGCTGGAGCGGTGGCGCTCTGGCGCAGAACGTGAACTGCGCCGCGAATAACGGCATTCCCCTCGGTTTCCGCTCGGTTTCCCCGAAGCCAGCGCGCGAATGCCCGATGCGAATCGAAAGAGTCTCGAAAGCGTCAGTCCCGACTAACAAGCATCCGGGGCCAAGCAGTCAGGAAGCGCGGGATCGCCGCAGCGCACCGGGAGGAGTTGGAGCAGGAGCTCGCCACCTTGCAGGACGAGGCCCGTGCGAGGGAAGAAGAGATTGAGGAGTTGGTGGGAAGCTTGCCTTTTTAGAGAAAGACTGGAAGCGAGACGCCACAGCCACGCGGAGCGGGTGGCGGAGCAGGCGCGGGAACTGGCGGGAGAGGTGCCGTTTTGAAGCGGTCTCACTTCTTGCTGAAAATCATGGATGGGCCGCTGTTTCCAAGAGGGCTTTGGGGCGGTTCTTCGCAATTTGCAAGAGGCGCACAGCGGCACCGGATGGCGAGCGCAGGCCACGTTCCCATGAGACAGCGGTCGCTTTGGGGACGTTGAGAAGATCGGCGAAGACGGCTTGGCTGACGTTCATGTGTTGGCGGATTGCGGCGATTTCACTGGCGGACATGGCCTCGGCACGCGCCGTGAGTTGATGCGTGCGCGCGGTGATTTTTCCGGCGGCGTGATCCGCGCCCTGTTGCATGCTGGTAAGGAGTTCGTCGAAGCTGAAATCAGGGATTTTGTTTTTTTTGTGCATGGCAGGATTTGATTTGTTCGGCGAGGGAGCCGAGTTGGTTGCGCTGGGCTTTGCTTAGGTTGGCGGTGTCCGATTTTTTGAAGAGCAGGAAAAGGTAAAGGACGTGAGCGTCTGGAAGATACAGGTAGATGACGCGCGCGCCTCCGCTTTTCCCTCTGGCCGGTAGTGCCATGCGGGCTTTGCGCAGGCCCCGGCATCCGACGAGAAGGTCGCCCTGCTCCGGATTCCTGAGCAGTTCATTCTGAAACGCCCGGAATTCCTCGTCGTCAACGCACTCGGCAAGTTGCCGGGAGAAGACGGGTGTTTCGATGAAAGTCAGCGTCACAAACGAAGGGATACAATGTAACCTATTAAAATCAACGCAAATCTCAACGATGGCGTCAGCCCCGACTAACAGCATTCGGATCAACCAATCAGGAGGCGTGAGAGGATGCGGAGCTGAGATCGTGGCTGGAGTGGTTGGCGGAGTCCACGAACGAGCGGAGTTCAAGTGGGTAAAAGCTGAAATTCTGAAACGCTGAGATGCTGAAATTGAAGAGGCGGCGGACTGGTGGTTTTCCGGCATCCGGGGCGGGAGCATTACCAACGACTCATCGAGGCCGCCCGCAGCCGCCTCGCCGATCTGGAGCTGGATTACGGCGTGGAGAAATCCAAGGTGGACTCGGTGCGCTCGCGCTTGTTCGGTGCCCTGTCTTTATTACCCTCATGGAACTCCGCTCCCTCTACGAGCATCTCCAAGCCAGAATCCTCGAACTCATCGAAACCCTCGACACCCTCCGCGCCAGCCCGGATTACGAAGTCTTCCTATTCGCCGAGAAAGACGCCGCCGTGATCGACACCATCGCCGCCGCGCAGCAAGAGGAACTGGAGAAAGAGATCGAGGATTTAAAAGCGGAGGCCCGTGCGGGGGAGAGAGAAATCGAGGAGTTGGTGGGAAGCTCGCCGTTTTAGAAGAAGACTCGGAGCGAGAAGCTCCGGAGACGGTCTGCGGCGAGACGCCACAGCCACGCAGCGCGGGTGCGGATGTTCCACCCGGCTCAGGCAGCCGGTTGCACTTCCATGTCGATGCGGTGACCAAGTTCGATCCGGACGCGCTGCATTTCGTAGTGAAGCTGGAGCCGCATCCAGAAACCCTCTTCCATGCCGAAGAAGCGGGACAAGCGGAGGTCGTATTCCGGCGTGCAACGGCGGCGACCGGACTTCATTTCGGAGAGGTGGGAGGCAAGGATGCCGGTGGCCTTGGCGATCTCTTTCTGGGTGGAGGGCCACTCATCAAGGGTCTCGCGAAGTGTCTCGGCAAAGGCGTTGGGAAGAGGCATGGTTTTCATGAGAGTTCAGTGGTAATCGGCGATTTGGACTTGGTGGGCGTGGTTGTCTTTCCAGAAAAAAATGATCCTC
>CAMCCX010000125.1 GCA_945873305.1 Akkermansia muciniphila
TTGGAAAGGCTCCGACAAAGCCGAGGAATGCGTCGATAAAATCGTCACCGACGCCAACTGCTTTCCGGTCATTTACCCGTGGGATCTGCTGCGCATGAACGAGGAAGTTCTCGGCCTGATGGACGAAACCTCGCTGCTCGGCGACGTCAGTCCGCTGGCCAGTCTGAGCGGTTGCATCCGCCTCGGCAATGGCTCGCGCATCCTTCCCGGCACGGTCATCGAAGGCCCCGGGGTCATCGGCCCGAACAGCCAGATCGGGCCGAACGCCTACATCCGCGGCGCCACCAGCATCGGCGCGAATTGCTACGTCGGAAACGGCGCCGAAGTGAAAAACTCGATCATTTATAACAACACCTACATTTCCCGGCAGTGCTACGTCGGCGACTCGATCATCGGCACCCACGTGACGCTCGGCGCGGGAACCTGCACTGAAAACCACCGCCACGACGGCCGCCACCACGTGTCCATGATCCAGGGCAAACCCGTCAACACCGGCCGCCTCAAGCTCGGCGCGATCCTTGGGGACGGCGTCCGCACCGGCGTCAACACCTCCCTCGAAGCCGGCGTGAAAATCGGCATCGCCCGCACGACCCAGGCCGGAAGCTACGTCAGCAAGGACCTATTGTGACCAAATCGTCACAATCGATGGGTTCATGCACTGCGAATCAGGCCTCTACCTTGTCCACGCAATGCATCGAATTCTAATCGTTGAGGATGAACGCGACATCGCCGACCTGATCGGCTTCAACCTCCAGCGAGCGGGCTATGAAATCCTCAAGGCCCATGACGGCATCGAGGGCACCGAGCTCGCCCTCCGCGAACGGCCGGACCTGATCCTCCTCGACCTCATGCTGCCCGGCCGCGACGGCTACGCGGTTTTCCGGGAACTCCGCCGCGACCCGCGCACAGCGAACACCCCGGTCATCATGCTCACCGCGCGGGCGCAGACCGAGGACCGCATCCAGGGCCTCGAAGCCGGCGCCGACGATTACCTAACCAAGCCCTTCAGCCCGAAGGAACTCATCCTGCGCGTCCAAGCCATCCTCAAACGCGCCGACGGACCTCCCGGCACCGTGGATTTCAGCTACGGCCCGTTTCGTTTCGACAAGAACTCATTGAAATTCTATCTGGAGAACGAACCCGCCGAGCTGACTTCCACGGAGTTCAAACTGCTGTTATTCCTCTGCGAGCGCCCCGGCAAGGCACAGGACCGCAACGACCTCCTGCGCAGCGTCTGGGGCTACAGCGACGCCGCCCACAGCCGCACGCTCGACACCCACATGAAGCGGCTCCGCCAGAAACTCGGTCCTCACGGAGCTCGGATTGAAACCGTGCGCGGCATCGGCTATTGCGTCGCCAAAACCGACGCATGACCACCGAGATTTCCATCGCCGTCACCCTTGCGGCGCTTGCCGCGCTGGTCATCCTCACCCTGCGCCACCGCGGTTTGCGCAGGCGATCCGAGGCGGAAGTCAACGCCTTGAAACTCCGTTTCGCTCTCGATCTCCAACAAGCCCGCGACGAGCGCAACCGCCTCCTCGACGCCCTCGGCGACGCTTTCGTGCTCGTCGATGCGGAAGCGAACATCCGCTTCGCCAACGAAGCGGCCCGCGCCCTCTTCGGCGCCCGCGAGCTCCTCAACCGTCCGATTGGCGAGGCCTTCCTCGACCCCCGCCTCGCCGACGCCCTGCTCCGCTGCCTCGCCACCGGCGAGCCCGTCCAATCCCGCGTCGTCCTCCCCCAACAAACCTCCCCGCGCGGCGATCTCGAAAACCGCGGCGTCAATGCCTGGATCATCGACGCCGCCCAACTCTCCAACCCGCCCGGCGGCTCAACAACCACCCGTGTCATCATCCGCGACGTGACTGCCGAACATCAACTCGAACAAGTCCGCAAGGATTTCGTCGCCAACGCCTCCCACGAGCTCCGCACGCCGCTGGCCATCATTAACGGTTATCTGGAAAACCTGCTCGACGACGACATGATCGAAGAACCGCAAATGGCGCGCCGGTTTCTAACGATCATGCGCCGGCACGCCGACCGCATCTCCCACATCGTCGAGGACATGCTCGTGATCTCACGCCTCGAGTCCGGCGAGGCGAACGCGCTGAAAATCGAACCGTTCCGTTTCGGCTCTTGCATCAAGGACGTCATCGAACGCCTCGAATCGGTCATCCAAAATCAAAACGCCGGAATCACGGTCACCTTGCCGGACCCGGAACTCGTCATCCACGGCGACCGCTTTTATTGGACGCAGGTGCTTTTCAACCTCGTCGAAAACGCGCTCAAACAGAATCCCCACAGCGGGCTGCACGTCGAAATCGGTTCCGAACAGACCGGCGACGCCATCCGCATCTGGGTTTCCGACAACGGCGTCGGCATCCCCAGCGCGGATCTGCCACACATTTTCCGACGCTTTTTCCGCGTGGAAAAACATCATTCCCAGCAGGAAATCAAAGGCACCGGCCTCGGCCTCTCCATCGTCAAACGCGCCATCGAAGCCCACGGCGGCACCATCAGCGTCACCTCGGTGCCCGGCAGGGAAACCAAGTTCCTCATCACCCTGCCACAGACCCCGGGTTAGAGGCGGGCGATCCAATCGCCTCGGCGGGCGTGATTTTCGGAAATTTGCCGTGCGACCGCCGGAAAAATCCGCGTAAATTCTCGCGGACGCGGGCTTCGAGCCTGTCCACCTCACCCCATTTCCCAAATGTCTTCGGCTTCCATCCAGATCATTCACAAAGAGCGCCTCCCTGCGGCGGGCATTCTGGTCATTCCCGGCCGCCTTGATTTCGAACTCCTGCTCTCTTTCGAAAAACTCTTCGCCGGCCGGAAAATCACCTGGCTCGTCGAGGAAACCGCCCACTACGACGCCACCCTCCGCAACCACCTGCAAAAATCCGGCTCCGGCGCGATGTTCGCCGCCGACGACGCCGCGCCCGAAGCCGCTGGAACCCAGCTCAAACCCTACCTCGCCGACGGCGGCGTGCTCATTTTCGTCCCCGGCCGCGCCACCACCCGCAACGCCACCGCCTGCCATATTCCCGCGGCTCATTTGAAAGCCCTCTGCGCCTTCGGCCTGCCGATTCTGCCGGTCGCCATCGATTTCCCGCGCGAATCCGGCCTCTGCATCGAGCGCAAATCAGCCCTTCCCTCCGCGGTCGTCGCCATCGGAAAACCCGTCGCCGCCGAAAAGGCAAGCATCGCCACCTATCAACAAGCGCTGTTGGAAGCCGCCGAGGAAGCCTACGGCAGCCGCTCGCTCTTCAAAGGCTCGCTCGCGATGGCGCTCCTCGAAGGACTCAAAAAACACGGCTCGAAACATCGGATCCTCGATGGCTCGGACGACACCGATCTTCGATTCGACAAAATCCTCGCCGCCGCCATCGCCCTCTCGAAATTCATCCGCCAGGAAACCGAAAAGCCGCGCGTCGCCATCGTCCTGCCTCCCGGCAAAGGCGGACTCATCGCCAACCTCGCCGTCCTCTTCGCCGGAAAAATCCCGGTGAACCTCAATTTCACCGCCGGCCACGAAGCCATCAAGTCCTGCATCCGCCAGGCCGACGTCGATCGCTTCATCACCGCCGACCCCTTCGTCCGCAAGGTCTCGTCATTTCCCTGGCCGCCTAACCGCGACCTGATTTTCATCGAGCGCGTCCTCCCCACCCTCAAGAAGAAGATCGTCACCTGGGCCGTCGTTTCCAAAATCCTGCCAGCCAAAGTCCTCGGCTTCCTGCTCAACCTGAACCAGCGCCGCGGCGACGACGAAGCCACGCTGCTCTTCACCTCCGGCTCCTCGGGCGAGCCCAAGGGCGTCGCCCTCAGCCACCGCAACGTGTTAGCCAACGTCTGCCAGTTCGGCACCCGCCTCGACCTGCCGAAAAACTCCGCCATCCTCGGCTGCCTGCCGCTTTTCCACTCGTTCGGCTGCACCGTCACGCTCTGGTTTCCCGTCATCGAGGGCATCAACCTCGTCACCTATCCGAGCCCGCTGGAAACCAAGCGCCTCGCCGAGCTCATCGCCCTCCATCAGGTTAACATCTTCCTCTCCACCCCCACTTTCCTGCGCGGCTACATGAAGCGCATCGACCCCGCGCAGTTCGCCTCGCTCAAGCTCGTCGTCACCGGCGCGGAGAAACTCCCGCAGTCGCTCGCCAACGCCTTCGAGGAAAAATTCGGCATCCGCCCGCAGGAAGGCTACGGCCTGACCGAGACATCCCCGGCCACCAACGTCAACCTGCCAGATCCCCTGCCGCAGCGCGATTCCATCGCCCTCCCCTCCTCCCGCAACGGCTCCGTCGGCCAGATGCTGCCAGGCCTCGCCATCAAAATCTCCGACCCGGTCACCGACCAGGAAATCCCGATCAACCGCCAGGGCATCATTTGGTTCAAAGGTCCTAACGTGTTTTCCGGCTACCTCGGTGCGCCCCAAAAATCCGCCGAGGTCCTCACCCCCGACGGCTGGTTCCGCACCGGCGACGTCGGCCGCGTCGATGACGACGGCTTCCTCTACATCGAGGGCCGCATCTCCCGCTTTTCCAAAATCGCCGGTGAAATGGTGCCCCATGAAACCGTCGAGGCCGCCATCAACAAAGTCCTCGGCCTCGACTCCGAAGCCGAGCGCCGCATCGCCGTCGTCGGCGTGCCCGACGAGCAAAAAGGCGAGGCCATCCTCCTTCTCTCCACCATCGCCGGACCCGCGCTCGAACAGGAATGCATCGACCTTCGTTATAAATTGCTAGACGAAGGCCTCTCCTCGCTCTGGTGCCCCAAGCGCATCATCCCCGTCACCGAAATCCCCGTCCTCGCCTCCGGCAAGCTCGACATCAAATCCTGCGAGAGCCTCGCCAAACAGCACGCATAGTCGCCCACAATCTAAAAAATGCAAAACCGCATCGACTCCACCTTCGCCCGCCTCCGTGAAACCCAACAGAAAGCCTTCGTCGCCTACGTCGCCGCCGGCGATCCCGATTTCGAAACCTCGCTGGAAATCATCAAGTCCCTCGCCGACGCCGGAGCCGACATCATCGAGCTCGGCCTGCCGTTTTCAGACCCGTTAGCCGACGGCATCGTCAACCAGATGGCCGCCGAGCGCGCCCTCAAGTCCGGCATGAGCACCGCCCGCTCCATCGAGCTGATCCGCCGCTTCCGCGAGACGCACCAGACTCCCATCGTCCTGTTCACCTATCTGAATCCCATTTTCACCTACGGCTTCGAGGCCTTTCACCACGACGCCGCCGCCGCCGGCGCTGACGGCATCCTGCTGCTCGACCTCCCGCCCGACGAAGCCGCCCTCAACAAGGACCTCGCCATCGGCGCGGGACTCAAACACATCCGCCTCATCGCCCCGACCACCCCGCCGGAGCGCGTGAAAATCCTCGCCCAGTCCTCCGAAGGCTTCATCTATCTGCTTTCCCGCACCGGAGTCACCGGCTCCCACGGCGCGCCCTCCGCCAACATCGGCGCCCAGGTCGCCGCCATCCGCGAGTTCACCGACACCCCGATCTGCGTCGGCTTCGGCATCACCACCCCCGAGCAAGCCGCGGAAGTCGCGCAATCCGCCGACGGCGTGATCGTCGGCTCCGCCATCGTCAAACAAGTCGAACTCCACCCGGACAACGCCGCCCAGGCCGTCCGAGATTTCACCGCCCCGCTCATCGCCGCCGCAAAATGTGTTCCGGCTGTCTCTGCCGCTGACTGAAACAGCACCAACTAACGGGCAATCTCATCGATTTTCCCGGTTTTTTGCCTTTCCGGAGATGGCGGGCGGCTTTATGCCTGCCGCGCCAGAGCTTCCTCCGAATTTCGTCAAGTAGCCACTCCGTCAACATGCTCGCACTCCTCGTCTTTCTCCCGATCGCCGCGTTCATCGCGATCCTCTTCGGCGCGCCGGCCCGGCTCACTGCCATCGCCACCGCCACCGTCAACCTCGCGCTTGGCATCTACGCCGCGTTCTCGTGGAAATGCGCCTGCTGGTCGTTCTCCGTGCCCGTCCTTGAAAAGCCCGCGCTCAACCTCGCCTTCGGCTTCACCGATAGCGCCACCGGCGGCATGAGCGCCATCATGGTGCTGCTTTCCGTCATCGTCACCCTCGCCGCAGTGCTCTCCGGCAAGGCTCCCGAAGGTAAGGAAAAACTCTACTACGGCTCGTCACTCCTCATCTCCGGCGGCGCGCTCGGTGCCTTCGCCGCGACCGACTTGTTCTTCTTCTTCGCCTTTCACGAACTCGCCCTCATCCCGACCTTCCTCATGATCGGCATGCTTGGACGTGGCGACCGCCGCGAGGCCGCTTGGAAAATCACCATCTATCTGGGCCTAGGCTCCATCGTCCTGCTAGCCGGCCTCGTCTGGCTTGCCAATCTCACCGGCACTTATGACATGGTGAAAATGGTTGCCGCCGCCGGGTCCATCGATCCCGCCTCACAGAAGAGCATCGCCGCGCTGCTCATCGTCGGCTTCGGCACGCTCGTTTCACTTTTTCCTTTCCACTCGTGGGCCGCTCCCGCTTATGCCAGCGCGCCCGCTCCTGTCGCCATGCTACACGCCGGCGTCCTGAAAAAATTCGGCCTCTACGGCCTGCTCCGCCTCGCCATCCCGCTCGTCCCCGAGGGCCTGCAATTCTGGCTCACTCCCCTGCTCGTCCTGCTGCTCGGCAACATCCTGTGGGTCGGCTGGGTCACCATCTCCCAAAAGCGCCTCGACCTGATGCTCGGCAACTCCTCGGTCATGCACATGGGCTATATCTTCCTCGCCATCGCCGCGCTGATCGCCTTCCCGGAAAACCCGCTCGCCCGTTCCGCCGCCATCATCCTGATGTTCGCCCACGGCATTTCC
>CAMCCX010000126.1 GCA_945873305.1 Akkermansia muciniphila
GGCCGCGGCGAGTTTCGAGGCTTTCGCCAGGCCGAGGCCTTTGATTTTCGACAACTCGGCGACCGGCAAGCCGCCGAGCGCGGCCATCGATCCGTATTTGGCGATCAGTTCCCGGCCGATCTCGATCGCGCTGCGGCCTTTCATTCCGGTGGAAATGAACAACGCCATCAACTCGGCATTGTCCAGGGCGGCGGGGCCGAGCGACGCGAGTTTTTCCCGTGGCCGCTGGTCGTATGGCATGTCTTGGATGCGCGAACTGAGCGGGTCGATATCGTTCATTTGAACAAGCTAACGAAATTTCCGGTGTTGGCAAGGATTGGAAATCCGGCGTTGGTTTTTCCAGCTGCTGGAGCTTAAGGTCGGCGCATGGGTTGGGTGCTTTTTTTCGATGGCGACTGCGCGTTCTGCTCGGCGTCCGTGCGGCGGGTCGCGCGTTTCGACAAACACCGGCGGGTGGACTTCGCGCCCTTGCAGGGGAAGCTCGCCGCTGAAATGGGATTTACGAAACACGCGGGCGACGGCGACGGCACGATGGTTCTTCTCCGCGAATCTGACGGCCGGGTCTTCCTGCGCGGCGACGCCTTGATCGAACTCGCCCGCGCGCTCGGCGGGGTGTGGCGGATTTTCACGGCCGCCCGGCTCATCCCGAAGCCGCTGCGCGACGCGGTCTATCAATCGATGGCGAACCATCGCCACCGGCTCATGGGACGGGCGGATCACTGCCAGTCTCCCGATCCGGAACTGTCGAAACGGCTGCGGGAATAGACGGGCGGCGTTTCGCTTCAGTGCGCGACCAGTTTCGCGGCGGCTCTACGCTGCAGCATCTGGTCCGCCATGACGCCTAGCAGGACGACGGCACCCATGACGGCGAAGTTGAGCGAGCTGGGAATACCGAGCAGGTTGACGAGGTTCTGGAGGACTTGCAGCAGGGCGGTGCCGATGATGATGCCGACGATGGAGCCCTCGCCGCCGCGCAGGCTGCAACCGCCGAGCACGGCGGCGGCGATGGCGTAGAGCTCGTAGGAGTTCGCGTGGTTCGAGGGCGAGACGGAGTTGGTATAGAAGGCGATCATGATGCCGGAAACACCGGTGAGCAGCCCGGCGATGACGTAGGCACCGGTGATGACGCGGCGGGTGTTGATGCCGGAGAAACGGGCGGCTTCCTCGTTGCGGCCGACGGCTAGCAGGTAGCGGCCATACACCGAGCGGTGCAGCACGACCCACAGGATGGTGCCGATGATGATCAGCAGAACAAAAGGCATCGGGATTCCGAAAAGTTTGCCGCTGGCGACGCTGCGCAGGACTTCGAAACCTTCCCCGCCGCCGAAGCCCTTGGTGTCGTCGTTGGCGACGAAGCGGGCGACGCCGCGGTAGAGCAGCAGCCCGCACAAGGTGACGATGAACGGCTGCATTTGCATTTTCGTGACGAGCGCGCCGTGGACCCAGCCGAGTGCCATCGGAATGATCAGGACGGCGAGCACGGCGAGCGGCCATGCGAGGTGCCATTCCGTGAGCGCCATCGACATGACCACGCCGCACAGCGCGCACATCGAACCGACGGATAGATCAATGCCGCCGGTGATGATGACCAGGCCGAGCCCGAGGCTGAAGACGCCGAACAGACCGATGAGGTTGGCCATGTTGGTGAGGTTCGTCTGGGAGAGGAAGCGCGGGTTGATCGTGGCGGTGACCGCGCACAGGGCCACGAGCAGGAGGAAGATTCCGAGTTTTTTTTTCATGGGGAAAACGAGGGTTTCGCGGAAGGCAGGCTGCGGCCGACGGCGAGTTGCATGACGTTCTGCTCGTTGCATTCCGCTTCATCGAGCACGCCGGTGATGCGGCCTTCGTGCATGACGGCGATGCGGTCGCTGAGATGGAGGACTTCCTCCATGTCGCTGCTGATAATGAGGATGACCGCGCCGTTGTTGGCGAGGGTGCGCACGAGCTTGTAGATTTCCGGAAAATCCTCGGCATATGGTGAAGCCGACGATGGCGGAAGTGGCCAAGGCGGCCGGAGTTTCCAAGAACACGGTGAGCCTTGCCTTGCGGGGAAGTCCGAGGATTTCCACCGCGACTCGCGAAAAGATCGAGGCGGTGGCGGCGGCGATGGGCTACCGGCTGAACCCGACGGTGGCGCAATTGATGGCGGAGCTGCGGCAGAACCGCTCGCCTGGCTATCAGGCGACTTTGGCGCTGATCAACGCCCATGAAAGCCGCGACGCGTTTTCCAATCATCCGACGATTCCCGCATACGTCACGGGTTGCCGTCAACGCGCGAAACAGCTCGGCTATCAGCTCGATGATTTCTGGCTGCACGAACCGGACCTGCCGGCCGCGCGCTGGCTTTCGATTTTCCGGGCGCGGAATATCCGTGGCGTGGTGATCGTCGGGTTGATGCGGCGCAACCGGTTGCCCGCGCGACTGGCTCCGCTGTGGGATGAATTTCCCGCTCTGGTAACAGGAGTTAGGACGCGCGAGCCGGCGCTGTCCTTCGCGTGCAGCGACCACCACGCGCTCGCGTTGCTGGCGTTTGAAAAGGCGGTGGCGCTCGGCTACCGGCGGCCGGCACTGGTTCTGGACGGAGTGATCGACGACTTGGTGGACGGCCGTTTCTCGGCGGGTTTCCTGATCGGTCAGAGCCGTTTGATCCCGGCTGAGCAGCTGACCCGGCCTTTTTTCGAAGTGGCGGCGGCGAGGACCGACCGGGCCGTGTTTTCCAAGTGGTTCGAGGAAAACCAACCGGATGTCATCTTCACGCTCTATCATGAAGTCGAGCGCTGGGTCAGGGATCTTGGCTTGCGGGTGCCGGAAGACGTCGGGCTGATCCAATACGAATGGCGGTCCGATCACGCCGCGTGGGCGGGCATGGACCAGCGCAACGACCTCGTCGGCGCGGCGGCGGTGGACATGCTCATTTCCATGGTTCATCACAACGAGCGCGGCGTGCCGGAGCACCCGCGGGCGACCTTGATTGGCAGCCATTGGGTCGATGGGAAAACCGTGGCTGGCGGCTGATTACTCGAAAAACCGTTTCAACGTCCGCTGCTCTGCGGGGTCGAGCGCGTCGCGCCAGACGCGGTCGCCGCCCTTGCCGGTGGCGTCGGTGTTTCCGCCTTGGGTAATTCCGGAAGGGGAATGGTCCACCTCGTGCTCGCCGTCCTGCAGTTCTAGCAAATCACCGGGCGTGGCCCGCGAAAGGTCCTTGGCTTCGAGACCGGTTAGCGCGCCGGTTTCGAGCGGATCTGTTTCGTTGCCAAGCACGCCGGGCGAGTGGCCCGGGCTGCGATCGACTCCGCCTTTTCCAGGGCCTTCGCCTTTTCCTTCTCCTTCGTCACCCTCGCCCTCGCCGGCGAGCAATTCATCCGACCAATCCTCGCCTTCGCCTTCGCCGCTTTTCATGGCTTCGGAGTGCTTCTTCAAGTTTTCGCGGAGCTGTTCGACCTGCTCGGGCGTGAGCTTGGCCATGTCTTTCAAATCGAGTCGATTCATCTGTTCGAGCAGCGCTGGGTTCGGCTTCATCGCGCCGTTCTGCAGGCCTTGAAGCGCTTGGTCGAATTCCTCCATCAGCCGGTTCTTCTCGGCTTGGTTAGAAGCTCCGGCGTTTTTTTCCAGATTGGCGAGCGCCTTTTCCGCGCGGCCGAGTTCGCGCTCGACCCGCTCGGCCTCGGCGCGGTGGGATTTCTTCAAGGAGTCGGTGGCTTCGAGCGACGAGTGGCTGAACCACTGTTCCTCTTCCTGGGATTTCAGCTCATCGAGCTTCTTGCGCGTTTCTTCGAGATATTTCTCATCGACGACCTCTTCCTTGGTGAGTTGGTCGAGTTCGGTGGCGAGTTGTTTCCAAGCTTGGGGCTGTTCCGGCGCGCCGGGATGCCGAAGGCTGCGTGACGTGATGGGAACCAGCATCCCGCCGGCTAACAGTAGAAGCGCGCCGAGCGGCGGGACGAGCAGGCGCGGCCATTGCCATGCCAATCCCGCATCGATCCGCTCCACCGGTGCCGGCCACGGGGCGACGCCCGCGCTGGCGGCTGAGAGCGAGTTTCTCAAACGCATCGCCGCCTCGATTCGAACCAGCGACTGGCCGGGCTGCTCGAATTTCCGCGAAGCCTTCGCCCAGCAGCCGAGTGCCAGCGCCGCGATGAATCCGCCGCCGGAGGCCGCGAGCTTCCAAACCGTGATGTCGGGGAATCCGCTCCTGACGACCAGCAGCGCGACGGCACCGACAACGGCGGCGACGAGCAGGGGAGCTGAGAGGGTTTCCAGCCACCAGGCGAAATTAACCATGCGGGAAACCCGCTTCGCGGTGGCGAGCCAGTGATCGCGGTTGGATGCTGCCGACCCGGAATTCATGTCCCCGAAGTTAGTAAGATTGATCGAGAAAGCGACGGGAAATTCGCATGAGAAAACCTCTTCCCGCGGGTGGGCGGAAAGAGGTTGGGAATTTCAGGCCGACTTACGGTTTCACCGATTACGGCTTTTTCGCATAGACCGAGCACCAGCCGGCCTCGGTGACAAGCTTGCCTCCGAATGCGGCGCAAGGCCCGGTTTTCTCGCCCGCTTTCGGCTGATAGAGCGCGCAGTTGAGGCACTTTTGCTCGGACTTGTGCATCGGATATTTCACGGCGTCCACCTTGGTGGTGTCTTCCTTGTAGCCGAGCGCGGTGGCGACCGGGTCGCTCTCCTCAAGCTTGACCGGAGGCGGCGGAGTTTGGGCGAAAGCACGGCCGCACAAGAGAGCGGGCACTCCGGCGGAGGCTACGAGACGGGTCAGGAAACGGCGGCGGGTGTTCATAATGATTGAATGAATGGTTTGTTGGACAGCGGGAAAATATCCGGACATCGGGACAAGATGCACGCCTTGTTTTGACGAATTTACCTCAATCCCACTCAGGCCCAATGGATCGGCTGGCCGAGTGTCTCGACGACTTGGTTCGCGCCGTGGGCGGCGAGTTGGGCGGCGGAAAATTGCCCGGTCGCCACCGCCAGACAGCGCGCGCCGATGGCATGGGCGCAGGCGATGTCCTTCGGAGTGTCGCCGATGACCCAGGTTTCCGCGGCGGTGAAATCCCTGCCTGCGTGGAGGGCCGCGCGTTGGAGGGCGACCGGGCCGAGCCGGTTGCGGTCCGCGTGGTCGCAGCCGTAGGCGCCGAAGGGAAAATGGCCGGACAGTCCGAAGTGGCGCATTTTGGCGGCCGCGCCGCCCGCCGTGTTTCCGGTGAGGAGGCCGATGGCGGCTTCCGGCTGATCTGATAGCGAGGCGAGCAATTCCCGCACGCCGTCGAGGACCCGGCCGGGAAACCCGCCGTGGCTGAGGTTCCAATCCAGCCGGCCATGATAGATTTTGAAATAAGCTTCGATCCGTTCGCGGGTCGGCTCGATTTCGAAATGGGCGTGAATGTTAGCGACGATGCCGAGATCCGTGCTGCCCGCCAGGTCGAGCGGGGGACCCTCGTGGCCGAAAATTTCGCGGGTCGCCTCCTTCAAGGCGGCCATGCCCGCGCCGCCGGTGTCCACCAGCGTGCCGTCGATGTCGAAGAGATAGAGCATGGAAACAAAAACGTGGCGGCGGATCGAAACCCGCCGCCACGATTGGATTGAGAAATCAGGATTTGGAAGCCTCGGCTTCGATCTCCGCGGCGGCTTCAGGAGCTGCGTCGGAAACCTCGTCAGGCACTTCATCCGGGACGAAATCATCGTCAGGGATGTCATCCTCGTGGGGCTCGTCCGTTTCGAAATCGTCTTCTTCCATCAGCTCGCCATGGAACAGGTGGAACTTGCGCTTGCGCTGGTGGGCGGGAAGCGGGGAGAGGATCATCGCCACGGCGCGGCCGTTGAGGCGCGGTGGCTGGTCCACTTGCGCCATCGATTTGAGGTCCTCGATGATCCGGTTGAGGACCACGAAACCGAGATCCTTGTGGGCGTTTTCACGACCGCGGAACTGGAGCACGAAGCGGCACTTGTGGTTGCCTTCGAGGAAACCTTCGGCGCGGCCGAGCTTGATGTTGTAGTCGTGCTGGCCGGTGCCGACGCGGAATTTCACTTCCTTCATGCGGGTGGCGCTTTTCGACTTCTGCTTCTTCAGCTTGGCCTGCTCGTATTTGTATTTGCCGTAATCGACGATCTTGCAGACCGGCGGGTCCACTTGGCCGGCGATTTCGACGAGGTCGAGGCCGAGCGATTGGGCTTTGGCGAGTGCTTCGCGTGAACTCATCACGCCGAGCTGGTCGCCGTTGGCCATGACGACACGGACTTTCGGGGCGCGGATTCGGTCGTTGATCCGCGTCATATCGCGGAAACGACCCCTGTTTGGATCTCTTTGTGGCTTAGCGATGGCTTTGTCCTCCGGTGGGTAGGTGCGACGCGCCGCTGCACGGACGGGCAAAGCCGCCGGACGATCTCGGTGCGAAGAGGGGTGCGGAACGATGGACCAAACGCCGGATCATGGATCGCAAACAGCGGGTAACAACCGATTGGAAAAATCGGTCTTGAGGTTCATAGCGGGTCGTTCCTGGAAAATCATGAATCGGCGGGTGCCGGAGATCATCACGTCAAAAGGGTGGCGGAAATTGTTTCTTCCAACCTTCTTGGGTGCGTCTAGGGGCAGTGTATAGGGTGGCGGATCAAAATCGGCAAGTCTCTTTTTCGAGTGCGGAAATCACGGCGATCAAGCTAGGGAGAGCAAAGAATTGCGGTAGTTGAGGTCGAGCATGGCGCGGCGGCGCTTCTTCGGCAGGCTGCGGGTGTCGGATAGATCGATTTTGAGCAGGTTGAGGACAATCCGGCGCAAGGCTCCGAGGTTTTTGGC
>CAMCCX010000127.1 GCA_945873305.1 Akkermansia muciniphila
ACTCAAGGTTCTGCGGACTCTTGATGACGTAGCGGAAGGGGGAGTGCCGCTTGACCCGCAAATCGCAGGAATGGTGCTCCAGGCCTTCCAAAAGATCCCACCTTCGAGAGAACGCATCGTGCTTTCTGAGCAAGAAACCGAGGTTCTGAAACGCATCGCGACCGGTATGACCAAAAAAGAAGTGGGCTACGACATGGCCCTAAGTCAGCACACGGTGGACCAATACCTCCGCCGCTCGTTTAAAAAAATGCACGTCAACAGCCTGCCCGCCGCCGTCGCCGTCGCGATGCGCAGCGGTCTGCTGGATTTGCACTAACAAGACACATCGCAAAAAGGGGGCCAGTGTGCAAAAATTGACAAAAAGTTGTTCACGCCCTGCTCGCTCATGCCTCTGCGAGGAAGCGCTGCAACTTGGGAGGCAAACCGTCAGGACCTATGTGAAACGCATCTGCAAAAAACGCCACGTCCGCAGCAAGGTCGAGGCGATCGTCAAAGACTACGCATAGGGTCTGTCCCTTTGCGATCTGTCCCTTTGCGATCTCCGATCGGTGTGGAAAAGTCCCCAAGAAAATATCATCTCATTCCTCGCCATTGCCTCTCGGGGTGCTACTACGGAAGTCGTATTTGCTAGGCTTCTCCGAACTTGAAATTAGCCAAGAAAGGCCGGGAAAGTGCTTTCATGGTGATATAAAGCTTGCTGTGCATCCGGCCATTTTTGAAAATTTCCATGGCCAATCCACAGCATCACCATGATACCATCAACTCCTTGTTTTTCAAAGATTTAATCGAGATTTATCCGTCCTCTGAGCGTGCTTACCACTGCACTTCCATCAGCGATCAGAACTTCGCGAAACTTGGCATCCTCCGCTGTATCAGCCACGCCAAGACTGGCCAGGAATTCCTCCAGCATCACGCCGACCAGGGAGAGGCCGACATCGATCCCGGACATTTCTTCAAAGCTCTCAAAAGCCCGCGCCGCCTTGCCAACATCACCTCGCTCAACGCCCTGCTCCTGCCCGTGATGCGGAGGCGGTGCGATGATCCGTTTGCGCGCTTCGGGGAACTCGACGATTTCGACATCTACGCCGCCGACGGCCACTACCAGCACGCGGCCACCCACGATCCCAAGCGCGGGGATGACGGCGGGCAGACCATCGCCACCGGCCATTTTTTCCTGCTCGATCTGCGTTGCCATCACCTCGGATACATCGGGCTGGGCGAGCCGGACGCAGGGAAAAAGAAGTCCCATGACATCACCGTCATCAAACGCTCCACACCGGAAACCCTGCGCAACGGCGCGGGCAAGGGGAGGAAAGTCATCTACGCGTGGGACAAGGCCTGCATCGACTACCATCTCTGGCATCGCCTCAAGCACAACAGCGGGATCTATTTCATCACCATCGAGAAATCCAACAGCGCGGCGGAAGTCTGCTCGCGCAACCTCATCGACCCGGCCGATCCGCGCAACAAAGGCATCAGCGGCGATCCTGACGACGAGAAGGAATGTGCAGCGGAAATCGCTGTGTATCTGGGGGACGCGGAACTATTCAGCATGCTCAAGATTGCTCCGACCAAAGAGCAAGCCGATGAGCTCATGCAATCCGTTAGGTTTGATGCGGGCCGTCCCATGATCGAACGGCTGGTCAAAGCGGGAGCTGATCTTAATGCCTACGACCCGGAATCCGGCACACCCTTGCACCGGATGTTGAGATCCTTCGGATGGAACTGCGACGGTCGATTCTCCCGCCGTGATCTCAAAGAGGATGTGGAAATGATTGCTTGGATGCTTCGCTTGGGAGCGAAGTGGATTCCACCGGAAAACGACCGGCAGCCGGACAGCCTCCGGCGCTACTTCTACCGGGGCGAACCGAAATTGGTCGTGGAGGTCATTCGTCTGCTCGATGTGGCGGACGCCTGTGAAAAGTCTCAGCTCCGGGAACTCATCGACAAGCCGAAGATGCGGGCGTTGGTCGGGTTTCACGAACCGGACCTTCGTGATCGTTTGCTGGCGAAAGCACCTGGTGATGAGAGCAGGCAGATCGTTGATCTGTAGCAGACCTTTCCATCAGGGAGCACCTCTGGACATCCTTCGCAATGGATCTGCCATCACGCCAATGCGATGAGTCAGGATGCCGCTTTCAACCTCTCGCCAGGCATCCGGCATTTAATGCAATCTGTTTGCATTTGGGTAGCATAAGGTAGCAGATTTTAAAGTGTTTTGATGCCATTTCGTGCCTCTGGATGCGACTCGGACAACTTCCTGACGAGCTCCGAAATCTGCAAAAATCCCTTATTTTAGAGGGTTTTCCATGCATTTTCAGGCTGGTGGTCCCGGCGTGAATCGAACACGCACCTACGGCTTCGGAGGCCATCGTCCTATCCATTGGACCACGGGACCAGTGCGTTTGCGCTGAGGCGGAATGCGTAACGGGCCTTGCCGGGCTTGGCAAGGGAAGGATTTCGATTTCTCACCCATCCGGAAGCCGCCGGGCGGGTCGGAACCGTGGATTTGCCGTGGATTTCCGGGCCGCGGGCTCCGGCCAAATGAATCAACTTGACCCCGAATCGGCCGCCGCGTTCGATGCTAGGGGCCATGCCCTTACCATCATGAAAAACCTCTTCGACCTCACCGACCGCGTCTTCGTCATCACCGGGGCCACCGGCGCCCTCGCGGGCTCCGCCGCCGACTATCTGGCAGCCCAGGGCGCGCGGATCGCCTACCTCGGCCGCAGCCAGGAGAAACTCGACGCCGCGCTCGCCAAATGCCGCGCCATCACCCCGGACGCCCAGTGCATCGGCCTCGTCGCCGACGTGCTCGACCGCCCGGCGCTGGAGCAGGCGCGCGACGCCGTGCTCGCGAAATGGGGCCGCATCGACGGACTGGTCAACGGCGCGGGCGGCAACATGCCCGGCGCGACCATCACTCCGGACAAGAGCTTCTCCGATCTCGATTTCGACGCGTTCCAACAGGTCGTCGATCTGAATTTGCACGGCACCGTCCTGCCATCGCTCGTCTTCACCCCGGCAATGATCGACGGCGGTCGCGGATCTATCATCAATTACTCGTCGGTCTCCTCACCACAGGCGCTCACCCGCGTGGTCGGCTACTCCGCGGCGAAGGCCGGCGTGGATAACTTCACCCGCTGGCTGGCCGTGGACATGGCCAAACGCACCGGCGGCAAGCTGCGCGTCAACGCGGTGATGCCCGGGTTTTTCCTCGGCGAGCAAAACCGCCGGCTCCTCACCAACGAAGACGGATCGCTCACCGACCGCGGCAACACCATCGTCAGCAACACCCCGTTCGGCCGCTTCGGAAATGCGGACGAGCTCTTCGGCGCGCTGCACTATCTGTTATCGGACGCGTCCCAATTCGTGACCGGCACGGTGCTGGCGGTGGACGGCGGATTCGTCGCGTTTTCCGGAGTCTGATCATGGAAACGCATCTGATGGAGGAAGGCTTCCGCTGGTTCGGCCCGGGCGATCCGGTGCCGCTGTCGTTCATCCGGCAGGCGGGAGCCAGCTCGGTTTTCACCTCGCTCCATCAGATTCCTTACGGCGAGGCCTGGTCGCGCGAGGCGATCCGCGAGCGGAAACAAATGGTCGAGGACGCGGGTCTGCGCTGGACCGCGGTGGAGTCCGTGCCGGTTCACGAGGACATCAAGACCGGCCGCGGCGATCTGAAAACGCTTTTTGAAAACTATAACAACTCGCTGCGCAATCTGGCAGCCGAGGGGATCTTCGCCGTCATCTACAATTTCATGCCGGTGCTCGACTGGGTGCGCACCGACATGCGCTGGGTCCTGCCAGACGGATCGGAAAGCCTGCACTACGACCCGGTGCGCTTCGCCGCGTTTGAGATCCACGCGCTGAAACGGCCCGGCGCGGAAGCGGACTACTCGCCGGAGCAACTGGAGCAAGCCGCCGCTTGGTGGGCAAGCCTCGACGACGACGCGCGCGACGCGTTCGTGCGCACGATCATCGACGTTTTTCCCGGCGTGAAATGGGCGCTCTCGCTCGACGACATCCGGGCCATGCTCGCGAAATACGACGGCATGGGAGCGGACGGGTTGAGGCGCAACCTCGCGCGCTTTCTGCAAGCCGTCATCCCGGTCGCGGAGGAGGTCGGCGTGCGGATGGCCATCCACCCGGACGACCCGCCGTTCTCCGTGCTCGGCCTGCCGCGCATCGTTTCGCAAGCGAGCGACGTCGAGGCGATCTTCCAAATGGTCGACAGCCCGGCAAACGGACTGTGCTTCTGCACCGGTTCGTTCAGCGCCCGGGCGGACAACGACCTGCCAGAGATGGTTAGGAAATTCGCGCCACGCATCCACGCCACCCACCTGCGCAGCACGCAGCGGCTGGCGGACGGATCGTTTTACGAGGCTAACCACCTGGAGGGCTCGGTGGACATGCCCGCCGTGGTGCGAAATCTACTCGATGAACAAGACCGCCGCCGCGCCGACGGCCGCGCCGACTGGCAGATTCCGCTGCGCCCCGACCACGGCCACACGATGATGGACGACCTGCCGAAACCCGCCGGCATCACGCCCGGCTATTCCTGCATCGGCCGGATGCGCGGCCTCTCGGAGCTGCGCGGGCTGATGCTCGGCCTGCGCGCCGCCGGGCGGCTTTGATCACCCCTTGGCGACCGCCCGATAGGCCCGCGGGCTGCAGCCCATCACCTTCCGAAAACTGCGGGAAAAGTAATAAGGATCGCGGAAACCCACCTCCAGCCCGACGATTTCCACCTTTTCCCGAGTCACATCCAGCAACAGGCACGCCTGCTGCACGCGCTGCCGCATGAACCAGTCGATCGGCGAAAACCCAAAACGCTGGCGGAAAACCTCCGAATAGCGCGAGGCTGACATGCCCGCCTGCTTTGCCAGCGCGGCGAGGGTCACCTGCGATGACAGATGCCCTCGCATCCAGTCCGCCGTCGCTTCCACCGCTTCCACCGAAGTCGGCGTGTGGCCGGGCACCCGTCCGAGCTTGATCAATTCCGTCGGACTCCGCCGGAGAGCCGTCGCAGCCAGCAGGAGTTGGGCTTCATCATATCCCGCTTCGAGATGTTCGTGAACCCTGGCCAGCCGGACGCTGGCGGGAGCGCTCGGATGAAGTTTCAGGAAAAAGCCGGTGCCCATGACGGCTTCGCGCCATGCACCCGCTTCAGTTCCCGAAAAATGCGCCCATTCGATCGTCCATGGATCACCGGCCTCCGCACCGTAGGAATGAGCTTCCCACGCGCCGATGAAAACGACATCGCCCGCAGCGACCTGTTTGCGCTGGCCATGGGATTGCACCCAGCCGGAACCCGCGGTGCAGAGGATCAGAATCTCGCCGCCGGTGCCGCCAGACCGGATCACCCGATGCCCGTGAGCGATCGGATACTGGCCCGCATCGGTGACAAAAAGCCCGCTCAACAAAGGGTGCCCGCTCGCCGCCGCGATGATCGGGGCCGGCAGCACCACATGATGCTGCCCGGGAAATCCTTCTCGGCGGTGGCGGACGCTCATGACTGGAAGATCGTCCAGCTTTTTGCCGCATTCGTCCATCGGGAAATGCTCCACACTCCCGCCACGATATATAGCTTGGAGATCCAAAGCCGCCATGTCCTCCGTCTCAGTCCACAGGAAAACCGTCTCGTTTCCCACCTATCTTCCCGCCGCCCCGGACCGGAATCCGATGTTCCTCGAGAAGCGCGTCTATCAAGGCTCGTCCGGCAAGGTCTATCCACTGCCGTTCTGTGATCACATCGGCGAGAAGCCGGTGGCGCACGATTGGGAGGCCGTGTTCATCGAGAACGAGTTTCTCGAAGTGATGATCCTGCCCGCGCTCGGGGGCCGCATTCACCGGATGATCGACAAGACGAACGGCTATGACGTGGTTTACTATCAGCCGGTCATCAAGCCCGCGCTTGTCGGACTCGCCGGGCCGTGGATCAGCGGTGGAATCGAGTTCAACTGGCCGCAACATCATCGCCCGTCCACCTTCATGCCGGCGGACGTTTCCATCGAGCATCACGCGGATGGATCTGCCACCGTGTGGCTCGGCGAACATGATCCGATGGCCCGCATGAAAGGAATGCACGGCGTTTGCCTGCATCCGGGAAGATCCGTTCTGGAACTGAAGGCCCGCGCCTACAACCGCACCGACGACGTGCAGACCTTTCTCTGGTGGGCGAATGTCGCCACCCGGGTGCACGAGCACTACCAGTCGTTCTTCCCGCAGGATGCGAATTACGTGGCGGACCATGCCAAGCGGGCGATGAGCACCTTCCCGCTTTGCTCGGATCAATACTACGGAGTCGATTACGCATCCCGTGGCAGGCGGGGTGTGCCGGAGAATGAAGCTCCTTCGAACTATCAGCCACCGGCCACCTACCCGGCGAACGACCTCTCCTGGTATGCCAACATTCCAGTGCCGACTTCCTACATGTGCATGGGCAGCAAGGAAGATTTCTTCGGAGGCTATGACTTCCGTGAGAACGCGGGGATCGTACATGTCGCGAACCACCACATTTCCCCCGGCAAGAAACAGTGGACCTGGGGCAACCATGATTTCGGCTACGCGTGGGACCGCAACCTGACGGATGCGGACGAGCACGGAGAGTTCCGGCCCTACATCGAACTGATGGCCGGGGTTTACACCGACAACCAGCCGGACTTTTCCTATCTGCAACCCGGGGAAACCAAAAGC
>CAMCCX010000128.1 GCA_945873305.1 Akkermansia muciniphila
AACCCGGGGAAACCAAAAGCTGGAGCCAGTTCTGGTATCCCATCCGCGACATCGGCCCGGCCTGTGCGGCCAATGTGGATGTCGCGCTTTCAATCGAGGGCGGCAACCGCATCGGTCTCCACGCGACGCGGGAAATCCATGGCGCGGTCGTAAAGATCCTCACCGGCAACAAAACCACCCACTCATTCCGTGCGGACCTTTCTCCGTCAAAGGTTCTGGTGAAGCGGCTGAAAGGGCTTCCCCCGGAATTTGATGCAGTGGTGGTGGATGCCAACGGCACCGAACTGCTCCGGTATTCCACGGTGAAACCGCCACTGCTAACCGTCGGAGAAATCTCCGGGCTCGCCGCGACCGAGCCGCCAGCGCCGGCCGAAGTCACGGGCAATGACGAGCTCTATCTCACAGGACTTCATCTCGAGCAATACCGCCACGCGACGCGCTGCCCCACGCTCTACTGGCAGGAAGCGTTGCGCCGCGATCCGGGAGATTCCCGCTGCCATCTCGCCATGGGGCGCTGGCATCTGCGTCGCGGGGAATTTACTACCGCGGAGAGCAATCTGCGAAAATCCATCCAACGCCTGACGCTCCGGAATCCGAACCCCTGTGACGGCGAGGCGCTCTATCAACTCGGGCGCTGCCTGCGCCTCCTCGGCCGCGATAACGAAGCCTACGACGCGTTCTACAAAGCCACCTGGAATCAGGCCTGGACCGGCGCGGCCTACCACCGCCTCGCGGAGATCGATTGCAGCCGCGGGGATTTCACCACCGCGTGCGACCACCTCGCCCGGTCCCTCAAGCTCGGCGCGGACAATCTCAAGGCGCGTGATTTGTTAGCCATGGCGAGAAGACGGTTGGGCCACGATGTGTCCGCGGATCTGGCGGAAACCCTCGCGCTGGATCCATTGGACCCGTGGGCCCGGTGGCTGACGGATGAGGGGTTTTCGGGAGACAGCCAGATTCGCCTGGATCTGGCTCTGGACCTCAGCCAGGCGGGATTTCTCGGCGAAGCGCTGGATGTGCTCAAAGACGCGCAGGCCGAGCCGCTCAGCGGCACGGCTCCCTTGATCCACTACTATCGCGGCTGGATACTGGGACTATCAGGAAAATCCGGGGCGAAGGAATTCGCCGCCGGTGCGCGAGCGAACGTGGACTATTGTTTCCCCGCACGGCTGATGGAACAATCGATCCTGCAAGCCGCGATCAATTCCACCCCGCAGGATGCCAACGCCCATGCCACCCTCGGGCATTGGCTGTATGATCGCCGGCGGCACCAGGAGGCCGTCACGCACTGGCAAGCCGCGGTGAAAGTGGATCCACAAGGTGCCATTGCCTGGCGCTGTCTCGGCATCGCCTATTTCAACGTGATGCGGAAACCGGCAAAAGCCCGCGCGGCCTATCAAAAGGCGCTTGCCGCCGCGCCTCGTGACGCCCGGCTGGTTTTCGAAAGCGACCAGCTTGCGAAACGTCTCGGAGATTCTCCCGTGAAGCGTCTGAAAAACCTTTTGAAATCTCCCGGTCTGCTGGAGAACCGCGATGATCTCGCGCTGGAACTCTGCACGCTCTACAATCAAACAGGCCAACCTGCGAAAGCACTCGCCATCCTGACATCCCGGAATTTCCAACCGTGGGAAGGGGGCGAAGGCGGCCCGCTCGGCCAGTATGTCCGCGCGCATCTTCTGCTCGGCCGCGCTGCGGGTGGGGAGGAAGCGGTGGCGCATTTCCAGGCCGCGCTTTCCGCGCCGGAGAATCTGGGAGAAGCCAGGCACCTGCTAGCCAACCAGAGCGACATCCACCTGCTGCTCGGCGACGCGCTACAAGCCAGTCGCCAGCGTGCGGAAGCCCGCAAGCATTGGGCGCTCGCCGCAAACGCCAGGGGCGACTTCCAAGCCATGAGCGTGCGCGCCTATTCGGAAATGACGTTCTACTCCGCGACAGCGCTCGAACGACTCGGCAAAAAGGTCGCGGCAAAATCCCTGCTAACCGATCTTCTCGCCCACGCCAGACAGCTCGCGAAAGCCGAAGCGAAGATCGACTACTTCGCCACTTCCCTGCCGACGATGCTGCTCTTCGATGATGACTTGCAGAAAACCCAGCGGCTCACCGCGCGCTTCCTTGAGGCGCAGGCCCGCCTCGGCCTCGGCCAGCACAAGAAGGCGAAAGTCCTGCTGAAGGAAGTTCTCACAGAAAACCCGAATCACGCGCCCGCCTCCGATTTGATCCAATCCATCTGAAAAACCCAATGATCACCACCATTTCACACGACTCCTCCACATCATCCCATACCCGGTTCAATTCCGGCTACATCTGGCTCATCTCCATCTGTGCCGCGATGGGCGGGCTGCTCTTCGGCTACGACTGGGTGGTGATCGGCGGCGCGAAACCGTTTTTCGAACCGCATTTCCGGATCACGGATCCGGCGCTTTCCGGCTGGGCGAACAGTTGCGCGCTGATCGGCTGCTTCTTCGGCGCGATGCTGACGGGAACCCTGAGCGGGCGGTTAGGGCGGAAGCACCTGCTGATGATTTCCGCAGTGATCTTCGTGGTCACTTCCCTCGGCAACGCGCTGGCTGACAATTTCACCGCGTTCATCGTCTGGCGGATGATCGGCGGGCTGGCGATCGGCCTGGCCTCCAATCTATCACCCATGTACATCGCGGAAATCGCGCCTGCGTCGATGCGGGGAAGATTGGTCTCCGTGAACCAACTCACCATCGTCGTAGGCGTGCTGTTGGCGCAGTTGATCAACTGGCTGGTGGCGAAGGATCTGCCAGACGGAGCGACCGAGGAAATGATCCGCAACAGTTGGTATGGACAGTCCGCCTGGCGTTGGATGTTCGGAATCACCGCAGTGCCATCCGCTCTGTTCCTGCTGGCGACTTGCCTGGTTCCCGAGAGCCCGCGCTGGCTGATGGGGAAAGGGCGGGCCGGAGAAGCGCGCAAGGTGCTGGAAAAAATCGGCGGCGGAGCCTACGCGGATGAGGCGATGGCGGAAATCCAGAAATCGGTGCATGCGGAGAGAACCCAGCAGAAAGTCTCCTTCCGCGAGTTGTTCAATCCCTCCCTGCGCCCCGCGCTGGTTCTCGGGATCGTACTCGCGGTTTTCCAACAATGGTGTGGGATCAACGTGATCTTCAACTACGCCGAGGAAATCTTCAGCTCCGCCGGATACAGCTTGGCGAACGTGCTTCAGAACATCGCGTGGACCGGATCGGTGAACCTGGTTTTCACCTTCGTCGCGCTGGGAACCGTGGATCGGATGGGCCGCCGTCCGCTGATGATTGGCGGATCGATCGGGCTGGCGCTCGTCTATTCCGCGCTGGGTTGGTGTTATTTCAGCCAGGTCACCGGGCTGCCGGTGCTGTTGCTCGTGCTGGCGGCGATCGCCTGTTATGCGATGTCGCTCGCGCCGGTGACGTGGGTGGTGATTTCGGAGATTTTCCCCAACCGTGTCCGAGGCCAGGCGATGTCGGTGGCGATCATGGCGCTGTGGGCCGCCTGTTTCATTCTAACCTACACCTTCCCGATCCTGAACAAGCACCTCGGCGCGTCCGGCACCTTCTGGCTCTATGCGGGCATCTGCGCGGCGGGTGCAATCTTCATCTGGATCAAGCTGCCTGAAACCAAAGGCAAGAGCCTGGAGCAAATCGAAGAAGACTGGAAATAGAACTCAACGGGATGAGATCGATGGATGATCTCCGCCGCAGCCTGGCCGGTCTGTGCGGGTGGATTTGCCTGACGCTGGCCGATGCGGCGGGCGGTGAAGCCAAGCCGCCCGCCGAGCGGCGGCTCGACCCCGATCTGGATGACGGCACGATTCCCCGTTGAGAAGCTTCTCAATGCACGAAGCGGTCCCAGGCAGCCCAGAACGCCGTGGTCTGCGCGGCGTCCGGCACGATCTCCAACAGAAGGGTTTTCTCCCCGGGCTCGAACTTGTCGAAATCATCCACCGTGCGGATGCGAAGATGCTTCATGTCCCAAAGCGTGGCGAGGCCGGATAGATCGGCGCTTTGCGGGTTGGTCATCCACTCGACGGCGCGCGGGCTCATGCTTTGGAGGCGCGGCAGGCGTTCGAAGATTTTCCCGCCGCCGTTGTTGATCACGGCGAGCACGCGGCCCTGGCAGTGGATTTGTTCCAGCACGAACGGCGCTGCCAGATCGTAGAGCGCGGTCAGGTCGCCGACCACCGCCCACGTCTCGCCCACATCGGCGGACCAACCGAGCCAGGTGCTGACTTGGCCGTCGATGCCGTTAGCGCCGCGGTTCGCGCGCACGGACGGCACCGGCCGCGCCCATTGGGCGAATTGGTTCCACTCGCGGATCGGCATGCTGTTGCCGAGGAAAAGCCCGCCGCCGATGGAGGCGTAGTGCGAAAGCGTGCGGAGCAGCGCCGGCTCGCTGTCCGGATAGATTTCCAGCAGCTCGTCGATCTTCACCGCGCGGCTGCCCGCGCCGGCGAGGTAGTCGAGCGCGTCGTCGGCGAGTTCGATGGGCCCGAGCGCGGAAATGACGCGGTCGAGCGAGCCGCGCACCACGCCGGATTCGCGGGCCAGTCCCGGCAGCCCGTTGCGGCAGGCGGACCAGACGGACACCTGCGGCAGTTCTTCGAGATCGCGCCAGAAGCGACCGCTGGGAACTTCTCCCAGTCGCAGGATTTTCCCCGGCGGGCGGGCTTTCAAAACCCGGTCCGCATCGTGGATGGCGAGCGACTGAAGCGCTTCCCGCAGCCCGCTGGTGGCCTCGGCGACGACCGGCGCGCCTAGGTCCTGACAGAAATGAAACACGTCCTCGCGCTCGTCCGGCTCCAGCCCGCCGACCAGCACGACGATGCCCTTGTAATGCTCCTCGCGCAGCCAGCGGGCGAGCGCCGCGACGTTGAGTTTTTCCTTCACGGGCACAAATTCGCAAAGCGATTCCTGCGAGAAATTTTCATCACCGGCCTCGAATGCTTCCTCGAACTCCACATTCAAATGCAGCGGCTGATTCCCATCCCAATCCGCGAAAGTCCCCTGCCACGCGTGATTTCCAAAAATCCCCGGCTGCTCAATCGTCTGCGGCGCACCCGTCCCGCGAAACGCCGCCGGCCTGTCCGCAGTGATCGCGACCAGCGGACGGCCTTGGTAATGCGCCTCGATCACCGCCGGCAGCAGCTCCGCCACCGCCGTACCACTGGTGGTGATCACCGCGCACGGCTGCGCGGTTTCCATCGTCCGCCCGAGCGCGAAAAACCCCGCGCTGCGTTCCTCAAAATGCCGCCACACCCGCACCAGCCCCGCCGCTTCCGCCCGCGCCAGCGCTTCGAGCAACGCCGCATTCCGCGCCCCGGCGCAGACGACGAACTCGCCGACGCCCGCCTTGAGACAACTTTTCACCACATCGACTGCTGGATACCATGAGTTCACGCCGGCTGTGCTAGCGCAGGCGGACGCGAATGTCCAAGCGTGTGATTCAACTTGTTGCCGGTCACGGATCACGCCCACCTGGGCGTGGAAAAACCCACCCATGAACAAACTCTATTTCTGGTCCATCACCTCGGCGCGGTCGGGGTTCCTGTTCGGCTTCGACACGATGGTCATCTCCGGCGCGGAGCAGAAAATCCAGGAACTCTGGAAACTGAGCGATGGTCTCCACGGACTCGCCATCGCATCCGCGCTCTAAGGCACCGTGCTCGGCGCACTCTTCGGCGGCTGGCCCACCGAGCGCTTCGGCTGGAAAAAGACGCTGTTCTGGATCGGCTTGCTCTATCTCGTTTCGGCGGTCGGCTCCGCGTTGGCGAACGAAGTTTACACCTTCACCGCCGCGCGTTTCATCGGCGGAATCGGCATCTGAATCTCCACCGTCGTCGCGCCGCTTTACATCTCGGAAATCGCCCCGCCGGACAAACGCGGGCGGCTGGCCGGGATGTTCCAGTTCAACATCGTGTTCGGCATCCTGATCGCATTTCTATCCAACGCGCTGCTCCAGTCCGTCGGCATCGGCGTGACGAACCTCGTTTTCACCTTCGTCGGCCTCTGGCTGATCGACCGTCTCGGGCGCAGGACCTTGCTCTACGCGGGGTCCGTCGGCTACATCGTCTCGCTGGGACTGGTGTCGTGGGCGTTCTTCACCGCGCATCACGCGATCGTTCCGGTCTGTATTTTCGCCTTCATCGCGGCCCGCGCGACCGGCCAGGCGCTCGGCTGCTTCACGCACTGGATTTTCGCCGCGCTGCTGACGACGTTTTTCCCGCGAATGGTCACGGCGTTTCCACCCGGCTACGTGTTCCTGTTTTTCGCCTTCATGATGGCGCTCCAGCTCGTGTGGGTGCGGCTGATGGTTCCCGAAACCAAAGGCGTGCCCCTGGAGGAGCTGGAGGAAAAACTCGCGCTCAGGCGTTGAAATCCAAGGGGGCACCCGCACGGCGATCAAGCTAGGGAGAGTCGCGAAAATAGTTTGTATCCCATGACATTTAGGGCTTGTACACCATATCTAGTGGTCGAATCATGCCCGGATGCCTCGCAATCCTAACAAATCCGACTGGTCGGGCGGCCTGCCCGCCTGCATCA
>CAMCCX010000129.1 GCA_945873305.1 Akkermansia muciniphila
AGCACGCCGATGGCGATGGCGATGCCGGTGAGCGACATGATGTTGCTGGTAATGCCGAACTCCTTCATCAGTAGGAAGGAAATGAGGATCGAGATCGGCAGCGGCAGCGTGACGATGAGGATGCTGCGGAAGTGCCACAGGAAAATGATATGCGCGAGCGTGACGAGAATGACTTCCTCGATAAGCGCGTGTTTCAACGTGTCGATGGTGCGGTCGATCAACTCGCTGCGATCATAGAACGGCCGGATGCTAACTCCGGGAGGAAGACTGGATGAAATGTCGTCAATCTTCTGTTTCACCCGCTCAATGACGGCCTTGGCGTTTTCTCCGGTGCGCATGACGACGGTGCCGCCGACGGCTTCGTGGCCGTTCAAATCCAGCGCGCCGCGCCGGTAGTCGCCGCCGATCTGGACGGTGGCGATGTCTTTCAGATAGATCGGCGTGCCTTCCACCGCTTTGACGGTGACGAGTTCAAGATCCTCAGGACCGGTGACGAGGCCGATGCCGCGCAGCACGAACTCCGCGCCGTTTTCCTCGACGGTTTTTCCGCCGACGTTGAGGTTCGCGTTCTGAACGGCGGTCATCACCTCCATCATCGTGACATTGGCGGCGCGCATCTTGGTGGAGGAGAGCTCCACCTGATATTGCTTCACGAAGCCGCCGATGCTGGCGACTTCCGCCACTCCCTGCACGCTGGCCAGGTCATAGCGGATCTTCCAATCCTGGAGCGAGCGGAGTTGCGCCAGATCATAACCGCCGTCCTTGGCTTTCTCCGGATCGACATGCAGATAATACTGATAGACCCAGCCGAGGCCGGAGGCATCCGGCCCGAGCTGGGGTGTGACGCCATCGGGCATTTGTCCTTGGAGGTAATTCAAGCGCTCAAGAACCCGGGCGCGGGCGAAGTAGGTGTCGATCTTGTCCTCGAAGATGATGGTGATCAGCGAGAAGCCGAACATCGAGGTGGCCCGCACCTCTTTTACTTCGGCGAGGCCCTGCAAGCCGGTGGAAAGCGGGAATGTCACCTGATCTTCGACCTCCTGCGGGCTGCGGCCCATCCAGTCGGCGTAAACAAGAACCTGGTTCTCGGTGAGATCAGGGATGGCGTCCACCGGCGTGAGACGGATGGCGCGGATGCCCAACGCGATGAGCAGCAACGCTCCGCAGATAACGAGGAAGCGATTGCGCAGGCTCCATTCAATGGTTTTTTCGATCATGATCTATCAGGGTTTGATTTCCTTGCCGCATTCGAGCATCTCCGCGCCGAAGAAGGGATTCGCCATGGCGCGTCCGCCGGTCTGGATCCAGCGGGCTTTCTTGGGCACGCCCGGAATGGCTTCGTCCACCATGGGACATTCGTAGATTTGGAACTCCGGCGTTTGTCCGGCTTTCCGCAGCGGTTCAAGTGCGGCGGTGGCTGCTACGGAAAACTTGTGGAATGCGGTACGTGCGGCATTCAGGTCGTCGAAGCCGTGGAAATGGCGGGCTTTGTCCAGATCGCCGAGTTTGAGCAACTTCGCCATTGCGCCAGTCACGTCCATCGCCGGCTCGCTCGCCTTGTTGAACGCGGCGAGGTCATCCTTGGCCAGCGCGGCGGCCATGGTCTCGGCCACCTTGATGAATTCCGTGATGGATTTCTTCTGCTCCTCATTCAGCACGGTCTGCACATTGACCGGCGTCGGGGTTTCCGGCGGAGTCATGAACGCGCGGTTCATTTCCGCCTGGCCGTCGATGAGCAGGTTGCCGTTGGTGACGACAGCGTCGCCCTCCTTGAGACCTGATAAAACCTCAATGTGCATGTCGCCACGGCGTCCGGTTTTCAAAACCGCTTGTTCGTAGGCCCCACCGCCTTGGTCGATGTAAACCACGGCCTGCGGCCCGGTTTCGATGACCGACGAGCGCGGAACAGTGAGCGTGGAGGGCGTTTCGAGTTCCACCATGCCGTCGGCGTAGAGGCGATGGAGAAGTTCGCGGCGGCCGTTGACGAGTGGGTTTGCCAGTTCGACGCGCACCTTGGTCGAGCGCGTGGCTTCGTCGAAGTTCGGATCGATGAATGCGATTTTTCCGGTGAATGATTTGTCAGGCAGTGATGGAGTGGTGACGGTGACTGATTGCCCGATCTTGATCCAAGGCATGTCCTGTTCATAGGCGCGGAACATGAACCACATCGTGGAGAAGTCCGCGATTTCGAAGAGCTGCTGGCCGGTAGCGACGTATTGGCCTTCATAGACCGCTTGTGAAACCACGGTGCCGCTGATCGGCGCGAGAATCTGCGACGTGAGTGCATCGGCGGGTTTCTGATCGAGCACCTCGATCTGTGCGGGAGTGAGCCCCATCTGGCGCAGGCGCAGGCCGGTGTTTTTCTTCAACTCGCCGCCGAGCTGTCGGTATTCTCGTTCGGCTTGGAGCAGTGTCGGGCTATAAAACTCGGCCAACGGCTGACCTTCAGAAACTTCCGCGCCGATGTAGTTCACGTAAAGCCGATCCACGCGGCCATCCACGTAGGCGGACATGATGCGGTGGCGCATGGCGTTGTCGTCGATCATCCCCGCAACGCGCAACGTGCGCACAAGAGGCCGGGTTTTCGCTTCGACGGTCTGCACGTGCAGCACCTGGATCTGGTTTTGTGTGAGGGCGACGATGTTTTCGCCGCCGGTTTCATCGAGGCCCTTCTCGCCCTCGTAAACGGGAGTGAGTTCCATGCCGCAGATCGTGCAGCGGCCTGGCTTGTCGCTTTTGATCCAAGGGTGCATGGCACTCTGATAGTAGAGGACCTTGCGGTCGCCGGTGTCGGCGGTGTCGGCGGTGGATGTGGTTTCGGATTTCTTTAGGGCGAACCATGTGGCCGCCGCGGCTAACAGTGCGGTGATGAGAATGGTGAGTAATGTTTTCATGGCATTAACGGTTGGGAACCAGGGTGTGAAGTTGTTCGAGTGCGGCGAGTTGCATGGCGACCATTCGGCGTTGTTCGAGGCGGATGGCGAAGAGAGTTCGCGAGGAATCCAGTAGGTCCGTTAGAGTGGCCTTGGAACTGATCCACGCGGCTTCGGTGGTTTTAGAGGCTTTGTGTGCCTTCTCATGGATTTCGCCGGAGTAGGCGCGGGCTTCTGCGGCGGCGTTTGCTGCTTCGGTGGCTGCCATCGTGACCATACTCGCGATCTCGCGACGCATGGTTTCCACGTCGCTTGCGGCGGCGAGTTCGCGGCTTTTCGCGGCGTCGATCTTTGCCTTGTATGAAGAGTCGTTGAACCACGGCAGGCTGATTTTTACGCCGACGGTAGTGCTTCTGATGTCGCCAGTGCCCGAGTAGAGTCGAGCATCCACGCCAACGGCGATTTCAGGCAGGCGCTCCCGGTCGGCGATGCGAGTGTCCGCGTTGGCGGCGGCGGCCATTTCCTTCATCGACCGGACCTTGGGATTCGCATACGGGATGCGGGCGACTTCGGCTGCGGCGACCGGCACGGGCGGCGGTGCGGCGGGAAGTTTCAATGCGGGCCAGGGTGTATCCAGTGGACGTCCGAGCGTGATGTTCAGCAGTCTGGCATAGCCCTCGCGGCTGCGGCGTGCGGCATCGAGCATCTGCTGCTCCTTTGCCAGCTCGGTTTCCATACGGAGCGCGTCCGTGCTGGAGCCCATAGGGTCGGCCGCCATTTGTTTGGCATTTTCAACGATCGCGGTCATCCATTCGACCTGAGCCTGTTGCAGCATGATCGATTCGTCTGCGAGCGCGAGCTCGATGGCACCTCTGGCAGCTTCCGAGCCTGCGTTGAGTGCGGCGTTGCCGGAGTTTTCGATTTCAGCACGCCGCATGGCCTCCATCTTCGCACGTTCGGCAGCAAACATTCCGGGTTTCGGCAGTGCCTGTTCGAAGCCGATCATGACATCGCCGTCGTCGGCCCGCATCATTTGTTCAGCCCCCATGAATCCGACGCCGACCATGGGATCGTTCCACAAGCGCACGCCACGGGCTTCATGGGCGGCGGCCAGCGCCTTGTGTTTCCCGGCTACAGCGGACGGGTGCGCGCGGGCGGCCTCGGATCTCAACTCTGCGAGGAGTCCGTCATTCAGCAGTCGTGATTCACCCGCATGGAGCAGGCCTCCGGCCACAGCAAGGCCGGCAAGAAAATGTAATATGGTTTGCATGAGTCATCATTGGAGTTGGTTTCCTATCAACCGCTCTACCAGTATTGCCGTTTTGGCTGAGATGAGCGGGCACAATTCGCCTAGGTGGGGCGGTGTCTCAGATGACAAATGAACAAAACGCCACCGCCAAGGGCACGCCGGCGTAGCCGCTTGACGGACCTGACACCGGGGAAGTCGCCAAGGTGGGGGAGGGATTGGCACCAGCACGGAATTCGATGGAAAACCGGTTGTCGTCGGCCTTGGTAGCCAGCAATTTCAAAACATTTCCGGATTCGGGAAGTTGCGGAGCGGGCTTCTGATCCGACTCTACGTTCTCCGCACAAGGGCAGGAATCAGCGCTCTCGCAGCACGCACAGAATGTTCCCTGAGACGCACATGGTGACGTGAACGTCGCAGCCGACAGCACTTGGGCCAACTGGAAAACCAGCCCGAGAGTCAGCGTGATGACAGCTTTGACATTCATGTCACTGGTGTGATTAGCGGGTTATCGGGCTCTTCCAAGAATATTTTCGGACGAGGCACTCCACGCCGCCTATTGGGTTCATCTGCGAATAGTTGAGCTTATTTCTTCTCTACGAGCTTCTTCAGATACTTGTCTGGCTCCTTGTTGAATTTTTTCAGACAGCTCTTGCAGCAGAGTTTGATCTCCTGACCATCGTGAACGAAGACGTAAGGCTTCCCCATTTCTCCAAGCTTTTCATCGGAGACGATGCAGGTATCTGGTTTGTAGGGCTTGGCTTCTTCTTTCTTCGTCGTGTCGTCAGCGAATAACGATGGCGAAACAAGCAGGGCGATGGCGGTGATGATGGATCTGGTTTTCATGTGTTGAACGATTGGTTCAGCGGGTGAATGTCCGGAAGGAGGTAAAACCCTTGGGATAAATTCATTTTCTCAGCCAAGCCGTAATTTCCGCAGCCGCAGGGCGTTTGAAATCACGGAGACCGACGACAACGACATCGCTGCGCCTGCGAGGATCGGACTGAGCAGGGTGCCAGTGATCGGATAGAGCACTCCGGCGGCAATTGGAATGCCCGCCGCGTTGTAGATGAAGGCGAAGAACAGGTTCTGGCGGATATTGCGCATCACGCCCCGGCTCAGACGGACGGCCCGGGCGATGCCGCGCAGGTCACCTTTTACCAGGGTGATGCCCGCGCTTTGCATGGCCACATCGGTGCCGGTGCCCATGGCGATGCCCACATCCGCCTCGCTGAGGGCGGGCGCGTCGTTGATGCCGTCGCCCGCCATGGCGGGGTACCTGCCTTCCATGCGGAGTTTCCGGACATGGGCGGCTTTGCCGGCCGGATCGACCTCCGCCTCCACGTCGGTGATGCCGAGCGGCGCAGCCACCGCAGCGGCGGTGCGGCGGTTATCGCCAGTGAGCATGACGATCCGGAGACCGAGTTCCTGGAGTTCCCGGATGGCATGCGGTGTCGTGTCCTTGATCGGGTCAGCGATTGTCAGAATACCGGCGACCGCACCATCCACCGCCACAAAGACGGCCGTTTTGCCTTGGTTTTGAAACGCGACGGCGGAAGGTTCCAGTTCGTCCAAACCACGGATGTTTTGAGCGCGCAGGAAATCCGCTTTCCCGACGAGAACGGACCGTCCATCGACCTGTCCAGTCACGCCACCTCCGGTCACGGAGTGGAAATCATTCACCGGCAAAAGCGCGATGTCCTGTTTTCCCGCGCCGCGCACGATGGCGGCGGCCAGCGGGTGCTCGCTGTGTTGTTCGAGAGACGCGGCGAGTTCCAGGACCTCGTCAGATCCAAATCCAACGGCGGGAATCACGTCGGCCAGATCCGGCCTGCCTTCGGTCAGCGTTCCGGTCTTATCGACAACGAGCGTGTCGATTTTTCCGAGTCGTTCGAGTGCCTCGGCGTTTTTCACGAGCACACCTTCCCCCGCGCCGCGTCCCACGCCGACCATGATCGACATCGGTGTGGCCAATCCGAGCGCGCAAGGGCAGGCAATGATCAGCACGGCCACCGCATTGATCAGGGCATGGGCGAGTTTAGG
>CAMCCX010000130.1 GCA_945873305.1 Akkermansia muciniphila
GGCATCGAGATCGTCCGCGAGCCGCGCAAGGTGCATATCACGTCCAACGAGGTGACGCGCATCGAGCTGCCGGAAGTGGACTTCATCGTGAATTGCTCCAAGGGCTTTTACGTGCGGACTTACGCGCACGACATCGGCGCGCAGCTCGGCTGCGGCGCCCATCTCAGCGCGCTGCGCCGCACGCGGTCCGGGAAGTTCACGCTGGACCGCGCGGTGACCGTCGCGGATCTGAAAACCGCGCCGCGCGAGGATCTCTACAAAGCGCTCATTTCCCTAGCGGAAATCTCGCTGATGCGCGGCGCGTAAGGAGTGTCGATTGTGTCCCGGCTGTCTCAGCCGGATTTTGCCGGGGCTACGCTTCCGACTGAGACAGTCGGAACACTTTCTTGGGATCCTCAGCCTTCCTCGGACTCTTCTTCCATCGCTGGCACCAGCTTGCGGAAGTGGACCTGGCCGACGCGGCGGCCGTCGGTACTGGTGACGCGGGCTTCGTAGCCGAGGACTTCGACGGTTTCGCCGACTTCAGGGAAGCGTTCGAGCTGTTGGGTGAGATAGCCGCCGACGGTGGTGACTTCGCCGCTTTCGAGGAAAAGTTCGGGGACGTGGCCGGCGAGGTCGTTGAGGGTCATCGCGCCTTCGATGACGAACTCGTCGTCGTTGATGCGGGTGAAGGACGAGCGCTCGTTGTCGAACTCGTCCTGGATGTCGCCGACGAGTTCTTCCATCACGTTGTCGAGGAAGACGATGCCGACGGGCGTGCCGAATTCATCGACCGCCATCGCGAGATGGGCGTGCTCGTGGAGGAAAAACCGCAGCAAGGTGTCGAGCGGCATCGTGTCGGGCACGATTTTCAGCTCGCGCTTGATCCGCATGAGGTCGGGATCGGGTTCCTTGATGAGTTTGAACAAGTCCTTGATGTGAATGAGGCCGATCGCGTGGTCGAGGTGGCCTTTGACGAGCGGGAAGCGGGTGTGCTTGCTGCGCATCGCGATTTCCAGGGTCTTTTCGAACGGCTGGTCGGCATCGAGAATGATGACCTTGTTGCGGGGCGTCATCACGTCGCGGACCCAAAGTTCGTTGAGGCCGAGGGCGTTGATGAGGATCTCGCGCTCGGTCTCGGTGACTTCCTGGGATTTCCCGCTCTGGGTGACGAGCAGGGCGAGCTCCTCGGCGGAGTGGATGTGCTCGCTCTCGCTGATCGGGTCGATCCGGAAAATGTTTTTGAGCAGCCAGTTGGCGGTGCCGTTGAAGAAGACGATCACCCAGTGAAACCCCTTGAAGAAAAGATGAAGCGGACCGACCAATGCCATCGTCACGGGAACCGATTTGCGGATGGCGATGGATTTGGGAACCAGCTCGCCGACGACCACGTGGAGGAAGGTGAACGACGCGTAGGCCACGATCAGCGAGATCCAGTAGATCCAGGTTTGCGGCATGCCGGTGGACGCCAGCAGCGGATAGACCAGCGCTTTCACGAACGGCTCGCCGAGGAAACCGAGAGCGAGCGAGGAAATGGTGATGCCGAGCTGGTTGGCGGACAAGTAGCCGTCGAGATGGTTCACGACATGCAGCGCGAGCTTGGGATTCGCGCCGTTTTCCTTGGACAGCGCCTCCAACTGGCTGGGCCGGACTTTCACGATGGCGAACTCCGACGCGACGAAAAAGCCGTTGAGCAACAGGAAGAAAACGATGCCCGCGATGTAGAGCAGCGACTGCCCGAGCGAGGGGAAATCATGCTGTCCGGCGACGGCGAGGAGATTGGGGGCGAATTCGGCGATCACGGCGTCAGAGTTTTTCGTAAACGCCTTGGTCGCGTCGCTCGAGGATGGTGAAGCCGGCTTTTTTCGCATCGCTCACGGAGAGCGGCTTGGTGATCGTCGGGGTGTTGATCCGCGAGATGACCTTTTTGACCGGGTTTTTGCAAAGCGGGCAAACCACCAAGGGAGCCCTGTCGATAGGGCGTCTGAGCTCGAATCCTCGGGCGCAGACGCGGCAACTATGCTCCGGGTCTTCGGAGGCTTCTGAAACGTATTCGTAAATTGGCATAAAAAGAACGTGGGAACGGGTGTATCCGTCCCACGTTAGGAAAATAGCGTAAACCGTGCCAGTTTACCAGCTCGACTTGGTCACGCCTGGGAGCATCCCGGCGGAGGCAAGTTCGCGGAAGGTAATCCGGGAAAGGCGGAAGCGGCGCAGGAAAGCGCGGCGGCGGCCGGTGATTTCGCAGCGGTTGACGAGACGGGTCGGGCTCGCGTCACGCGGGAGCATGGAAAGGCCGACATAGTCCTTGGCTGCTTTGAGCTTGAGACGGAGTTCAGCGTATTTCTCGACAGTTTCTTTTTTGCGCGCGTTGCGGGCGATCCAACTTTTCTTAGCCATAATTCGGGAGGCAGGTGTTAAGGGATGGGCCGGGGGTTGCAAGCCCAAAGTCGCATTTTTTGGGATTTGGGTGAATTTTGACAAACCCCGGACGGCGTAGGTATGATCCGACGGGAGTAATTGCACTGGAACCTTTCCCCGGCAAACTCCGAAATCAAAACCTGCTAATCCTCACATGAATCGTCGTGAAATCCTCCGCACCGGCTCGCTCGGCACCCTCGGGCTGCTCGCTTCCCAAACCTTCTCCTCCGCCCGCGCCCAAGCCCGCGTCGCCGACTCGAACGAGCGCATCCGCATCGGCATCGTCGGGTTTTCCGACCGCCTGACCGGCACGCTGCTGCCCGCTTACAAGGCCGTGGCGGATCAGTTCAACTGCGAAATCGTCGGTGTTTCCGACATCTGGAGCCGCCGCCGCGAGGAGTCGAAGGCGTATTTCACCAAAAACTTCGGCAAGGAAGTCCCGACTTACCGCAACAACGAGGAGCTTTACGAAAAGGCCAACCTGGACGCGGTCATCATTTCCACCGCGGATTTCCAGCACGCCACCCACGCCATCGAGGCGATCGCGGCCGGCTGCGATGTGTATTGCGAAAAGCCGTTCGCCGAAACCATGGAGGACAACCGCGCCGCGCTCGGTTGCGGCCAACGGCGGGATTTACCAGTGGAAGGACGGCCGGACCAACTTCGACACACTCACCGCGGTGTTCGATTACGGCCCGCTGGATGACCCGACGTCGGGCTTCCAAGTGACTTACGGTTCGCGTTTCAGCAACTCCGCCGGGGAAACCAAAGAGTTTTATTACTCCAACGGCGGCGAGCTCAACCTCGCCACCGGCAAGGTCACTGCCAATGGCGGCTTGAAAGAAAAAGAAGCCGCCGCCATGAACCTGAAGCCCAACCTGCTCGCCGACTACAAGCTCGAAGGCAACGGCGGGGCGATCACCGCGGCGATCACCGGCGCCGACGAACTCACCACCGCGCACATGCACAACTGGCTCGACTGCCTCCGCTCGCGCAAGCAACCCCACGCCCCGGTCGAGGCGGGCTATCAGCACTCCATCGCCACCATCATGGCCAACGCCGCGGCCCGCACCGGTCAGCGCGTCACCTTCGACGAGAAAACCCAGGAAGTGATGGCCGGCGGCAAGGTGTTCCAATTCTGAAGTCACCCGCACCCATGATTTCAATCTCCCGCAGGAATTTCCTCCACACCGGTTCCCTCGCGCTCGCTGGCGCGGCATTCGTGCCACGCCTGATGGCGGAAACTCCGGCGAAAAAACTCTTCTCGGCCGTGGGCATCGCCGCCCCGCTCGACAAGGCAGCGGCGCTGAAAGCCGCTGGAGCGGAGTTCCTCACCGAGAGCGTCGGCAACTTCCTCGCGCCGGACCAACCGGAAGCGGAGTTCGAGAAAAACCTGGCCAAGCTCGCGTCCTCGCCGCTGCCGATCCTCGCCTGCAACGGCTTCATCCGTCCCGCCAACCTGCACTGCGTGGGGCCTGCGGCGAATCACGACCTGATTTTGCAATGGTCGGAAACCACCTTCCGCCGGATGAAAAAAGCCGGCGGCAAAATCATCGTTTTCGGCAGCGCCGGCGCGCGGAAAATCCCCGACGGCTGGTCCAAGGAAAAGGCTGACGAGCAATTTGTCTCGCTCCTCAAACGCATGGGGCCGCTCGCCCAAGCCCACGGCATCATCGTCACCATCGAGCAGCTCCGGGCCGAGGAATGCAATTTCATCACCCGCATCGGCGAGGGGGCCGCGCTCATCCGAGCCGCCGGTCATCCGAATATCCGGCTGCTCGCGGATCTTTATCACATGGCCGTGATGGGCGACACGCCCGCCGATCTGAAAGCGACGATGGATGTGGTCGCGCATGTCGAGATCGCCGAGAAAAACGGGCGCACCGTTCCCGGCGTGAATGGCGATGATTTCCGGCCGTTTTTCCGGGTTCTGCGGGAGGCAGGCTATGAGGGAGCGGTGAGCATCGAGGGGAAATGGACCGAAGCCCAGCTCGGCCCGGCATTCGCGGAAATCGCGAGGCAGGCGGACGGACTCTGACCCAGGCCATCCTCATCTGAGGCAGGGCGAATCAAAGTGTCCCGGCTGTCTCAGCCGGGAAAACCCGCCCCGCCAGCCATCCTCCGACGGAACGAAATAGAAAGTTCGGCAAAAAACATGACCCTGAAGCAGATCTATTACGCGGCACGCCCGATGGCAGCCCTTCGAGCCGGGGAAGAATTCCGTGTTCCTCCCGCCGTCTGTTTTATCGCCGCGGCTGTTATCAGCGTGATCGGAGGTGTCGCAAGCGGGTTTGAGGTTTGGATACTGGCTGGATTCAATCCGGACAACTCGGGGGGCACATTGATCTTTGTTTTTGGCTCGTGCACAATGAGCCTCTTTTCATTCGTTCTTGGCTTGTTCTGGAAGAACAGGGCGGTCTTTTATGGACTGAATTCGTTCACCTTCCTGACGGTTTTTCTCCTCATTCTATCAATCATAAAGACGAAATCCTCCTAACAAGCAGTGGTGCGCCAACCCTCTCTGCATGCCGATACGCCGAGGCCCGTGGGAAGCCAATGAGATTGAGGCGGATGGTGAAAAAGTAGTCGCGGCGGGCGCGGCGGCGGGTGATGCCGACAGGTCGGCGCTCTTCCGCTTTGTAAGTAGTCCCGCTTTCAAGCGGTCTTCTCTTCCGCCTCAGACCGGCTGAAGCCGGGACTACTTACGAAGAGAGTGAATCTTCGCTAGAATCTCCTCCACCGGAGCGAGGCGGCCGATGCCTTCGTAGCCGCAGGCGAGGTCGCCCTCGGCAGGACCGACGAAATGGCAGCCGTCCACCGCGAGTTGGGCGATGTTGCGCTGGGTCGCGGGGTGCAGCCACATTTTCCCGTTCATCGCCGGAGCGAGCAAAACCGGGGTGGCGCGCGGCAGGGCGAGATAAATCGAGGTGAGCGAATCCGGCGCAAGGCCGTTGGCGAAATTACCCAGCGTGTTCGCGCTGGCCGGGGCGACGACGAACAAATCCGCTCGGTCGGCGAGGTCGATGTGGCCGGGTTTCCACGATTGTTTCTCGTCTTCCAGTGAGAGCAGCACCGGCTGGCGGGTCAGCGTCTGAAGCGTGAGCGGGGTGATGAACTCCGTGGCGGAGCGGGTCATCACGACGTGGACTTCATGGCCGAGCTTGACCAACTGCGATGCGAGATCCGCCGCTTTGTAAGCCGCGATGGAGCCGGAAATGCCGAGGACGATGTTCATGCGGGCGGTGGTTTTTGCGTTTCAACTCAGCATCGAGACCGCCTTGCGGGTGGCTTCGGCGAGCGACTCGATGTTTTTTTGGGTATTATACAAGGCGAACGACGCCCGCACCGTGCCGGTGATGCCGAAGCGCGCCATCAGCGGTTGGCAGCAATGGTGGCCGGTCCGGACGGCGACGCCCATTTGATCCATCAGCGTGCCGAGATCGTAGTGATGAATGCCGGCGATGGTGAAGGAAAGCGCGCCCGCGCGGTCGTCCGGGCCGTAAAAACGAATCCCCGGAATCGAGGCCAGCGCGTCGGCGGCGGAACGAATGAGCATTTCCTCGTGCTTTTGGATCGGGCCCAGTCCGATGCCGTTGACGAAATCAAGGGCGGCCCCAAGGGCGATCACGCCTTCGATGTTCGGCGTGCCGGCTTCGTATTTGAACGGGAGATCGTTGTAAGTGGTTTTTTCGAAAGTGACCTCCTTGATCATTTCGCCACCGCCACGCC
>CAMCCX010000131.1 GCA_945873305.1 Akkermansia muciniphila
AGAACACGTCGTGGGTGGCAACGGCGGATAAGCTCCCTCGTTCACTTCGCTCTGTCAGTCCTGCGCCGCCGTGCCACCACATTTAACGTTCGCTAAAAATAGGCAATGACATGCATTTCTTAGAAAGCCTCGATTTCAGGCCCGGGACGATTCTCGTGTTCCTAATCCTCCAAATTTTTGGTGCGATTTACGGGAGACCCCATGTAGTATTCAGAGTATCGCCAACCGACATGAATGCTGTCGAGCATTCCAAAGCATTCTTTCGATCCTGGCGCGCTTTGGCGCTCCCTTTGATATGTTGGATAGGAGACGTTCTTGGAAGTGGAGTAGTCGATTGGTTTCGGCAGTCTGATCAGACAGGCCACTTATGGTCCTATACCCTGCTATTTTGCTTAATCCTCGGATTAGGAGGATATTTGGGCTGGATAACCGAAAAGCGGCTGATACGAAGTTTTATGAACCGCTACAGAACAGAGAAAATTCAAGCGAACAAGTCATGCGAGGCAACCGGCGATAACGTATCTAGTTGAATCGGAGCTTGATCCGCCAGCACCTCCACATCTAACGTTGGCTCAAAAATGAATCCGCTTTCCAAAGCTCCTCTGGAGGCGACCACGCCATCAAGGCCTGAAGCATTTTTCGGGAAGATTCCGCTTCTTGGCTGGGCGATTGCACATGCCATGCAGCACCAACGGTTCCATCCCATTGAGAACGCATACAAGCAGACCCTAACGTCACGGGGTCGCGACGAAGCGCTTGCGGAGTGGTCTCCAGACCAAAGATCAGATGCTGCGCGCATGATGACCCTCTTGGAGGAGGAGTTTGGTTGGAAGCCTCCTGCCTTCATCCCGACTGATCCTTGCCTGGTCGCATTTTGGGCGCATTAAGATGGGCTTGATGATGTCGCGGCTATAAGGCGGATCGAGCATGAGTGGGGGATCGAGTTCAGTGATGAGGAGATTGCCAAGCTTCAAGACTACGACCTTCAGGCTTTCATTGCCCTAATCAAAACAAAAGCCAACAAGCCGTGAGTGGCAACCGGCGATAACGTCTCAGTCTGAATTCGGGCTTCCCTTCGCCGGTGCCACCACTCATCGTTCGCATTGAATCAAAGATGAACCATGACACAGCCAAGAACGTGATCTCATGCCTAAGGGGCTACTCTTACGGCACGAATGAATCCGACAAGGATCTAGTGACGAGAGCGTTGAGGCATCATCCAGACGTGGGGCATATTGCAGGATTTGCCATGGTGATGTATTACTCAGCCAAGAGGGCGATGCCCGAATATGATCTCCCAATATTTATCGCCGTTATTGCCACTGCTTCAGTGATAGCGTGGTTTACACGGAGGAGACTCAAGCGACTACAGTATGTTCAAGACCTATTCCTGGCTTCTGCGTCCTCCACAATCACTGATGCACTCAAAACAGAATGCGAATCGGGTCCCGGGGAGTAGTTAGCTCCCCGGTCCCACACCACCTTGCATACGGCTCCGTACAGGGCGGTTCCAATCAGACCCGGGCCTTTGGCCCGTGGTGAAGAACGGTCCAGATGGCTTTGACTCCGTGCCTCCATAGGGATTAGAGTCAATTACACACCCGAAAATTCCAATGAAGCCCCCCATAACCGCCATCCTGACAGCGATCCTCGTGCTTCTCCCCGGCATGATCTCCGCTTACCAAGCCCCCGGTTTGGTCAGGCCGGTCGAATCGACTCCGGCCCGGCTTGAGGAGTTGGAATTCCAGGAACCTACTCCCTCTACTTCAAACTTCATTCGACCGGACTGATCAACAACGTCGCTCCCGGAGCGGATATCTGGATCACCTCGGGAACCACCGGCAGCGTCAGCTTCAGGGTGGTCTCCGTGGCCAAATCCTAACCGAGAACAAACCCACAGACGGCCACCACGTGGCAGATGCTGCCGCCGAGCACGAAGAGGTGCCAGATGGAGTGGTTGAACGGCAGCCGGTGCCAGGCGTAGAAAACGATTCCGAAAGTATAGCTCAAGCCGCCGGCGACCAGCCACGCCAAGCCCGCCGCCGGCAAGCCGCGGAAGAGCGGGCCGATCGCGAAAACAATGAGCCAGCCCATCGCCAGATAGAGCGCGGTGGAAATCCAATGGTCCTTTTTCCCCTTCCCCACCGTCTTGATCAGGACGCCGGCGACCGCCATCGCCCAGACGATTCCGAACAGCCACCAACCCCACGCGCCGCGCAGGGTGATGAGAGTGACCGGCGTGTAGGAACCGGCGATGAGCAGATAGATGCAGGCGTGGTCGAGTGCCTGGAAACGCGCCTTCCACCGCGGCGAGGTGAAGAAATGATAGAGCGTGGATGACAGATAGAGCAGCACCAGCGAGATCCCGAAGACCGCGGCGGAGACGACTTTGAGCGGCTCGCCCCACGCTACGAAAAGCATCGTCACCAGCGCGGCCACACTGAACACCACCCCCGCCGCGTGGGTCACGAGACTCGCCACCTCCTCACGGTGGGAATCGCACAACGGCGAGCGATGGGGAATTTCCAAAAACATCCTGCGGGGATTTCTTTCGCTCCGGATCGCCCGCTTGTCCAGCCCGCCGAAGTGGGTGTCACTGAAAGCGGTGGGTAGGCATGAGGCAGCCTTATGGGGGGCGGATATTTTTGTCCGCCCAGACGATGGGAAGAGAAATGGATGAGCTTCGCGCCGCAGCTTTCGCCGCGCATCGGCCAAGTGGACAAAAATGTCCACTCCCCTTATTTTGGCAGCCACTTTCAGTGACCTCCCGCCGAATTCCTCGACTCCGCCGAGCCCGCGCTGCATGCTCCCGTCGATGCGCCGCACGGGAATCGTCCACACTCGCTTTCAATCGCTGGAAATCTGGAAATCGGAGCTGGCCACCGAGTTCCGAGTCGCCGGGGCGCTGCACGCGTCGTTCCACGAAACCCGTTTCCTCACCGGGCTCGCGTGGGACCTCATCGCCGCCGCCGCGCTGCTGCGCAAGGACGGCCCGCCCGCCTCGATCCTGATGCTCGGCCTGGCCGGCGGCACCGCTTTCCGGGTGCTCCGCCATTTACTGCCGGATTGCAAACTCACCGCCATCGACATCGACTCGGAAATCGTCAGCCTCGCCCGCGAGCACATGGAACTCGACGCGCTCGACATCGAGGTGATCACCACCGACGCCTATCCGTGGCTCGCGCAAAACCAGCGGCAGTTCGACGTGGTGTTCGACGACATCTATCTGGCGGGAAAGACCGACGTTTTCCGCCCGCAGGCGTGGAATCCCGAGCTGCTCGTCCATCTCCGCCGCGCCACCGGACCGGGCGGCGTGCTCGCGGTGAACCTGGTGACCGGAGCCGGCCACCGGAAAATGCAGTCGCTCACGCGGCAAATCCTGCGCGACGCTTTCCCCAAAGTCCGGCGACTCACCACCCCGGCGGGCATGAACGAAGTCCTTGTCGCCGGCGAAGCGGTGGCCACGCGGCCGCAGCTCGACGCCTATCAGGAAATTTTCCGCGACTGGCGGGACCGGATGTTTTGGGACCGCATCGAAGTGAGGCGGATTTCCTGACTACTTCGTGCAGATCACCGCAGAGTGGCAGCTGCCATCCGGGCGGAAATTCTCAGGCAGACACTTGCAGGACGGCTTCATTGTCATCGGGTCCAGCGGCATGGCAGTGCGGCAGGAGATCGTGGAAAACGCGAGGCCAAGTATAGGAAGCAGCAGCAGGTATTTCATGGGTCGGTTGGGTGTTCGGGAGTCCTAGCCATTTCGACCGGGAAACTCCAGCATTCTCTTTCCGCCCGGAAATTCAGCCCAGCGGCTGGATGTTGGGCACCGAAGGCCCCGTCGCCTGCGCGAAATGGGTTTTCGAGCGGGCCATGAACGTCCCGAGGCACAAGTCGGCGATCGGCAGCACGACGTTGAAATTCTTGTGCATGTAGCGGTGGTGCAGCAAGTGGTGGCCGTTGAGACGGCGGAACCACCATGGCTTCTCGACGCGGCGAGCCTTTGGCAAATGCATGCACCAGTGGATGTATTCGTAAAAACAATAGTACGACGCGAAGGCCAGCGCGCCGCCGACCACGAAGGCCCACTGCCCGGTCAGCCAGGAAAGCAGCGCGAACGGAATCGCCCCGATCAGGATGATCACCGGGCCGTTCCACCACGCCATCGGGATGGTTTCCTTGTCCTTTTCATCGATGAGGTGATAGGTCTTGTCCGCCTTGAAAGTCCCGTGATGGACGATGGCGTGGGCGTGGAAGGCGTAGCGGAAATTCCCGACCGGGCGGTGCATCACGTATTTGTGAAGCGTCCATTCGAAAAACGAGGCAAAGACAATACCGACGGCAAGGCCAGCGAGACACCAGAGGATAAAGAAGGTCATGGGTAAATTGGCGAAATGATTCCTTAAGCCGCCGTGCGGGTATACGCGGCCGGGATGGATGACAAGCGCCATTCTCGGCCGCGTCCTGAGATGCCTTGCGGCATCAAGGATCCACCGCTACACCAAGGGACAATTCATGCCGATCCAGGATTCCAACTACCGCGCGCCCTCGTGGCTTCCCGGCGGACACGCGCAAACCATCTACCCCGCCCTGTTCCGGCGCACGGCCCGCGTCACCCACCGCCCCGAGCGGCTCGAACTGCCGGACGGCGATTTCCTCGACCTGGAATGGGCGGATCAAGGTCGCCCGCGCCTCGCGATCCTCTCCCACGGCTTGGAAGCCAACCTGCAAACCGGCTACATCCAAGGCATGGCCGCCGCCTTGATCCGGCGTGGCTGGGACGTGCTGGCGTGGAATTTCCGCGGCTGCGGCGGCGGGCCTAACCGCCTGCTCCGGATGTATCACAGCGGCGCGACCGAAGACCTGCACGCTGTAATTTGCCACGCGCTAACAAACCACCCGGCCCAGTCCATCGATCTCATCGGCTTCAGTCTCGGCGGAAATCTCACGTTGAAATACCTCGGCGAGCGCCCGGCGGAGCTCTCGCCGCGGCTGCACCGGGCGGTGGCGTTTTCCGTCCCCTGCGACCTCGCCTGCTCGTCGCGGCAACTCGCGCTCCCGTCCAACAGGATTTACATGGACCGATTCCTGCGGGAAATGCGCGCGAAAATCCGCGCGAAAAACCTCATGTTCCCCGGCCAGCTCGACCTAACCGGACTCGACCGCATCCGCACCTTCCAGGAATTCGACGACCGCTTCACCGCGCCCATCCACGGCTTCCTCGACGCCGCGGACTACTGGGCGCGCAACAGCTGCCGCCAGTTTCTCCCGCACATAGCGCTGCCCACCCTGCTCGTCAACGCCGCGAACGACCCGTTTCTGGGAGAAGCCTGCTACCCCCGCGAAGAAGCCGCGGCCAGTGGCTTTTTCCATTTCGAATCCCCCGCCACCGGCGGCCACGTCGGATTCATGAGCCCCGGCGCCCGCGGTGAATACGCTTCGGAAACGCGCGCTGCGGAGTTCCTCTGGGGTGTTAGTCGCTCTCGGTCCTGCTGATCTCCATTGCCATTTCCCGCAGGATCAGGCTTGGCGAATCGCTTGTCCGCGCTCATGTTCCGGCACTTCCACCCGGCATGAAAATTCTCAGCTACCTCGATTCCGGCTACGCGCCATTTGTCCGCCGCCTCAACCGCCGCGCTTTGCCCGAGCCCGGCACGCGCGATCTGGTCACCGAAATCATCGCCCAAGTCGCGCTCAAGGGCGACGAGGCCTTGTTCACTCTCACCAAGCGCTTCGACGGCGCGACGCTCACCGCGAAGACGCTTTTCGTGAGCGACGCGGAATTCGCCGCCGCCGAAAAGGCCGTCACCGCCGGAACGAAAACCGCGGTCGCCCGCAGTTTGGCGAATATCCACAGCTTCGCGAAGCGGAGTTTGCGGAAAGATTGGTCGGCGAAAAACGCGGAAGGCGCGACGGTCGGCGAGCGCTTCACGCCGTTTGACCGGGTCGGCGTTTACGTCCCCGGCGGCAAGGCTCCGCTGGTTTCCACCGCGCTGATGACCGCCGGATTCGCGCAGGCGGCGGGCGTGCCGGAGATTCTCGCAGCCACCCCCTGCGGCCCGGACGGCTCGGTGAATCCCGCCCTGCTCTACGCGCTCAAAGCC
>CAMCCX010000132.1 GCA_945873305.1 Akkermansia muciniphila
GTGCTGCGCCTTGCGCTCCAGCAGCCCAAATTCGAATCCCTCGCCAATCCATCCTTGATCCAATATCCATAATCTCCTATCAATCCGCCGCGCCCCGCACCATAGCTTAGTTTAGCCACTGAGTGGTCGGATTTTCGGGGCCGCCTCAAGGAGTGCCGCGCAGGTCATGGTGTGTTTGGTCATAATGTTTCTGGGGTGGGTTGTTGGTTGGGAGCAAGAGAGGGATACACCCGTGAAGTCGAGGGCCGCCTCTTGCGAAGCGGCCCGCGTGTCTCACAGTTGTCAATTGGACAGAGCCTTCTTCATTTCGGTCTCATCTTTGGCGGCATTCGCTTCCGCTTTGACAGCAGCTCCAACCGGTTTCACCTCCAAGGTGACCTTGTGTATTTTTCCGGTGAAGGCGTTGTCGCGTTCCTTGTAGTCCGTGGTCACAGGCGTTGCGTCGTCCATGCCGACTCCTGCGGTCTCGTCCGCCGAGAAGATGGCCATCTGCGTGCGTTCGATGCGTCCGCTGGCGACCTTCTCGTCGTTGACAAGAAGGCTGGTGGTTCCGCCCTTGCCAGCCCCGCCGCCGTCGTAATCGAAGTTCATGCGGATGGTCACCTTGCCTGCGGCGAGTGCCGTGGGGGCCGCGACTTTGTATTCCTGAAGTCCGAGGAAGTTATAACAATAGGTCGGCTTGCCGTCCTTGAGGTAGAGGCTCCAGCCGCCGAAGCGCCCGGCCTGTGCAATGACCACGCCATTCGCGCCGTCGGCGGGGATCTCCACGTCGGCGGTGATGGAATGTGAGCGGTTTTTCAGGTTGAGGAAGACGTTTTCGCTCATGCCGCCCATGCCCTCGGAGAGGGTGAGTGAGGTGCGATCTCCCATGAGGTCGGGCCGGCCTGCAGACTTGGCGACGATGCGTTCGAGCAGGCGGTCATCGATGGGGAGCACGCGATATTTCGAGGCTTCCTTCATAAAGATGTCCTGCAGCTCCTTGAGCTTCGCCGGATTGGCTGCGGCCAGGTCGTTCGTGAGGCTGAAGTCGGCGCTCGTGTCGTAGAGTTCCCACTTGTCCTCCTGCAGCTTCTGACGGGGTACTTTCTCCCACGGTGCGCGGTGGACGGTGCCGGCAAACCAGCCTTCGTGATAGATGGCGCGGTTGCCGAAGATTTCGAAATACTGGGTTGTGTGGGTGCTCTTCGCGTCCGGTTTGTCGAAGCTATAAACCATGCTCACGCCTTCGATGGGTGACTGCACGGTGCCGTTGACGCTCTTGGGCTCAGGCAGGCTGGCGGCTTCGAGCACGGTGGGGGCCACGTCGATGACGTGATGCCACTGCGAACGCACCTGGTTGGTGGCTTTGATGCCCTTGGGCCAGGAGACGATCATGCCATTGCGCGTGCCGCCGTAGTTGGAGGGCATCTGCTTGGTCCACATGAATGGCGTATCGCCCGCGACGGCCCAGCCGGCGGCCATGTGCGGGTATGTCGTCGGCCCGCCCCACTCGTCGTAGTGTTTGAGCATTTCCTCGACGGTTTCCTGCACGTTGTTGAAATAAGTCATCTCGCTGAACATGCCGCTCATGCCGCCCTCGGCGCTGGTGCCGTTGTCGCCTAGGATGTAGAAGATGAGGGTGTTCTCCAGTTCACCGGTCGCGCCGACAGCATCGAAGAGGCGGCCGATCTCGTTGTCCGCGTATTCCCCGAAGGCGGAATAGACCTCCATCTGCCGGGCGAAGAGCTTCTGCTCGTCGGCACTGAGAGTGTCCCAATCTTTGATGTCCTTGGGTTTGTCGGCCAGCTTCGTGCCCTTTGGCACCACGCCCAGCGCAATCTGCCGCGCCAGGGTTTCCTCGCGCAGCTTGTCCCATCCCTGGTCAAAGCGCCCCTTGTTCTTCGCGATCCATTCCTTCGGCACATGGTGCGGCGCATGGGTCGCGCCCGGGGCGAAATACATGAAGAACGGCTTGTCCGGCGTGAGCGCCTTCTGGAACTTCATCCAGGAGATGGCCTGGTCGGTCATGTCGGTCATGAAGTTGTAGCCGGGGTGGTGCGGCGTGGGGATGCGGGCCATGCCGTCATAGAGCGTGGGATTCCACTGGTCGGTCTCGCCGCCGAAGAACCCGTAGAATTTGTCGAAGCCCGAGCGCGTCGGCCAGCGGTCGGTCGGTCCGGAGACGCTGACCTCCCAGGGTGCGGTCTCATGGTTCTTGCCGAAGAAAGAGGTGCTGTAGCCATTCAGGCGCAGCATCTCCGCGAGTGGCGCGACGGCGGCGGGCCGCTGCCCGGTATTTCCCGGAAAGCCCGTGGCGGTCTCGGTGATGGAACCCATGTTGTTCATGTGGTGGTTGCGGCCTGATAGGAGCGCCGTGCGTGTGGGCGAGCAGAGCGCGGTGGTGTGGAACTGGTTGAAACGCAGTCCTTGATTGGCGAGGCGGTCCGCCGAAGGCATGCGCACCGGTCCGCCGAAGGCGCTGGGCATGCCGAAGCCCATGTCGTCCACGAGCACGATGAGCACGTTCGGCGCGCTGGCCGGTGCCTTGATTTCAAAACGAGGCGGAGCCTTGGCGTCACGAGCGTCGAGCACCGTGCTGCGCGGGTAGTCCGGCTCAGGAATCGGCAGGTTCGTGCGGTCGATGGTGTCGGCAGCAAGGGGGAATCCCATCAAACACAATGATGCGAGGATGAGAACGGCAGGCGTATGGGCTGGAATGTTTTTCATGGGATGGATCAGTTGAGGGGGCTCAATGCAGGGTGGTCGGGGGTGGAGTTGGATTAAAAAATCCAGGTCACGCCGAATTCCGGACCGTGGAACCAGCCCTCGGTGCTGATTTCACCGTTGGAGTTGCTGGCATCCTCCCATTGTCCGCGGGCGCGGTAGCCGAGGCTCAGCAGGACATCCGGCCTGACTTTCCAACCGAGCGAGGCTTCCAAGTCGCAGTCCCAGTTATTACTTTCTACCCAGCCGAAACCGCCGACATCTCCCCGCAGGGTGGCGATGAGGTTTTCACCCAGTTGCCAAATGCTTTTCAGTCCAATCATCGGCTCGATGAACACTCTGCTGTCGCTGTTGTTGAAATCGATCTGCGAGGTGGCCGCGCCGGGGAGTGCGGAAGCGGTCACGTTCAAGGTTCCATCCAGTTCGTTGCCGATCCAGTTCACCCGACCGCCGCCGTAGAGGATGAAGTCAACGCCGGAGGTGTCGCTCAATGCTGCGGTGCCCAGAAGATATTGAGGCCCGAAATTGACCTGTCCGGTATCAAACCGATTCGTGATGCTGGACGACGTGGTGATGGCGAGGTCGTCGCGCAACACCAGTTTGGAATTGCCGCCATTGACCGTGGATTTTCCGAAAATCCAATAGCCGTCCACAAATCCGCCCCAATTTCCTTTCCACGCCTCAAAGCGACCGTCGAGCGAGAGGACGTAGAAATCGCTGCTGAAATCGCTGAGCGTGTCCCACCAAGGCTGGTCGATTGAGAAGTCGCCGCCGATCGTGCGGTTACCGACGGTGATGCTCGGGACCGAAATCTCCATATCCACCGATGGCAGCCAGAAATAAGGGGTGAATGAGAAGCGCCATTCATCGTCACCTGCGGTTTTGGGGCCCTGCTGGAGGATGGCGTCCTTGTTGCCGCCGGCTTGCTGGGCTTGAAGGGATGGCACGCTTGCAAGAATGAGAGCGGCCAAAGTTAGAGCGAATGAGTTCGGTTTGGTTTTCATGGTTACGACTGATGGTTCGCGGATGGAAAACGTAGGCGATGCAAGTGCCTCAGCTGTTTAGGGAGAAACAACGCTTAGAGAATGGCAGGTTGGAACCCGCATCGGCAAGATAATACTGCCATCCGCATCCGAGCGGAAATGGCCTGTCGGCCCAGCCGTCGTGATCGACGGTGGTGGGGACTCCACCGGGAAAAGCTGGCTGCTTAGGAATGTGTTCCGGCTGTCTCAGCCGGAAGCGGGGCTTTGCATCCGGCTGAGACAGCCGGAACACATTGTTTACTTCAGCAGCGCCCAGATCGGCTGCGGCCAGAAGCCGAGGACGAGCGTGGCGATGGTGAGCACGGCGATACAGAGCTTGCTGATCGCGGGCAGGACGATGGCTTTGGCATCGGCGGCGTCGCTCCACCACATGGCGCGGATGACCTTGAAGTAATAGTAGAAGCCGGCGGCGGCGGAGATGAAGGCGATGCCGACGCCGACCCAGAGCTTGGCCTCGACGGCGAGTTTGAAGACGAGGAACTTGCCGAAGAAACCGGCGGTGAGCGGCACGCCTGCTAGAGCGGCGAGCAGCACGGTGAGCGCGAGGGCGAGCTGCGGGTTGGTTTTGCCGAGGCCATTGAAGTCGTTGATCATCTCGCCGTCGCGCTGGATGCGGACTTGGGCGAGCACGAAGAAGACGCCGAGGGTCATGAGCAGATAGGTGGCGAGGTAGAAGGAGACGGTCTTGATGGAGCCTTGTGAAACAGCGGTTTCCGGCATCCATGCGGCGAGCGCGAGGATGAGGAAACCGGCGTGGGCGATGGAGGAGTAGGCGAGCAGGCGCTTGAAGTTGGTCTGCGGGATGGCGGCGAGATTCCCGAACAGCAGGGTGGCGCAGGCGAGGATGAGAAGCAGCGTGAGCACCGGGCCGCGGGTGAGTTCGCTGGCGAGGAAGGGTTCGAGGAAACGGATGGTGAGGATGAATCCGGCGGCCTTCGAGCCGACGGATAGGAACGCGGTGACGGGCGTGGGCGCGCCTTGATAGACATCGGGGATCCAGGCTTGCATGGGCACGGCGCCGATCTTGAAACCGAGGCCGACCATGACCAGGGCGATGCCGAAGAGCAGCGGAGTGGAGTTGGTGATGTGGGTCAGGCGCTCGGGCATTTCCGCGAGGCTCATGGTGCCGGTGGCGCCGTAAACCCAGGCGATGCCGTAAACGAGGAAGCTGGTGCTGAGCGCCCCGAGGATGAGGTATTTCACACCCGCTTCGAGCGAGCCGACGTTGCGGCGCATGTAGGCGACGAGGATGTAAAAGGTGACGGTGACGAGTTCGAGGGCGACGAACGCTCCCGCCAGGTCCTTGGCGGAGGCGAGCCACATCATGCCGGCGCAGGCGAAGACGGGCAGGCAGTAGAACTCACCGGTGCCGTTTTCCGACTCCGGGTCTTCGGTGAAGCGGGCGAGGATTTTCCGGTAATCGACGGCGAGCAGCAGGACGAGGATGGTGGTGACGAGGGCGAAGATTTTATAGAATTTCGCGAGGCCGTCGAAGTTGTAAAAGTTCCACAGCGGCCACTTGGCCCAGGCGGCATCTGGCTTGGCGTCAGGTCCGATGGCGATGCAGGTGAGCCCGAGGATGACCACCAGCCCGATGGCGGCGGAGAGGCCTACCCAGGCTTTGCTTTTGCACGAGCAAAAGGTCTCTGCCATGAGCAGGACGATGCCGAGGGTGACGGTGAGGGCTTCTAAATAGTAGGCGGGCATGGGCGGAAGATTTCAGAGTCCAGAATCCAGATTCAAGAAAGAGGATTACTTGAGGAGATTGAGTAAAAGGTTCGGATAGAGACCGACGGCGAAGAGGGCTAGAACCAGCAGCGTCGCGGGGATGCGGTCTGCCAGAGTGATGTCTGCGGCGGATTCGGTGGCTTTCACGGCCGGGCCTTGGAAAATATTCCGGTAGGCGCGGAGCATGTAAACGGCGGAGATGACCACGCCCCAGATGGAGAGGATGCAGGCGATCTGGACCGGGCCGAGACCGGCGGTGCCGTCGTAGTTCTTGAAGGCGGCGAGGAAGACGAGGACTTCGCCGGAGAAGTTCGCGAGACCAGGAAGGCCGATGGAGGCCATGGCGGCGATGCCGAACAGGAAGGCGAGGCCGGGCGCGGATTTGGCGAGGCCTCCGAGGTCTTGGAGATCGAGCGAGCCGGTGTTGCGCTCGATGCGGTCGGCGAGGCCGAAGAGCAGGGCGATGGAAATGCCGTGGGCGAACATCAGGACGATGGCGGCGGAACGGGCGAGCGGGTTTTCCGGGAAGGCGATGAGCGCGGCAATGGCGAGGAAGATATAGCCCATGTGCATGACCGAGGAGTTGCCGAG
>CAMCCX010000133.1 GCA_945873305.1 Akkermansia muciniphila
CGGAAAACATTGTTTCATCGAGAAACCCGTGGCGGTCGATGCGGCCGGCGCCCGCTCGGTCATCGCCACCGGCGAGAAGGCCAAGGCCAAGGGACTCGCCGTCGTCGCCGGCACCCAGCGCCGCCACATGGCCAGCTACCTGACGAACAAGGCGCTCATCGACGCCGGCGCGATCGGCCAGATCAAGGGCGGCGTGGTGCAGTGGAACGGCACGGTGCCATGGACGAAACGCCGCAACGAGGGCGAGTCCGACGCCTCCTACCTGGCGCGCAACTGGCTCAATTTCACCGAAATGTCCGGCGACCACATCGTCGAGCAACACGTCCACAATCTCGACGTCGCGATCTGGTTCCTCGGCCGCCTGCCAGTGACCGCGGTCGGCTTCGGCGGACGGGCCCGGCGTGAAACCGGCAACATGTTCGACTTCTTCAGCGTGGATTATGACTTCGGCGACGACGTCCACATCCACAGCCAATGCCGCCAAATCACCGGCACCTATGGCCGCGTGGGCGAGCTTTTCACCGGCACCGAAGGCGTCTGCTACGGTGGCGGAAAATTGAAGGGCAAGGATGTGAAAGTCGCCGAGTTTAAAATGGATTCGGACAACGGCCAGGTCCAGGAGCACGTGGACATGATCCGCAGCGTGATGACTGGCAAGCCGCTCAACGACGCGAAGAGCATCGCCGAATCCACCTTGGTCGCGATCATGGGCCGGATTTCCGCCTACACCGGCGAGATCGTCCGTTGGAGCGACCTCATGGAAAACGACAAGTCGCCGTTCTACAACCAGCTGTGCGCGCCTGCCGCGATCGACTTCGAAAAGGGCGACGTCAAAGCCCCCGAGGAAGTCCCGCCCGTGCCGGGCAAGGCGTGACTCCAATGCGCTACTTCCGCCGCTTGCGGATGCGGAGTAGCGCCTTGAACATCCCCCACGCGTCGCGCAACGGCCTGACTTTGCCGCCGGGTTTCTCGATCCAATTCACGGGAATTTCCGACCAAGTCGAGCCGTCGCGCTTGAGGGCGCAAAGCAGTTCGGAGTCGAAGGAGAGGCCGTTTTCCAACAGCCCGCCGGCGATCCGCCGGTAGTGGCTGGCGCGGAGGATTTTCGCGCCGCACTGCGGGTCCGCGCACTGGAGGTCGAGGATCACGTGCGTCGCCAGCAGGAAGCCGCGGTGGAAAATCCCGCGCCACGGGCTTTCGACAAACTCGGTGGTGGCCGTGCGCTTGCGGATGCCGAGCACCGACATTTCCGAGTCCACCGCGGCATGGATGAGGCGCAGGATTTCGGCCGGAGTGACGCTGCCGTCGGCGTCCACGAAGGCGAGCCACGCGGCGTCCGGCCGCAGCGCCCAAGCCTCCCGCACCACCGCGCCCTTGCCGTGATGGCGCTCGGCGAGGTGGAGATGGACACGGGGGAAAATCTCGCCGAACGCGTCGCGAAGTTTCCGCAACGGCGCGTGATCGTGCGCGGCCGAGCCGTCGTCGGCGATGATCCAGTGGATCGCGAGCGGGGAATCCGCCAGCGCCGCCGCGAGCGCCGTGCCGAAGCCCGCCAGCCGTGCCGAATCATTCCAGACCGGAGTGACTAGCAGGATTTCGTGAGGGCGCGCGGGCATGGGCTTGAATGCACCAGTTTAACATTGCCGGCCAATCGTTTCTTTCATCGTATCCAGCCCTTTGATGAAACGTGCGGCCATCATCGCCTGCTGGATCGCGGTGGTTTTCACCGGGGCATTCCTTCGTTTCGACGAAATTTCAAAGCGCCCTTTCCACGCCGACGAAGCGACCGGCGCGCGGCTCACCGCCGCCCGCATGGAGTCGGGCGACTACCGCTTCGACCCGCTCCACTACCACGGCCCGACCCTGAGCCGGCTGGCCATGACGCTCTGCCAGCTGCGCGGCGAAACCCGCTGGCAGGAGATGACCAAGACCACGCCGCGCCTGCTCACCGCCAGCGCGGGCGTCCTGCTGCTGCTCGTCCCGCTGCTGTGGCGGCGGCGTTTCGGCGACGGCCCGATGCTGCTGGCCGCGGCGGTTCTAGCGACTTCCCCGCTGCTGGTTTACTACAGCCGGATGTTCATCCACGAGTCGCTGCTGGTGCTGTTCGGGATGCTGGCCCTGCTCTCGCTGACCCGCGCGCCGCGCTGGGGCATTCCCGGATTGCTGGTCGGTTTGATGTTCGCCACCAAGGAAAGCTTCGCCATCAGCATGATCGCGTGGTCGGGCGCGGCGGTGTTAGTCGCGCTGGAAAACCGCAGGCAACTCGACCGCGCGTGGTGGATTTCCGCCTGGCGGGACTACCGCGCCCCCGTCGCCGCCTCGCTGCTAACCGCCGCGCTGGTCGCGGGGTTTTTCTACACCGACGGCTTGCGCCAGCCGCGCGGCGCCATTGATGCGGTGCGCACGTTCTTCGTTTATGAAACCGTGGCCGGACACGACAAACCCTTCGGCTACTATTTCCAACTGCTCGCGCTGCCCGCGAAATCCGGCGGAGTCTGGTGGTTCGGCACGCCGGTGGCGGCGCTCGCGCTGCTAGGTTTCGCCGCCAACTTCCGCCAGCCCGTCGTCCGCTTCCTCGGCTACTCGGCGGCCGGGCATTTCCTGATTTACAGCCTCATCGCCTACAAAACGCCGTGGCTCGCCTGCCTGCCTTGGGCGCACGTCTGCCTGCTCGCCGGCTTCGGCGTCGCGGGATTTTCCGCCAGACCGCTGTGGATGAAATCCGCCATCAGCCTGCTCGCCGGGGCGAGCCTCGTCACCCAGTCCACCCAGGCGAGACGCGCCACCGGCCGCTTCGCCTCGGACGCGCGCAATCCCCTCGCCTACGTCCCGACCCGCCCCGACATCGAGACGCTCGCGCCGTGGTTGGAAAAACTCCGCCAATCCGCGCCCGGAAATTCGCTGGAGCCGGTGGCAGTCATCGGCACCGATTACTGGCCGCTGCCGTGGTATTTGCGGTCGTTCGGAAAAATCGGTTACTGGCCGCTGCCGCCGGGAAACCTCGCCTCCATGCCGCTCGTCTTCGCCATGCCGGAAACCGCGGAGGCCGTTGCGAACCAACTCGCGCCAACCCACATCCCGCTGCCCCGCGGCCTGCGCGCCGAGGTGCCGGTGACCTTGTTCGTCAGGAACGACATCTGGAACCAGTGGATGCTAACCGGCAAATGACGCCTTTTCCAACAGCCCGTTTGTTCTCCCATGAGGCGATGAACACGACCTTCCACCTGCGGATTTGCGAAGCCTCGGAATCCACCGCGCGCGACATGGCGCGGGAGTGCTGCGACCACCTCGATTTCCTCGAATCCCGCCTCAGCCGCTTCATCGACGACAGCGACGTCTCGCGCATCAACCGCATGCAAGCCGGCCAGACGCTCTATCTGAACGAGCTCACCCACCAGTGCCTGCTGGCCGCGCTCGACGCCTACGCCCGCACCGGCGGCTTGTTCGACATCACGCTCGGCAGCCGCATCGAGCACCGGAAATCCGGCGATTCCGGCCCCGTGCCGCCGCTCACCGGCCAGCTCACGATTCATCCGGACGTCCCCGCCGTCACCTGCGGCGCGCCCGGCCGCGAGATCGACCTCGGCGGCATCGGCAAGGGCTTCGCGCTCGACCAACTCCGGCTGCTTCTCCTCGACTGGAGCGCGGAAGGCGGACTGCTCACGGCGGGTGCCAGCTCGATGCTCGCCTTCGGCCCGCAGGCCTGGCCGGTCGAGCTAACCGGCGACATTGATTCGGAACGCATCGTCCTTTCCAACCAATCCCTCAGCGCCTCGGGCACCGCGATCCAAGGCAGCCACATCATCCATCCCGGCGGGGAAACCGCGATGCCCGCCGAGCCTTGCCGCCGCGTGTGGGTCACCGCGCCCACCGCCACGCTCGCGGAAATCTGGTCCACCTCGCTGATGTTGCTAGAGCCGGGTGATATCCCGGATTTCATCGCCGGCGAGCAAACGCTCAGCACCGTGCATCTCCAGATCGATGACAGGCCGGTGCTTCTCCCGCGCGGGACCGGTTCTGAATAACAAGGAAGGGCGATATCGGATCGCCCGGCCCATGAGGTGGCCATGGAGGCGAGCGGATGCGCGGTCCATTGGCTTTCCATGGGCTCGGCGGTCGGATACCGCCGCTCCTTGCGGCGACCGCCTTTTTTCGCGGGATTGGGGATTGCAGATCGTGCTCCGCGGATTAGAAAGCGGCGGCGGATTTTCCATCGCCACTCATTCCATGTCATCCCCAGCCACCACTCCGCAGTCCGCCATTGTCATCGGCGGCACCATCGCCATCGACCACGTCAAAACTCCGGACGCGGAGGCGGCCAACCTGCTGGGCGGGTCGGCGGCTTACGCGGCGCTGGCGGCATCGTTTTTCAGCCAGTCGGTGTCGCTGATCGGGATCATCGGCCACGATTTCCCGCAGGAACATCTGGCGATGCTGGAAACGCGCGGGATTTCGCTCGACGGGGTGGAGCGCTCGGAAAACGAGTCCTTCACGTGGTCCGGCGAATACCACGCGAACATGAACGAGCGGACGACCCACCGGGTGGGCTTGAATGTCCTGGAGAGCTGGCAGGTGAAGGTTCCGGCCGCATCGGCGGGAGCGGCGGTCGTGGTGCTGGCGAACATGTCGCCGGACAATCAGATGGAAATGCTCGGCCAGTGCGGGATCGGCAACGGCAGTGCCGCGGGCTCGCGATTCGTGATCGCGGACACGATGGATTTGTGGATCGAGATCGCGAACGAGCGCTTGCACGAGGTGCTGCCGCAGCTGGATTTGTTCGTGCTGAACGAAGGCGAGGCGCGGGAACTGGCAGGGACTTCGAATCTCATCAAAGCAGGACGGCTCCTGTTGGAAAAGGGACCGCGGCACGTGGTGATCAAGCTGGGAGAGTTCGGGGCGATCTTGTTTTCGTCGTCGGAGGATTCGGAAATCGAGCTGTTCCGCGCATCGGCGTGGCCGCTGGAAGTGGTGGCGGACCCGACGGGTGCCGGGGACACTTTCCTGGGCGCGATGGCGGGCTATCTGGCGGCGCAGGGAGCGCCTCCTTACGCCCCGGCAGCCCTGCGGCAGGCGATCGTGCAAGGCTCGATGCTGGCTTCGTTCACTTGTGAGGCATTCTCGACGCGGCGGCTTGAAGAGCTGTCGGCGGAGGATCTCGCGGCGCGGCTCGATTTATTCCGAGCGGCGACGCATTGGTGATCTCACCGGATTTGATCCGCGGCTTCGCGGGTGGCGGCTTGGACGTCAGGCGCGGTTAGGAGATCGGAAACGATGACGACGCGGCGAGCTCCGGCAGTTAGGACCTGCGGGAGAGTCTGGCGGGTAATGCCGCCGATGCAGAAGGCGGGGATTCGACTCCCGACATCGCGCTCCATGGCAGCGATTTCATGAAGGCCGATGGCCGCGCGGCCGGCTTTGGTGGGAGTGGGGAAAAGCGGGCCGAAACCGATGTAGTCAAAGCCTTCTGCGAGGGCGGCGCGGGCCTGGTCGAGGGAATGGGTGGAGCGGCCGATGAGTTTGCCCGGACCGACGATTTCGCGGGCGGCTGCGAGCGGGCCGTCGTCCTGGCCGAGGTGGACGCCGTCGGCATCGAGGGCGGCGGCGAGGGCGGGGAAATCATTGAGGATGAAGGGAACTCCGGCGGCGCGGCAAAGCGGCAGCAGGCGGCGGGCGACACGCTCGATGGTGGCGAGGTCTTTGCCTTTGGCGCGGAGCTGGAGGAGGTGGGCGCCACCGGCTAACAAAGAGGCGGTGGTGGCTTCCGCGTTTTCCTCGGAAGTGTAGCCAAGGTCGAGGATGCAGTAGAGACGCGGGTCATTCATAGGTCGTATAGGTCGTATAGGACCTATCTCTTCTCACTTCACGCGCTCTTCCAAATACCTCGCGACCCAGCCGATGTCATACGTCCCCGCCGCGAAATCCGGGTGGGCGATGATTTCCTGTTGGAAAGGAATGGTCGTCTTGATGCCGCGGATCATGAACTCGCCGAGGGCGCGCTTCATGCGGGCGATCGCGATTTCCCGGGTGGCTCCGGT
>CAMCCX010000134.1 GCA_945873305.1 Akkermansia muciniphila
ACACCAGTTGCTGCGATGGCTGCGGCGGCGTGGTCCTGGGTGGAGAAAATATTGCAGGAAACCCAGCGCACTTCGGCACCGAGATCGACGAGCGTTTCGATGAGAACCGCCGTCTGGATGGTCATGTGCAGCGAGCCCATGATGCGGACGCCTTGCAGCGGCTTTTCCTTGCCGTATTTCTCGCGGGTCGCCATCAGGCCGGGCATTTCGTGCTCGGCGATTTCGATTTCCTTGCGGCCGAAATCGGCGAGTCCGATGTCCCTTACTTTGTAATCTGTGAAGCTCATATAATTATTGGATAGGTGAATAAGTTAGCCGATTGCCTTGATGAGAGCAGCCGCCTTGTCGGTGGCTTCCCAAGTCAGATCAGGGTCAGTTTTGCCGAAGTGGCCGTAGTTGGTGGACTTCGAGTAGATGGGGCGGAGTAGCTTGAGTTGCTTGACGATGTCGGCCGGCTTGAAGGAGAAAACCTTCAGGATGGCTGCCAGGATTTTCTCATCCGGCTTGGTGCCGGTGCCGAAGGTATCGACGTGGACGCTCACGGGAAGCGGGTGGCCGATGGCATAGGCAAACTGCACCTCGCACTTGGTGGCGAGGCCGGCGGCGACGATGTTTTTCGCGACCCAGCGGCCCATGTAGGCGGCGGAGCGGTCCACTTTCGACGGGTCCTTGCCAGAGAAAGCACCTCCGCCGTGACGGCCGGTGCCGCCATAGGTATCAACGATGATCTTGCGGCCGGTTAGGCCGGAGTCGCCTTGAGGACCACCGACGACGAAATTGCCAGTCGGGTTGATGAGATACTCGGTGTCCTTGGTGAGCATTTCCTTCGGCAGGACCTTTTTGATCACTTGCTCGATGCAGAATTTCTCAATCTCGGCGTGCTCCACATCGGCGGCGTGCTGGGTGGAAATGACGACGTTGACGATGCGGGTCGGCTTGCCATCGACGTATTCGACGGAGACCTGCGACTTCGCATCCGGGCGGAGCCACTTGATCTTGCCCGTCTTGCGAATCCGGGTGAGTTCGCGGCCGAGGCGATGGGCATACATGATCGGCGCGGGCATCAACTCGGGCGTCTCGTTGCAGGCGTAGCCGAACATGATTCCTTGGTCGCCGGCCCCTTGCTCGGCGTGCTTTTTGCCTTTCGCCTTCTTCGCATCGACGCCCTGGGCGATGTCCGGAGATTGCGTGGTCAGGTAGTTGTTGATGAAAATCTGGTCGGCGTGGAAAACGTCGTCGCCATTCGTATAACCGATCCCGCGAACCGCATCGCGGATCACCTTTTCAATGTTGATCACCGAACCGATCGGCTTGTTGCCGATTTTCGGGATGGTGATTTCGCCGCCAACGACGACCACGTTGCTCTTCACGAAGGTCTCGCAGGCCACCCGGCTTTTCGGGTCGATGCTGAGGCAGGCGTCAAGAATGGCGTCCGAAATGGTGTCGGCAACCTTGTCTGGATGGCCTTCGCCAACGGATTCTGAGGAAAAAATGTAGGTGCTCATGTGCTTTTTTATTTTCGTATCGTCAAATCGCGATGCGTTGATGTATGAACCCGCACATGCCGTCAATGCTGAAATCGCTCAAGCTTCTTTCCGATCCCACCCGCCTGCGGATTTTGATGTTGGTAGAGCATGAAGCCCTTTTCGTAGCGGAATTGCAGGAGATTCTCGGGATGGGCCAAAGCCGGATTTCCACCCAGCTTTCCTTGCTCAAAACCGAAGGTCTCGTGAGTGACGAGCGCAGTGGGAAGAACAACATTTACACCTGCGCCGCCGATTCCGACCTGATGGAAGTGGCCCGTTTGGCCGCCGCTGAGGTCCCCGAAGTCGCGGAAGATGAAATCGCGCTGCGCCATTTGCTGCGGAAACGGAAGGACAGCTCGCGGGCGTATTTCGACGAACTCGCCGGGCGTTTCGGGAAAGACTACGTGCCCGGCCGCTCGTGGAAGGCGCTGGCCGAGGCGCTCATCAAGGTGCTCAATTACAAAGTCGTCGCCGATCTCGGAGCCGGGGAAGGCACGCTTGCCCAGCTGCTCGCCCAGCGCGCGGAGAAGGTCATCGCGGTAGATCTCTCGCCGAAAATGGTCGAGTTCGGCCAAAACCTCGCCGTCCAAAACGGCCTATCCAATCTGGAATACCGCATCGGCGACATCGAAACGCCGCCGATCGACAATAGCAGCCTCGACCTCGCCGTCCTGAGCCAAGCGCTGCACCACGCCGAGCATCCGCAGCGCGCGCTCGACGCCGCGTTCCGCATCCTCAAACCCGGCGGCCGACTCATCGTTTTGGATCTGCTACTGCACACCTTCGAGGAAGCGCGCGAAATGTATGCCGACCGCTGGCTCGGATTTTCCGAGAGCGATCTCGCCACGATGATGGAGAAATCCGGCTTCGTGCAGATCGAAACCGTGGTCGCCGACCGCGAAAGCGAGGCCCCGAAATTCCAAACGCTTCTCGGCATCGGCACCCGCCCTGCCTGAATCCATCCACTGTCTTATCATCCATGCGCCATCTGATTTTCGCACTGCTCGCGCTGCCCTTCACGAGCTGTTTCCCGGCGAAGCCCTTGCCGGAGAACGTTTCGTTAGTTCGAGCCGCTGCGGTTCACGAAGTCCCGCCGGTCGCGTCCCCCACCCCTATGCCGCCGCAAGTGATGGTTCGTGAAATTTCCGGAATCACCTTCGAGGGCGTCGCTTTCGATTCGCGCGACCACCGACTGCTAGTGACCGACCAAGCGGACGGCCCGGGCTCCAGTTTCATCGATTCCGCGGCAGCTGGCAGAGCCGTCGGCGGAATCGCCGCGGTGAACGCCGGCTTCTTCACCCCGGAAGGCGAGCCGCTCGGACTCGTCGTCGCCGCGGGGAAAATTTCCGGGTCATGGAATACCGCCTCCTCGCTCGGCAGCGGCGCGTGGTTTGAAAGCAGCTCTGGAAAAACCGCCATCGCCCGCCGCGGAACTATCAGCCGCGCCGAAGCATCCGCCATGCGCGAACTCATTCAAGCCGGCCCGCTGCTCGTCGAAAACCGCCGCGCCGTTAGCGGACTCGAAGCCACCAAAGCCAGCGTCCGCATGCTCATCCTGTGGGATGGTGCCACACGCTGGTGGATCGGCCGCGGCTCGCCTTGCACGTTGGCGGCTCTGGCCCAAACAATCGCCAGCGGCAGCCCCGCCGGTTGGCCGGTCCGCCAAGCGCTCAATCTCGACGGCGGCCGCTCCTCCGACCTGTGGATTTCCCAAAACATCTCCGGCGGCCCCCTCCTCCGGCGTCAGCCATGGAATCGCCCGGTCCGGAACTTCCTGGTGCTGGTCGCCCGGTGACGAATCCGTCCCGAAACGAATGTTGGACAGACTGATCTCGAGTGATATAAATCGAACTGTCCGCAATAGCCAAAAACCATGAACCGCGCGCTCCAAGTCCTTTCAGCTGTCGCCACCTTCGCGCTGGCCTCCTGCGCCACCGTGAAACAGGTCGGAAAAGGATCACTCGCCTTCGTTCAAAAAACCAGTTCCGCCACCAGCAGCCAGGTTTCAAAATTCTCGGAAATCGCCGTCAACACGATCCATCCGCCCGCGGTCAAGATCGTCGAGGTGCGTGAAAAGGACTTGAAAGAACTACCGAGCGGCCACGAGAAGGCGCTCGCCTTTGAAAACACCCGCAAGCGCGGCTTCTGGTTCTTTAACGGTCCCGTGGACTTCACCGAGCCAAATCTGCCGCAACCCGGTGGCGAAACCGACGGCAGCCTTTTGCCTCCGAAAACTCCGTGAGCATGGATTCCTGCGAACACCTCATTCCCGGCTTGAAGCCCGCGCGCTGATGCGAATGATGCCCCGCATGTCACGGTTTCTTTGCGCCCGCCTTCTCGCACTCGCCTTCACAGGTGCGCTGATTACTTCTTGCGGTGGAAATCCCCCGCCTCGCCCTCCCAGAGCCATCCCAACCGCCGCAGGCCTTCAACCGGTCCATATCGCCGCCGTTCCCAAGAACGCTCCGCCCCCGGTCGTCGCCCAGAGCGCCATCGTCATCGACGTCGTCAGCGGCCGCGTCCTCTACGCGAAAAACGCCGACGTCCCCCGCGCCGTCGCCAGCACCCAGAAAATCGTCACCGCCCTCTGCGTCCTCGATGCCGGCGACATCGACAAGCCCGTCACCATCCAGTCCATCGACGGTGCCTGTGAACCGACCAATCTCAACCTCAAGCCCGGCGAGGTTTATCCCCGCCGCGAGTTGACGAAGGTCCTCATGGTGAAAAGCGCCAACGACGTCGCCCGCGCCCTCGCCCGCGATGTCGGCGGCAGCCAGGAATCCTTCGCCGTCCTCATGAACCAGAAGGCCGCCTCGCTCGGCATGCGAAACTCGAATTTCATCAATCCTAACGGCCTTCCCAACCCCGGACAATATTCGACCGCGCGCGACATGGCCATCGCCGCCCGCGCCGCCTACCGCAGCCCGCTCATCCGCTCCTTCACCGCCACCAAATCCTTCACTTTCCGCTTCAACGACGGCCGCACCCGCTTCATTGAAAACACCAACCGCCTGCTCAAAACCGTCCCCTACTGCGACGGCCTGAAAACCGGCACCACCAACGCCGCCGGTCGCTGCCTCGTCTGCAGCGGTTCTCTCAACGGCCGCTCGGTCATCGTCGTCGTGCTCAAATCCACCACGCCGAACGTCTGGAAAGACTCCGGCAAACTGCTAGCCTGGGCGCTCGAGCGTCCCGCATCCGGCTCCTAACCGGCCTCTCAGCCCCGCATGCCCAGCCCCGCCGAGTCCCTCCGCCAGCTTGCGGCCGAGGGCTTGCTGCGTGGCCAGCGCCCGCTCGATTCACCCACCGGCGCGCAAGTCATCCGCGAGGGCCGCACGTTCTGGAACTTCGCGTCTAACGACTACCTCGGCCTCGCCCGCCATCCGGAAATCGAAGCCGCGCTCGTCGAGGGCGTGCGGCGTTTCGGTGCCGGCGCCGCCGCGTCCCGGCTCGTCTGTGGAACCCTGCCGCCCCACCGCCTGCTCGAAGAAAAGCTCGCCCAGGCGAAACAATCCGAAGCGGCCCTCACCTTCTCCTCCGGCTTCGCCACCGCACTCGGCGTCATTCCCGCGGTCGTGGGAAAATCCGACTTCGTCTTCCTCGACAAGCTGTCCCACGCCTGCCTCGTCGATGCCGCCCGCCTCTCCGGCGCCACCATCCGAGTCTTTCCCCACAACGATCTCGGAAAGTTAGAACGGCTGCTTGTTTCCACCCGACAGAAAGCACCCGCCGCCGCCCGCATCCTCGTCGCCACCGAATCCGTCTTCAGCATGGACGGCGACCTCTGCCCGCTCCGCGAAATCCTCAACCTGACAGAAACCCACGACGCCCTGCTTCTATTAGATGAAGCGCACGGCTTCGGCGTCCTCGGCGAACACGGCATGGGCCTCGCCGAGCAGGAAAACCTCCAACAGCGCGTCACCTTCCAAATGGGCACGCTCAGCAAAGCCGCCGGGCTTTCAGGCGGCTACCTCGCCGCATCGCGCGACTGGATCGACCTGCTCACCAACCGCGCACGGTCCTTCATCTACTCCACTGCCCCGCCGCCCGCGCTGGCTCACGCAGCCGTTGCTTCTCTCTCTCTCATCCGTTCCACCGAAGGCAAATCCCTGCGCGCAAAGCTTCAGGAAAACATCTCCCGGCTCTCTCCACAATCCACGCCCGTCATCCCGAAGGTGCTAGGCAGCAACGAGGCCGCGCTCGCCGCCGCATCGGATCTGGAACAAGCCGGTTTCCTCGTCCCCGCCATCCGCTACCCCACCGTCCCCCGCGGCACCGCCCGCCTGCGTATCAGCCTCTCGGCCGCGCACTCGGCCGAAGCCATCCTTCGGTTGGCCGTCGAACTCGATAAGACGGGAACGATCTCCGGCAACCCGTGAGCAACGGCGCGACGGCAACTGACGATTCTTCGCAGCGGTCTCTCGATGATTTGCGTTTCACCCGTTTCGATGCGATGGTTTCCGGAAC
>CAMCCX010000135.1 GCA_945873305.1 Akkermansia muciniphila
CCGCACGGACGTGGATTGAAGAGAATCGTGCCTCGCCCGGTTCCGGTCTTGCCAAAGCTTCAAAAGCCCGTAGCTTCCCGCCGAGCAGGTAATTCCTTACCTCCCATGCCCGCATCCGGCCGAGTGCCTACAGATTCACCCCATTTCCCCGGGACGTGAAATCGGCCTGCAGCTAGGAACCCGGAACACCTGCCTCAACGGGCGGCGGCGCAAGCCGGCTTGTTCCGACACACGGGTGAAGTCTCCTTCCGCAAGCTGCGGAGCTTCTCCCCGGCACCAAAAAGCCGGATTGTCGGAACCATGTCGGTCAGCACGAGGTCCTTCCAGCATTGCCGGATTCTCCTGAATCCGCCGCGCCGGGCCGCCTGAAACCACAACCCCACTGACACCATGTCAAACGCAACACAAGATTCCCGCAATTCGGGAGGAGACAGCCGTCGCCGCCGCTCACGCGGAGGCCAAAACCGTAATAACAACCAAAACCAAGACCGTCGCGACCGCGGGGGTGACCGGGATTCCCGCGGCGACCGCGGCCAATCCCAAGGCCGTCGCAAGGATGGCAACCGTTCCGAGGAATTCCGTCCTCAAGCTTCCCGCCCGGCCCGCACTTATGCGCCGGCCAAGCTGAGCTTGTGGCAGAAAATCCTCAAAGCCGTCGGTCTTTACAAAGAGCCCGTCCGCCCGGCGCGTGCCGAGCGCAAGCCCGAGTCCACGCCGTTTCCAAGCGGCGAACGCGCCCCCAAGTCGAACACCCGCAACGCCCGCTCCGGCGAAGGCGAAGCCCGTGCTCCCCGCGAGCCACGCGCGCCCCGCGAACCTCGTCCTGAAGGCGAGCGCGAGGAACGTTCACGCGGTGGCAGCCGCGGCGAGCGCGGCGGTGACCGTCCGCGTGGAGGCGATCCGAAAAGCGTCGAGTCCACCCGCGTTTACGTCGGGAACTTGTCGTATGATGTTTCCGAACAAGACCTTCAAGAGCTCTTCAAAGGCATTGGCGGCGTTCGCAACATCGAGATCGTTTACAACCGCAGCACCCACCGCTCCAAAGGCTACGGTTTCGTCGAAATGCTCCGCATGGACGAAGCGATGCGCGCCGTGGAAGTCCTTCACGACCAGCCCTTCATGGGTCGGAAAATGACGGTTTCCGGCGCGAAATCCAAAGGCCAGGACGAGCGTGAGGACATGGAAGGACGCGACGAGCGCGAGCCAACCCGCGCCGTTCTCGCCTCCACCGCACCGGCCGTGGTCGCCGCCGCCGTCGCTGAACCCGTCATTGAAACGATCGCCCCCGTGACGGAAGAAGCCCCGGTCGCCGCCGACGAAAATCTCGAAACCAAGTATGGTTTCGACGAGCCTCAGGAAAAAGCCGAGGAAGCCTGATCGGCATCCCGTTGAAATCAAAAACCTCCGTCGCGGCTTACCGCGGCGGAGGTTTTTTTTGCGAGTCGGGGGAGACTCAACTGAGCTCGAATGAATCGCCGCGCGCCAACGAGTCAAAGCAACCGCGGCAAGCCAACCGGTGCGTTGCGAAAGTGAAGCCTCGATTTCCGTAAGATCGGGCTGTTGTGGGGCTCCGGTTTCCGCGTTTCAGGTTTCAGCATTTCAGCTTTTACCCCGAGGGGTGGGTCAAATGGCGGGGCAGGTTCGAAGTATTTTGGATTTTTTGAGATTGTTCCGGGCACACGCCGCTATCGAGGGTTCGACACGTCACAACCCCCCCCCGTCCGGCGAGCCGGACGGGGGGGGCACGCGAGTTACAAACTCAGGGAACTCAATTGACGCTAAACGAATCGGCGCTCGCTTTCTTGGCGGCCGCTTGATCCGAGGTGGGTTTGATGGCGGGTTCCGGGGCCTTGATTTTTTTACCGAAGGCGTTCTGGAGCATTTTGTTTCTCTCGCCGGTCGTTTTCCCTTCTCCGCCCATCATCGCCTGCATTTCAGCGTCCATGTTGACGTCTTTCATGCCGTCTTGGTTCGCGCTGCCGCCCATCGCCTCGGTGGCTTGGTCGATTTGATTGGAGCGGGTCGCGATTTTGTCGAGAGCGACTTGGTATTTGGCGACCATGGCTGCCACGTCGCCGACGGAACGGATGTCGGCCATTGCTTCCCGGAATGCTTGGACGCGGGTGGGGGACTGGACGAACCAACCGAATCCACCGCCGGTGAGCCCGAGCAGGACGACGAAGGTTCCGATCAGTTCGCGCCGCCGCTTGCGTTTTTGCCGCGCCATTTGGGCGTCGAGCAGCGCGCCAAGTTCGGCGGATGTCGCCTCGTCGAGACCGGCGTTTGGAAGAGGAGTGGAGACGATTTGCGGGAGTGGCTCCGGGACGGGCGCAGGGGTGGGAAGCGGAGCTGGGGTGGGAAATGCCAGCGCCAGCGCCGCCTTTCCTTCGGCCGGGGGAGCTTTCAATGCGGCTTGAAAAAGTTGTTGGAGCTTTTCTTGGTCGGTCATGCGGACTCAGGTTTGCAGATTATCAGGAAAAGTTAATTACGTGATGACGTAGGTTTCCGCGTCCGCGGGACTGGACGCGGGCGGTTCGGGTGATTACACGTCGCGCATGACCGTCCGCACCCGTTTCGCCCCTTCGCCCACCGGCTATCTGCACGTCGGCGGGGCCCGCACCGCTTTGTTCAACTGGCTGTTCGCCCGTAAGCACGGCGGCGTTTTCGTGCTGCGGGTGGAGGATACCGACGAGGCGCGCAACACCGAGGAAGCGCGGCAGGCGATTTTCGACGGGATGAGCTGGCTCGGTCTCGACTGGGACGAAGGACCGGAAAAGGGCGGGGATTTCGGCCCTTACTATCAGAGCCAGCGGAAGGAAATTTACGACGCGTGGTTCGCGAAACTGGTGGCGGCGGGGCGCGTTTACGAGGACGGCGGCGCGTGGCGTTTTCGTTTCGAGCGCAAGCCGGTGACGATGAACGACCTGGTTTGCGGCGAGGTGACCATCGACTACCGCGACGAGTCGAACACGCCGGACATGGTGGTGAAGCGCTCGGACGGCTCGTATGTTTTCCACTTCGTGAACGTGGTGGACGACCTGGAAATGGAGATCACCCACGTCATCCGCGGCGAGGATCATTTGATGAACACGCCGAAGCATTTGCAGTTGATCGAGGCCTTCGGCGGCAAGGCTCCGCAATACGCGCACATTCCGCTGATCCTGAACGCGGACGGCTCGAAGATGTCCAAGCGCGACGCCGGCGCGGCGGTGGGCGACTATCCGCGGCAGGGATTTCTGCCGGCGGCGGTGGTGAATTTCATCGCGCTGCTAGGTTGGAACCCGAAGACCGAGCAGGAGATTTTCACGCTCGCCGAGCTGGTGGAGCGCTTCTCTTTGGAAAACGTCAACCGCTCGCCGGGCCGCTTCGATCTGGAGAAATGCAAATGGGTGAACCAGCAACATTTGCTCGGCGTGAGCGTGGAGGATTTCGCGGTGGCGGCGCGGCCGTTCGTGGCGGCGGCGGGCTTGCCGGTTCCGGAAAACTACCTGGCGGTGATCGCGGCGGTGAAGGACAAGGTCCGCCTGTTCGGCGACGTGCCGGCGGCGGTGGATTTCCTGCTGAAGGAGGATTTCGAATACGACGGGGAAGCCGTGGCGAAAGTGCGCGGCAACGCAGCGGCGGGCGGGCTTTTGAGTGCTCTGGCAGCCGCGTTCGAGGGGATTTCCGAGTGGTCGGCGGACGCGGCGAAGGCGGCGCTCAGCGAAACCGCGACGGCGGCGGGCGCGAAGCCGGGGCAGTTGATGTTTCCCCTGCGGGTCGCACTATCAGGCCGCGCCCCCGGGCCGGATCTCGGCGATGTTTTGAATTTGCTAGGGAAGGATCGCTGCGTGGCGCGCGTCCGTCATTTCGCGGGGATGTTATAAATTCCGACCGATGAAACAGGTTTACACACTGGAAGACTTGGAATCGCGCGAGCTGTTGGACACCGGGGCCGACAAGCCGGCGCGGCTGGCGGTGATCGGCCACCCGATCGCGCACTCGGCCTCGCCGCGGATGCACCAGGCGGCGCTCGACGCGGCGGGAATCGACGCGCGTTACATCCGTCTCGACATCGAGCCGGGGCGGGTGGGCGAGGCGTTTTCGCGGATGCGGGCGCTCGGATTCATCGGCTGTAACGTGACGGTGCCGCACAAGCTGGAGGCGATGGCGCATTGCGAAGTTCACCCTGACGCCGAAGCGCTCGGGGCGGTGAACACGATTCGTTTCGAGGCGGACGCGACCCGGGGTTTCAACACCGACGGGCCGGGTTTCGCGCGCGCGGTTGAGGATGATTTCGAGCGTCCGTTAGAATCGCTCAGGGTCGTCGTCGCGGGCGCGGGCGGCGGCGCGGGGCAGGCGATCGCGACGCAGTGCTGCCTGCTCGGGGTGGCGAAACTCGTCGTCGTGAACCGCACGCTGGAGAAGCTCGGGCCGCGGGTCGGGCGGCTGCGTTTACTCAGTCCGCAGACGCAAATCATCGCGCTGGCCTTTGATGATCCCGCGCTGGCGGAGCAGTGTTTAAGCTGCGATCTGATCGTGAACACCTCGTCGGTCGGCTTGAAAGAAGGTGATCCATCCATTCTGCCGACAGCTTGTTTGAAAAAGGAGCACCTCGTTTACGACACGATTTACCAACCGCCGGTGACGCCTTTGTTAGCCACGGCCAACGGCTTGGGCTGCCGCACGGCGAACGGCTTGTCGATGCTCATTCAGCAGGGGGCGCTGGCGTTTCAGCATTGGTTTCCGGGAGCGGAGCCGTTGGCCGTGATGAAGGCGGCGATGGCTCTCCGCAAGTAGTCCAACCCTTCAGGGTGTCTTCATTACGTTCCGAAGACACCCTGAAGGGTTGAACTACGTGCGGAGACGCGGGCTAACAACTCACTTCTCCGCCTGATCCGGAATTTCGACGCCGGGCGCGTCGTGGGAATACCAGTGGCACGCGAGTACATCAGCGAGTTCGAAGCGCCGTTCCCCGGCTTCCTCGATGCGGCGGACTTTCACCCGGACGCGGATGAGCCCCTCGGGAGTGGCGCTGGGAAGGTTCACGCCGAAGACGCGTTTGCCGGCTTTTTCAAGTTTGAACGCGGCCCCTAGCAGGCGGCCGTTCTTGCTGTCGCGCTGGATCAGGAACTCGGGCGACTGGGTTCCGGTTTCGGTGTTGGAGCCGAAGCGGGGCGGGTAGAAAACGATGCTGATGGTGTCGGCGTTTTTCCGCTCCTCGGCGAGACGCTCGCGTGCGAGCAGGCGGAATTCAGTATGTTCCGGCCCGCTGCCTGCTAGGAAAAGCGGCCAAGGATACTCGCTGAAGCGGACGTAATGGGCCCAGTCTAACCGCCACTCGCCGTTTTCCTCCATGAAAACCGCGTCCAGCTGGCGGCCGTCGGAGGTGGTCCAGTTAGTTTCGATCGCCCGGCGGCCGGGCAGGTGGAGTACGGCGTTTCGGGACAGGGCGAGCTTCTGCGGGTCGATGGTGACCAGCGGATTCAAGCCGTAGAAGCGCGCCATCCGGGCGGCGGTGGTGATGGGCGAGAGGACGAACTGGTTTTGCTGCTCGGGCGTGCCGGCGGCGAGGAAGCCGGAAAATGCCTGGCTGCACAGAGGGCTGGCTTCGTCCAACAGAATGACGTCTTCTTCCG
>CAMCCX010000136.1 GCA_945873305.1 Akkermansia muciniphila
CGGCTTGGATAACGCCGACGGCAGCTCTCCAGATATTCTTCTTTGCTCGTGTGGCTCATGATCCCAGATAGTGATTTCATCCGGGTGTCATTCTTTCTGGCGCAACGACCGACGAAAGCCGATTCCTCAGCTCCTCTCCGGTGTCATTCAACTTGGCGCAATGCGCCGCACTTTTGACACAGCTTCAAAGCTGGACTTCCTCGTCGTGCAGGACATGTATTACTCCACCGAAAGCGCCCGTGTGGCGGACCTTGTCCTGCCAGCAGCCGGTTGGGGCGAAAAAGACGGATGCTTCATCAACTCGGAGCGCCGCATCGGCACGCTCAAGGCGGTTCGCAAGGCGCCCGGACTCGCTCTATCGGATTTTCGGATCTTCCGACTCATCGCCAATGCCTGGGGCTGCGGTGAGATGTTCGCCCGCTGGACCGACCCCGAGTCCGTGTTCAAAATCCTCCGCGACCTCACCCAAGGCCGCCCCTGCGACATCACCGGCATTCGCGACTACGCCCACCTCGATGAGCAAGGCGGCATCCAGTGGCCGATGGTCATTTCAAATCTCAAATCAGAAACTTCAAATCACCGGGAGCGCCGTCTGTTCGAAGACGGCAGGTTTTACACACCCAACGGGAAAGCCAAACTCCTGTTCTCCCCGCCCGCCGATTCGCCCGAGCCTGCGGATGCGGTCTATCCGTTCGTCCTGCTCACCGGACGCGGCACCAGCAGCCAGTGGCACACGCTCACCCGCACCGGGAAATCCGACATCTTGAACAAACTCTGCCCCGTTGAGGCCTATGTCGAAATGAATTGCGACGACGCCGCGGCGCTCGGCCTGAAGCAAAACGACAGCGTCGTCATCCGGTCCCGCCGTGCCGAAATGCGCGCGCGGGTTTACCTCGCACCCACCATGCAGCGCGGGCAGGTTTTCATTCCCATGCACTATCCGGAGGTGAATCGGCTCACCCACCCGTCCTTCGATCCCCACTCGCGCCAGCCGAGTTACAAAGCATGCGCCGTCGCGATTTTAAAGCGCAAGCTTCCAGACCACCCCTAGCAGCGCGCACGCCGCTAGCACCGGGATCACGCCGACCTTAAACCGCTCCATCGCCAGCCAGGCTCCTGCGGCGACGACCGCAACGAAGTAATCGCAGCTTCCCTCCACCGGCCTCAGCGCGTGCCAGGCGAACCAGATCGCGAGATTGAGAATCACACCGACGACAGCAGCGGTGATCGCCGTTAGTGTCGAAGCCAACACAGGTCTCTCATGCAAACCTTGGACATAAGGCGCGCCGAGAAACACGAAAAGGAAGCACGGTAAAAACGTCACCCACGTGGTGATCAACGCCCCGAGCGTGGCCGCGGCGAGAGGTGGCAGGTCGCCCGGATTTTGCCATGCCGCCACGAATCCCACGAACTGGAGCACCATGATCAGCGGCCCCGGCGTCGTCTCCGCCAGGCCGAGGCCCGCCATCATTTGCCGCTGCCCCAGCCAACCGAAATGCCCGACCGCCATCTGCGAGACATACGGCAGCACCGCGTATGCACCGCCGAAGGTGACCAGCGCCGCCTTGCTGAAGAACAGGCCCTGCTGAAAGTGAATCCCTTCCCACCCCAGCAAAATCCCCGCACCAATCACCGGCAGCCACCAGAGCGTCAGGCAGATCGATGAAATCAAAACCGTCCGCCTCAGGCTTGCCCGCCCGACTGAAGGCAGCACCACACAGGGCGCATCCTCCACCCCTAACTTCCCATGCCCCTTGCCCCCGGGAAACTGTTTCGGAAACCATCTGCCGCCCAGATAGCCGGTCAGCGCGGCCGCTGGAACAATCAGCACGAAGGAGATCTTGAAAACAAAGATCGCGATGAAAGCCAACACTGCCACCGTCCACAGGCTCCGCGTTTTCAACGCCTTCGAGCCGATCCGCTTCACCGCCGACGCGACAATGGCGATCACCGCCGGGATCAACCCGTAGAAAAGTCCGGCGATCCAGACGATGTCGCCGCCCGCCATGTAGAGCCAGCTCAAGCCTAGCAGGATGAAGACCGATGGCAGCACAAACAGAACCCCCGCCGCGATCCCGCCGCGCGCGCCATGCAACCTCCAGCCGAGATAAGTCGCCAGTTGTTGCGCTTCCGGTCCCGGCAGCAGCATGCAGAAATTCAACGCGTGCAGGAAATGATCCTCTGACAACCAGCGCCGCCGCTCCACGATCTCCCTGTGCATGATCGCGATCTGCCCCGCCGGCCCGCCGAAGCTGATCCAGCCCAGCCGCCACCAAAACCGCAACGCCTCACCAAAGCCGGGCAACGGCGGGGCAACACTTGCGGAGGGGGCGTCATGACTCATTGGCAAGCCACGCTCTTTAAAATCATCCCGGAGGGGAAGCCGCATCTTCCACTCCGCGGAATTCCCAACTCCACTCTCTGGACAATCGCCCCTTGACCCGGGCGGCTCGGCCCTTTACCTCCCCCCCGTATGGGATTTGACACACTTGGGCTCTCCGCAGCCGTCCTGGAAGCCATTGAGGAATCCGGTTACACCACGCCTACGCCGATCCAGGCACAGGCGATTCCGATCATTCTCGAAGGAAAGGACGTCATCGGCGCCTCCCAAACGGGCACTGGAAAGACCGCCGCCTTCGCGCTGCCGGCCCTCTCGAAGATCACCAAAATGGGCAAACCCCAGATTCTCGTGCTCGAGCCCACCCGCGAGCTGGCCCATCAGGTCGCCGAGCAGTTTGAGAAATACGGCAAACACACCGGCATGAAAGTCGCCCTGCTTTACGGCGGCGTCGGCCTCGGCACCCAGTCCGAACAACTCGCTGCAGGTGCCGACATCGTCGTCGCCACCCCCGGCCGCCTTGTCGATCACTTCTACCGAACGTCCATGCGTTTCGGTGAAATCAAAGTGCTCATCCTCGACGAAGTGGACCGCATGCTCGACATGGGATTCCTCCCGCAAGTCCGGAAAATCGTCAATCTCTGCCCGTGGGAAGGCCGCCAGACGCTGTTCTTCTCCGCCACCATGCCGCCGGCGATCCAGACCTTCGCCCAATGGTGCCTCACCGATCCTATCAGCATCGAGATCGCCCGCACCTCGATTCCGACCAGCGTCACCCACGCGTTCTATCCGGTCGCCATGGACCAGCGCGACGAGCTACTGCTAGAACTTCTCAAACAAACCGACTACCACTCGGTGATGATTTTCACCCGCACCCGCAAGGAAGCCGACCAGCTCACCTCGCTGATCAAATCCACCGGCCAGCCGAAAGTCGCCGCGATGCACTCGGACATCAACCAGGTGGACCGCATGAAGGCCCTCGCCGGATTCAAGGCCGGTGACTACGAAATCCTCGTCGCCACCGACGTCGCCGCCCGCGGCATCGACATCTCCGGCGTCTCCCACGTCATCAACTACCGCGTCCCGGAAAACGCCGAAGACTACGTCCATCGCATCGGCCGCACCGGCCGCGCCGAGGCCGAGGGCGACGCCTTCACCATCCTCACCGCCGACGAGCTCGACTACGCCAAGTCCGTGGAAATCTTCATCGACCAGACCATCCCGCGCCGCAAGCTGGAGGATTTCGACTACATCTACACCGCGCTGCTCGACGACTCCCCGATCAAATCGGTGCGCCGCAAGAAGGTCGGCGGCGGGAAAAAGCGGCGTTGATCCCCACCTCCAAATCCAGTAAGGGTAATCCATGGCAACCACTTTGGATTTGGGGACGATGACCACCGTAGAAAAGCTGCGGCTCATGGAGGACCTCTGGCAGAGTTTATCGGCGGATGGTCAAAAACTGGACTCTCCTGACTGGCATGGTGACGTGCTCGCTGAAAGAGACAGGCTGATCGAGTCGGGAGAGGAGAAATACGTCGACTGGGAAATCGCAAAAAAACAACTGCGGACCGAACTGCAGTGAGAATCTCCATCCAGCCCTCCGCGCTCTCGGATTTGAGGACCGGTTTCCACTTTTACGAGTCTCAAGGCGATGGGCTAGGAGGTTACTTCCTCGATACTCTCTACTCCGATATCGACTCGCTTCAACTGTATGCCGGAATTCATTCCGTTCATTTCAGACGGTTTCATCGCCTTCTGTCCAAGCGCTTTCCATACGGAATTTACTACCAAGTTTTAGAAAACACCGTTCACGTAAGGGCGGTTCTCGATCTCCGGCGAAATCCGAATTGGATTGCTCGCAAACTCAAAGGCCTGGCTTGAGTCATCCATCCATGCGCGTCCTCTCCATCGATCCCGCCGTTAGGAACACCGGCTATGCCGTGCTCGAAGGCGATCCGCGCAAACCCACCGTGCTCGCCTTCGACGTGATTTCCATCCCGAAGGCCATCGCCCAGTCCGCCGCGCTCTCCGCCATCCGCACGCATCTGGTGAACATCATCCAGAAGTTCCAACCGGATGAAATCGCCGTCGAGGGCATCATTTACGTGCAGTCTCATCAGACCGCCATTTCCATGGGAGCCGCCCGCGCCGCCGCGCTCATCGCCGCCGCCGACCACGGGCTGCGGGTCTTCGAATACTCGCCGAAGAAGGTGAAAATGGCCGTCGTCGGAAATGGCAACGCCGACAAAAAACAAGTCGCCTTCATGGTCCGCGCCCTGCTCGGACTCGCCGAGACCCCGCCCTCCGACGCCGCCGACGCCCTCGCCATCGGCATGGCCCACCTCCAGGCGTCCGACCCGCTCAAAGCCAAACTCCTTGAACGCCGACTCGTCTGATCATGTTGGAAATCCTCCATCTCCCCGCTCCCATCGACTACGAAGCCGGCCTCCGCCTTCAAGAGCAGCACGTCGCCGCCATCCTCGACGGCAGCGGCGGCGACACCATCCTCCTGCTAGAGCACCAGCCCGTTTACACCATCGGACGCCTGCGCGACCAATCCTCCCTCCGCGATCCCGCCTCGCTCCCCCACCCCGTCCACGAAATCAACCGCGGCGGCCAAGCCACCTATCACGGCCCGGGCCAACTCGTCGGCTACCCGATCCTCGATCTCAATCCTCGCGGCAAGGACCTCCACGAACATCTGCGGAAACTCGAAGACGCCCTCATCCGCGCCTGCCGCAAATTCGGCGTGCAAGCCGGCCGCCGCGACGGGCTCACCGGCGTCTGGGTGGAGAATCGCAAACTCGCCTCCATCGGCGTTGGCGTTAGAAAATGGATTTCCATGCACGGCTTCGCCATCAACATCACGAAGGAGAGCCTGCCTCCCTTCTTCGCCATCACGCCGTGCGGCATCGACGGAGTTTCCATGAGCTGCCTCGAAACCGAAGCCCGCCGGGAAATCAGCGTCGCCGAGGCTGCGAAGGTGATCGCTGAAGAGCTGCGCGAGCTATAAGGAGGGTTGACGGTCCGTCAACCCGGGTGGACCAGGGTCCACCCTCCTTATCTCCCGCCCTTTTTCACCCACGAATCCTTGAGCGCGACGGTGCGGTTGAAGACGGGTTTCGTGCCGGGTTGGTGGTCGATGGCGTCGGCGATGAAGTAGCCGGTGCGGTCGAACTGGCAGGAGAAACC
>CAMCCX010000137.1 GCA_945873305.1 Akkermansia muciniphila
TCGCGATGAAGGCCAGCCCGCTGGACGTGTTCTGGTTTCAGGAGCGCTGGAAAGTTTACGTCAGCCCGCGCCACACCATCCGCGACTGGCTCGGCCCGGAAATGCCCGGCCCCAGCAAGCGGCACCGGGCCTTACTCTGGCTCGCGGACAGCGACCCGGCGTGGCGGCTGCCGGAGGAATGGACGCATGCCGATGTGAATTACGAGGTCGTGCTGGCTGCCGGCCAGACACCGCCCGCGTGGCTTTCCGGCTCGGAAACCCTCCACACCGTCCCCGCCGCCGGAGATGCCCGCGCGCGGCAAAAAGCCATCGCCGCAATTGATCTGGCCGCCGCCTTGCCCGTGGACTATATCCTCACCCGCGCCGCTTCCGGGCCCCTGGCGAAGGCCGCCGCCCGGGAGTCGATCCGGCTGGTCTCGCTGCCCTGAATTCTATCCGCCCAAAGAAACCGATGAAACAATCCGTGATCGTCAGCACCTACAACCAGCCCGCCTGGCTGGAAAAAGCACTGCACGGCTATCTCTACCAGACGTTCAAGAATTTCGAATTGCTCGTCGCCGACGACGGCTCGGACGAGCGGACGGGCGAGGTGATCGAAAATTTCCGCAAGCTCGCGGACTTCCCGGTGCGCCGCATCTGGCACGCGGACGAGGGCTACCGCCGCCAGACCATTTTGAACCAGGTGCTGCTCCAGGCGGAGCACGAATACATCATCATGACCGACGGCGACTGCATCCCGCGGCGGGATTTCCTCGCGGTGCACGCGGAGGAAGCCCGGCCCGGCCGGTTTCTATCCGGCGGCTATTGCAAGCTGCCCATGGACCTCAGCCTGCACCTCTCGCTGGACGACATCGCAAGCGGCAGGGCCTTCGACGTCAGCTATCTGCGCGACCACCAGCTCAAGGAATTTTCCCCGTCCTTCAAGATCGGCCTGCCCGAGCCGCTGGCTCCGCTGATGGACAAAATCACGCCGACCAAGCCGACTTGGAACAACTGCAACGCCTCCGGCTGGACCCGGGATCTCATCGCCGTGAACGGCTTCAACGAGCAGATGCAATACGGCGGCGCCGACCGCGAACTCGGCGAGCGGCTCGCCAACTTCGGCGTCACCGGCCGGCAAATCCGCCACCAGGCCATCGTCCTCCACCTCGACCACAAGCGCGGCTACAAAACCCCGGAAACCATGGCGAAAAACCAAGCGATCCGCGACGAGGTCATCGCGACACGCAGCGTCTGGTGCCCGCACGGAATCCACAAACGCCCCAATCCTTGAGCTTCAATCCCGGGAAATCGCTGGAAGCGGTCGTCCGCAAGCTGCGGCCTTGGCTGGTGCCGTCTTACCGGCGCGCCTTCGCCGGCCTGGTCTCACGCGGCCTCGGCGAGCGCCGCGAGGGCGAGCGGATCGTCTGCTGCGATTTCTCCAACCCGGCGATCGATGCCGTCGGCGGCCGCTATTATTTCAGCCTCGTCCGGGACCTCATCGACGCGGGTTATTTCCCGGTCTTCACCGCGTCGCGCGCCACGCTTTCCACCTTCGGCACCAGCCGGATGAAATCGTTGCTGCTCGGCGAGCGCCTGGGCGTCGTCGCCTCGCTCGACGAGTTTCGCGAGCCGTATTTCCTCATCACCGACCGCGAGCTAGCCAAGCCCGCTCTGGCGGAAAAGATGGTGGTCGTTAGCTACGAGCCACGTCTGTGCGCAGGCGAAAATGAAGTGGCATTCCCCGTCTTCGTGCATCCGCAAATCACCACCAAGGTGAAGCTGCCGCCGGCCTATCAAGTCGGGGAAACGCGCGCCGCCCGGATCTTTTTCGGTGGAAATACCGAGGAGGGGAAATACGACAAGGACGTCCTGCGCAAGGTTTACCACATGCTCACCCGCCGCGAGATGCTAGAGGCGGCGGCGGCGGTCACTCCGGCGTATCGCCCGCTGGACGCGGCATCCTGGCTCGCCTCCGCGGAGTTCCACCCCTTCGTCTTGTGTGAGACGCAGCGCTGCAAAATCCCGCAGGAGCGCTGGCTGGAAGCGCTGGGCAAGGCGGATTTCTTCCTCGCCTGCCCCGGCGTCGGCATGCCGCTCTGCCACAATCTCATCGAAGCCCTCGCCGCCGGTTCCATCCCGATCCTGCAATACGCCGCCTACCTGCCGCAGCCGCTCGAGGACGGCGTGAACTGCCTCGCGTTCAACGATGCGGAGAGCTTGCGAAAAGTCATCGGAGCCGCCCTTGCCATGAGTCCGGAAAACATCCGGATCATGAGGGCGAATGTGCGCAACCACTATGAGGAATTCCTTGCTCCCGGACGTTTCGCTATTAGCCTCCTAACCGGCCCATCTCCGAAAGCGGTTCTGCTGATGAACTCTTACCGCGTTCCCCGCTGAAATTTCCCCTCGCCGTCTCAAACCGCTGGATATGCAATCCTTCCAACAAAACCTGAGATGCTGACGCTTCAGGAATATCTACTGCATTCGGATTCCCGGGATTTCACCTCACGGCGGAAATGGCAGCTGCTTGCCGACCGCTTCACTGGCGGCCTGAGCAAACCCCTATCGAAAGCCATCTGGCCAAAATCACTCAAACACCTCCGCGGATTCGATCACGATTACTCTTTCACCCGCAGCAAGGAGGGAGGACTTTCCTCCTTGCGGTTCAAAGACGCCGAGATGATCCAATCTATGGCTTTAAACGATCTAATCCCGCCGATCCGCCGCTCGGTGACGCTGGTCACCACCGGTCCCTCGGCCCTCGAATACGATTGGCAATCCCTCAGCCAATCCGGCCGCATGATCGTAACCGTGACCGGCGGCACGAAGTTCCTCCAGGAAAGAGGAATCACCCCGGACCTGTTGGTCGTGACCGATCCGGATTTCTGCAAGGTCAACGGATTCCATGTCCGCGCTGCCGCGGGCATTCCATTGGTTATTGAGTACCGCTCCGCCGCCGCAGTGCACCGCTATTTCCCAGGCGGACTGGATGACCGACCAGTTTCGCTCATCGAGCGGGTGAACAAGTGGTATGGGATCCCGGAGTTGCCGCAGGAAATGCTCCACTCCATGAACCGGCTGTCCGGCGCGCCATTCCTCATCTCCGAGGCTCCGGATAGGCTCGGTCGCATCGGATGGTCAAACCGGCTGGACCTCGGCTTCTACCCTTCCTCCACCGTCGCTTTTGTGGCCCTGCAGATACTGGTGGCGCTGGGTGCCAAGGACATCGAAATCGTCGGCATGGATCTGGGCGGAACTCAGAGCATCTATACGAACGCGCTACCCAGCAAGCTGCAACAGACTTACCCGACCGTCATCCTGCCCTCGTTCCTCTCGATGAAAGATGCGCTCGAGGGCCGCGGCATCCGTATCAACAACCTTTCTCCCGTGTGCCCGCTGCCACCTGAAATTTTTCGCGCCAACCCCAACTGACCATGTTTTTCAGGAAAAAGAAAACCGACTCCGGCTACATCTCGCCCCTCCCCAACATCTTGTGCTGTCGCGCCATGAAGCTGCATCAAACGGACGAGATGTTCAAAAACGCCGGTGTTTGGGCCAGGACAACACTCTTCGCCACCATCAGCCTCACGGCACGGCGATATCCGGCCTGTTTTGCCGATCTCCCAAAAATCTCCTTTCAGTTCTCCGAGAAGAAGGCGGCGCAGCCGGGCTACTTCACCATTTTCTGCGAACAGGGCTGGCTCCCGCGCGAAGACTATCAGATCTCATCCGCCGGTGTGAACCAGCATCACCACGTGATCCGGCTGCTGAACCAGGATGCGGGGTCGGTGAAATGCGCTCTCTCCGATGAAGAATTCGCCGCTCGGTTGGAGAAGCTGCGGAAATCCTTTTATCACCTGCAAGCGCCCGCCGACCTCTGCGATCGCCCGTTTTTTCTCTTCGCCTTGCAGGTGACCAGCGATCTCAATCTAAAACGCTCGGGACTGGAGCTCGCCTCCATTGCCGGCCAGAAAAACGCCGCCTCTATCATCAAGCGGAAGCTGAGCGAGATGATGTTCGAAGCGAGTCCGAATGCCCGTATCCTATTCCTGCAGCACCCTGCTGGCGGCCCGGACGAACCTCCGATCGAGTGGTGCGGAAAACACGAGTTCGTTCCCAATACTCGCAAGCTCCGGGCGCTCGATCTGGCAAGTTCTCCGAACTGCATGGGGGTGATCACCATCAATTCGAACACGATCAATGAGGCAATGCTGTTTTCGCTGCCCGTGTTCCAGCTCGGCAACTTCCTGACCGGAGGATTCCCAAATCCATTCTTCCCCTACACCCTCGGCGAATTTCTCGCCGACCCGCACCGCTGTCTGGCCATCTCCCAGCCGAAAAACTATCTCGGCACGATCCTGGAGAACCAATGGAGCGCGGAGCAACTCAAGAACCCCGCCACTCTTCGCTCATTGATCCAACAGGAACTTTTCCGCGCAGGAATATGAATGCCCCGGAGTATCAGCCGCCGCGTATCATCGTTTTCAGGAAGCGGATGCTGCCCTACTCGGAGACCTTCGTCGCGGCACAGGGAAATCATCTCTCCCGCTGGCAGGCGGTGTATGCAGGCGCAACCGAAGAACGGAGCGGCATTGCACTGCTAGAAAGGGCGCCCACCTGCATCCTCAACAAGGAAGTGCCAAAGTGGCAGGCACCACTCGCCTCGTGGACGTTCAAGCGCTTCGGCAAGATTCCCGCCGCATGGCTATGCAAGCTGCGCGGCTACCAACCATCCCTCCTGCACGTCCACTTCGGCCCCGATGCCTTGTTCATGGGCATCCCCCTCTCCAGGGCGCTCGGAGTTCCATTGGTCGTCACTTTCCACGGGTTTGACATCACCATCAACGCACCGGAAAGCCGCTATCAGCGCGAGCGGCCCAAGCTCTTCCAGCAAGCGGCGCGGATCATCGCCGTTTCCGATTTCATCGCGCTCAAGCTGATTGAGCACGGCTGCCCGGAGGAAAAGATCGTGCGCCATTACATTGGAATCGATCTGGAAAAATTCGCTCCCCTCCAAGGCCCGATCGAACGCAAAGATGTCGTGTTCGTGGGTCGTCTCACCGAGAAAAAAGGCTGCCGCTATCTGATTGAGGCGATGATCCGCCTCGCGGAACGGGGAGAGCGCCACCACCTCCACATCATCGGCGATGGCGTGCTGCGTGAAAGCCTCCAACAGCTCGCCCAGCCGATCGCCGACCGCGTCACCTTCCATGGCAGGCAGAGCCCGGATTTCGTCCGCGAAATGGTCGGCAGGGCTGCCGTCTTCTGCGCCCCCAGTGTCACCAGCCGGAGCGGCGATTCGGAAGGACTCGGCATGATGAACCTGGAGGCGATGGCTCTTGGAACGCCTGTGGTGAGCACCTTCCATACGGCGATTCCGGAGGCGGTGATCCATGAAAAGACCGGAATCCTTGTTCCCGAGGCCGATTCTGGGGCGCTGGCAATTGCTTTGACCCGTTGTTTGAAGGATGGAACCTTGGGCCGGAAGCTCGGAGAAAACGGGATCGCTCATGTTCGAACGACGTTCGACCTACGGAAGCAA
>CAMCCX010000138.1 GCA_945873305.1 Akkermansia muciniphila
GAGCACTATCAATCGCAAGTCGATCCGCCGCAGGATCCACAACCGCATTCGTCGGAAAGTTTCCGGCACTGCCGAACGTCCACGTCTGGCCGTTCACTATTCGAACCAACACATCTACGCCCAAGTCATCGACGACGCGGCCGGCCGGACCCTGGTCTCCGCCTCCACGCTCGACAAGTCTTTCGAAAAGGCCTCCTCGAACGTCGAGAGTGCCCAGAAAGTCGGAGCACTCCTCGCGGAGCGCGCCAAGGGCTCGAACATCAGCGCCGTGGTCTTCGACCGCGGCGGTCACCTCTACCACGGTAAAGTCAAAGCACTCGCTGACGCGGCGCGTGAAGCCGGCCTCCAATTCTAACGCTCTGACCAGACACACATCATGGTAACAATTCCAGAAAACGAAACGCCGGCAACTCCGGCAGCAGCAACTCCAGCAGCCTTGCCTCTCGGTCCGGTCGCCGGCTCCGGCTCCGGCTATCAGGGTAACCGCGGCCAAGGCGGCGGCTACCAAGGTGGTGGCGGCGGCGGCGGCTATCAGGGCGGCGGCGGTGGCGGCCAAGGCGGTCGCGGTCGCGGCGGCCCGCGTCGTGAAGAGCGCGCTGCTCCTACCGATGCGGAGGGCAACGAGCTTTCCGAAAAGGTCGTCTTCATCAACCGTTGCGCCAAGGTCGTCAAAGGCGGCCGTCGTTTCAGCTTCTCCGCTCTCGTCGTCACCGGTAACAAGCTCGGCAAGGTCGGTCTTGGCTACGGCAAGGCGAACGAAGTGGCTGACGCCATCAAGAAAGCCAGCGAAGGAGCCCGCAAGGTGCTCGTCTCGATGAGCGTTGTCGATGGCACGATCCCCCACGAGATCTACGCCGAGTTCGGCGGTGGCAAGGTTCTCCTCAAGCCAGCTTCTCCGGGAACGGGCATCATCGCCGGTGGCGGTGTGCGCGCCGTCTGCGAAGCCGTCGGCATCCGCGACATCCTCGCCAAATCGATGGGTTCCTCCAACCACGCCAACGTGGTGAAAGCCACTCTCAAGGCACTCTCCCAACTCCGCACCCGGGACCAGGTCCTCGGTGGCCGCGGTAAGAAAAAGCGCGAAAAGGCGATCTGATCGACCGTTTCACACTTCATCCCCAACGAAACATTTAGATTATGGAACTTCATTCATTCAGCCCGAATCCGGGATCCAAGCACCGGAACAAGCGTCTCGGTTGCGGCGAAAGCTCCGGCCACGGCAAGACGTCCTGCAAAGGCAACAAGGGCCAAAAGGCTCGCTCCGGTTCCGGCACTCGTGTCGGTTTCGAAGGCGGCCAGATGCCACTTCACCGTCGTCTTCCCAAGCGTGGTTTCAACAACTACGACTTCCGCGACAAGTTCTGCGTTTTCAACGTCGGCGAACTCGACGATCTGTTTGACGCGGGTGCCACCATCGACGAAGCCGCCCTCAAGGGCCAGGGCCTCGTCAACGGCACCTACGACAAGATCAAGGTTCTCGGGGTGGGCGAAATCACCAAGGCGTTCCACCTCGTGGTGAACAATGCCAGTGCTTCCGCTCGCGAGAAGATCGAAAAAGCAGGTGGCACGGTCACCGAGCCAACTGCTTGATCACTTCATTTGATCTCTGATTTCCGATGAGGAAGCGCATCCCGCGCTTCCTCATCGTGTTTATAGCCCACGCCTCACTCTTCCCACCACTCAGCCATGATTTCTGCGTTTACCAACACTTGGAAAATCCCCGAACTGCGGGACCGGATTCTTTTCACTCTCGCCCTGATCGTCATCATCCGGCTGGGCGTCCACATCACGCTTCCGGGTGTCGATGCCACCGTCATCAAGGCGTGGATGGCGAGTATGAAGAATCAGGACCCGGCTTCGGGCGGTGGCATCACCGCCTTGCTCACGGTGTTCTCCGGTGGTGGTCTCCAACAGGCGGGCATTTTCGCGCTGGGAATCATGCCCTACATCTCCGCGTCGATCATGGTGCAGTTGATGACTGCGGTCGTGCCGAAGCTTTCGCGCCTCGCCCGTGAGGACGGTGGCCGCCAGAAGATCACCCAATACACCCGTTATATCACCATCGGCATTGCCGTGGTCCAAGGGTTCTTCGTCGCGAAGTCCCTAACCAATCCCGAAAACATCCCCTACATGAGCGGGATCGAGAAATTCGGCAATCTGGTTCCTGACCCGTCCTACACCTGGATGGCTCTCACGGTCGTCACCATCGTGGCAGGCACGGTTCTCCTGATGTGGATCGGTGACCAGATCACCGAAAAGGGAATCGGCAACGGCACCTCCATCATCATCACGGTCAACATCATCTCCGCGCTGCCGGGAGCCTTGGTCCAGGCATGGAAATTCTTTGTTCCTTCGCAAGGCGCGGTGAATGCTTTCAACGCCATGTGGATGGTGGTCATGATCGGGCTTCTCCTCGTCGTCATCGCCGCGACCATCGCGATCACCCAGGCCCAGCGCCGGATCGCCGTGCAATACGCCAAGCGCGTCGTCGGGCGCAAACAGTTCGGCGGCCAGACCCAGTATCTGCCCCTCAAGGTCAATTACGCCGGGGTCATGCCGATCATCTTCGCTTCCGCGGTACTGTCGCTTCCGCCGCTGATGCTGCAATGGATTCCCGGAGTCTCCGGCCAGCCATGGGCGGTGAAACTTTACGGCCAGCTTTCCCAAGGCGGCATGTGGTTCTATATCCTCGGCGGTATCGGTATCTTCCTCTTCTCGTATTTCTGGGTGGCCATGATGTTCCAGCCCTCGCAAATCGCCGAGGATCTCAAGCGCAACGGCGGCTACATCCCCGGCATCCGTCCAGGCAAGCCGACGGCCGATTTCCTCGACTTCACCATGACGCGTCTCACCTTCGCCGGCGCGTTCTTCATGGTCGCGTTGTTCGTTCTGCCAGTAATAACGGGCAAGGCCGTTGGCCTTCCTCCGGGCTCGCTCGTCCTCCAGTTCTTCGGCGGCACTTCGCTGTTGATCATGGTGGGCGTGGTGCTTGATGTCATGCGCCAGGTCGAGACCCAGCTCCTTCAGAAGCACTATGACGGGTTCCTCCGCAAAGGAAAACTCAAGGGCCGCTACGACCGTCTCAGCCAGACCAGCGGTGCGGCTCCCCGCACGGCGATTCTCTATCTCTGGATCGTGATCGGTATCCTGATCGTCATCGGAAGCGCCGCCTATATTTATAACAGCGCCCGTTGATGGCTTCCGCCGCCGCGCCGCTCCGCGTTGTCCTGCTAGGGCCTCCGGCTTCCGGTAAAGGCACCCAGGGACGACGGCTCGCGGCGAGTCTCGGCCTTGGCTACCTCAGCACCGGAGCGGTGCTCCGGGAGCAGATGGAGATGGGGACCGACTTGGGGAAACAGGCCGAGCCCATCCTCGCCCGCGGCGAATATCTCCCGGATGACTTGATGTGTCCGATCCTCGCCGACTGGCTTTCACGCCAAACCGGCGGCTGGGTGCTCGACGGATTTCCCCGCAGCCTGCCACAGGCGGTTTTCCTCGACGACTGGCTGGCGCGGCGCGGATTGAAGCTCGACGCGGCGCTCTCTTTGGAAGTGCCGTTCGACCAGCTTCTCGCCCGGATGCTCAACCGCGTCGAGTGCCCGGAATGCCGCTGGTCCGGCCAGCGCGGCCAGCTAACCGATGGCGGCAAATGCCCGGTCTGCGGCGGCTCCGCAGGCCCGCGCGCCGACGACAGCGAGGAAAACTTCCGTAGCCGCCACGCCGAGTTTGTGCATCTCACCCAACCGGTGATCGCCCGCTATCAGCAAATGGGACTTCTTTCTTCTTGCGATGCGACGGCTCCCGAGAGTGAAGTAACTGCCCGGCTGCTCCAACTTTTCCCGGTCCGTCCCGCTTGAAATCCTCAATTCTCAATTTCTGTTTTAACATCGTGTCCCGCAGAACCCGTATTCCTATCAAGTCGCCGCGTGAAATCGAATTCATGCGCAAGGCCGGAGCCATCGCCTCCACCATTCTGCAGGCGCTCGCCAAGGAGGTCGCGCCCGGTCGCACCACCGGCGAGATCGACCAGTTGGCCGCGGAAATGATGCGCCAGCACGACTGCAAAAGCGCCTTCCTCGGCTACCGCGGTTTTCCCGGTTACACCTGCATTTCCGTCAACGAGGAAGTCGTCCACGGCATCGGCGGAGCGCGCAAGATCCTGCCAGGAGACATCGTGAAGATCGACGTCGGCATCGTGAAAAGCGGCTTCATCGGCGACAACGCGACCACCGTGGCGGCGGGCGACATCCCGCTGGAAACCAAGCGTCTTCTCGCCGTCACCGAGCAATCCTTGTTCGAAGCCATCAGCCACGCCCGCGCTGGCAGGAAGCTCGCCGACCTCTGCGGCTCGGTCGAGGAATTCACCAAACCTCACGGCTTTACCATCGTCCGTGAGTTCGTGGGCCACGGCGTGGGTCGCCGGCTGCACGAGGAGCCGCAGGTTCCTAACTACCGCCCGCAGGGCAAATCCCCGACCCTCATGCCCGGCATGACCCTGGCCATCGAGCCGATGGTCAACGCCGGCGTGCCCTCTGTCCGGATTCTCGACGACGGCTGGACGGTCATCACCGAGGATCGGAAACCCTCCGCCCACTTCGAGCACACCGTCCTGATTACTTCCGGCGAACCCGAGATTTTAACATGGCGGCCAAGGGAAGCCTTGCCGGAAATGCTGGGTCTGCCAGCTTGGTGAGCCATGAATGCATTCATCCGATACGCCTGTTGTGCGTTGTTAGCCATCATTCCGGCCCAAGCGCAGCTCACCGGAGCTGCGGACCGGGATTACGCGGTGAAGACGCTCGACCCCATCGCCCGCCGGTCATTGAGTCACTCGCCGAGGGAAAGCTGAAGCAGCGCATCCCGTTAGGCCCCGGCGAGGAATCGCGGCGAGGTGTGACCTGCCTCGAAGCTTTCGGACGAACGCTGGCGGGCATCGCTCCATGGTTGGCGCTCGGTCCGGATGAAACTCCGGAAGGCGTGTTGCGGGCGCGCTACATTGACCTGTCTGGCAAGGCGCTGGTCCACGCCACCGATCCCAAGTCGCCGGATTTCATGAATTTCACGAAGGGCGGCCAGCCGCTGGTCGATGCCGCCTTTCTCTCGCTCGCCTTGCTCCGGGCTCCCGACCAACTTTGGAAACCGCTGGATGCATCGCAGCGCGCCAACGTGGTAAATGCCTTGAAATCCACCCGGCCGATCAAGCCCGGAGAAAACAACTGGCTGTTATTTTCCGCGCTGGTCGAGGCGGCGCTTTGGCAGCTCCCGATCGTCCTCGGCCGGGCGAAACGGTACGCGGAAGTCCAGGAGCGGCTGATATCCCCGGAAGGCACGTTTCCCGTGATCGGCCGCTCAAGCGCCTATCGGTTCGGTGCTTTCCAGACGCTTTCCCTGGTTGCGCTGCGGCGCGAACTTCCGGAAAGCGTCGCACCCGCCGCCGTGCGCTGCGGACTCGGGGCCGTGGTGCGCCGGATGACCGAGGCTCCCGGAACATTCGACAAGGAC
>CAMCCX010000139.1 GCA_945873305.1 Akkermansia muciniphila
GACGCGGTTTCCAAAAAGCAGGAGTATGAGACCCGCCAGATCAAGACCCTCGTCCACGGCCCGGAAGGAGCCGCGGATCTTGAGGCGACCTTCGCGCTCACGGAAAAAGCCCGCTTACCTTTGGCAAAAGCAGTCCTCGACGCGAAACAACCCGCCGAGCACGTGATCACCGTCGCGGCGATTCATTGAACCACGGGATGAATCCAAGAGTGCCGCCGGCCGGACTCGAACCGGCACGCCATTGCTGACAACAGATTTTAAGTCTGGGGTGTCTACCATTCCACCACGGCGGCATTTTCACAGCTCCACAAGGCGGCTGCCGGGCGAGTAATGCTTAAACGCGTTCCGCCGTCTAGCTTGGCTTTTCAACAGGGCGGCTTTTTCCTTCCTGCTTCAGGCGTTGAGGTCGGCGACGACTTCGCTGGCGGCGCGTTGGCCGGTTTCCACCGCGCCTTCGAGGTAGCCTTGCGCGTCGATGGAGGTGTGCTCGCCGCAAAAGTGCGCGTTGCCTTCCTGCGCGCCCTCGATCCCCGCGAAGCGGGTGTGTTGCCCGACCTGCCAGAATGCATAGCTGCCGCGGGTGAAGGGATCGCCGGGCCAGAAATCAACCGTCGAGCGGCCGTTCCATGCCGCGCCCAAGCCGGGCAGCACCGGTTCGATTTGCTGGCCGAGCTGTCCCGCCAGCGCGGTGACGATCTGGTCGTTGCCGCCGCGAATGTGGTATTTTTCATTCGACGCGCCGAACAGACTGAACTGGCCGGGACTGTTATAGCCGAGGAGATAGAGCAAACTCAGCGCGCTCTGCTGCGCGCACTCCGCGCCGTATTCAATGGTGTAAGCCACGTCCAGCAGTTGTCCGAGACGGGATTGAATGCCGCCAGGCACGGACTCGTTGATCCAGTCGGTGATGGACATCCGGTCAAGCCAGCGAACAACGGCGGGGCCGCAGCCATGGCCGCCGCCGCGAGGGAAAACCGCCAGATGAACTCGCGCCGGGAGGTGGCGCGCATGGAACGCTCGTCGAGCACGCGCCCGACGTCGATGCGACGAACCGACGATTCCGCCGCGGCATTCGCGGCACGGGACAACATTTAGGCAAGGGGGGTATGAGCCATGGCGTTTGGAATTGAACCGGCAAACTCGCAAAACCCAAACCGCCTTCAAGCAGCAAGGCACTCGCGATCGTTGATGCGGCCGCCGGCAAACCCGCGGCGTCACGAAATTCCAAACAAACTGCTCGATTCCGGCGCGGCATTGGGTTCTACATCGCGGCTCATGTCCGCACGCACCGGCATCCTCCTTGTTGTCTCCGGCCCTTCGGGATCGGGGAAAACCACGCTTTGCAGGCAACTGGCCGATTCCGGCGAGGTCCGCTACTCGATTTCCTGCACCACCCGACCGCCCCGCCCGGGCGAGGAAAACGGCAAGGACTATCATTTCCTCTCGCGCGAGGATTTCCAACAACGGCTCGACGCCGGCGATTTTCTCGAACACGCGCTGGTCCACGGGAACCTCTACGGCTCGCTCAAGTCCGAAGTGATCTCGCATCTCCAAGCCGGGACCGATGTGGTGATGGACATCGACATCCAAGGCGCGGACCAGGTCCGGGGCTGCGAGGACAGCGACATTCAGCGCGCCTTTGTGGATCTTTTCGTGATGCCTCCGAGCGAGGCCGAGCTTTATCAACGGCTTTCCGGCCGCGGCACTGACAGCGCGGAAACCATCGCCCTCCGCATGACTAACGCATTGGAGGAAATGCAGCACTGGCGGCGATACACCTACCGCCTGCTTTCCTCGACACGCGAGCAGGACCGGGCGGATTTCCACGCCCTGCTCGCCGCGGAACGGCTGCGGGTTTCGCGGATCTCGCAATCCTGAGGCCGGCGCTCTCAGATTTGGGCAGCGCCGAAATACGGGACGAGGGCGTCCGGGATGCGGATGGAACCGTCGGGTTGCTGGCATTGTTCTAGCAGCGCCACGTAGAGGCGGGGCAGCGCGGTGCCGGAGCCGTTGAGCGTGTAGGGGAAGCGGTTTTTACCCTCGGCGTCCTTGAAGCGGAGCTTCATGCGGCGGGCCTGATAGTCGCCGAAGCACGAGCAGCTGGAAACTTCGAGATATTTGCCATGGCCGGGCGCCCAGACTTCGATGTCGTAGGTCTTGGCGGAGGAGAAACCGATGTCGCCGGTGCAGAGCTCGATGGTCCGGTAGTGCAGGCCGAGTTTTTGCAAAATCGATTCCGCGTGGGCGGTGAGCTGCTCCAGCACCTCGAAGCCTTGGTCGGGGTGGACGATCTGGACGAGCTCGACCTTGTCGAACTGGTGCATGCGGATGATGCCCTTGTTGTCGCGCCCGGCGGACCCGGCCTCGCGGCGGAAGCACGGGGTGTAGGCGACCATTTGGATCGGCAGCGCGGACTCCGGCAGAAGCGTGTCCCGATAGAGATTGGTGACGGGAACCTCGGCGGTGGGGGCGAGGAAAAGGCTGTTGACGCCGTTCTCGTCGGCGTCGGTGCCGTACATGTCGTCCTCGAATTTCGGCAGCTGGCCGGTGCCTTCCATGCACTCGCGCTTGACGAGGTGCGGGACGTTGACTTCCTCGTAACCGTTAGCCGTTTGGGTATCGAGCAGGAAATTGATGAGCGCGCGCTCGAGGCGGGCGCCTTTTCCCCGATAGACGACGAAGCCGGAGCCGGCGGTGCGGATGCCGTCGTCCCAGCTGACGAGGCCGTGCTTGAGGGCGAGCTCGACGTGGTCTTTCGGCTCGGCGAGATCGGGCTTGGTCCCCCACTCGCGGACGACCGGATTGGCCGTTTCATCGGAGCCGACCGGGCAGGCGTCGTGGGTGAGATTCGGGATGTTGAGCAGCAAATCATTCTGCTCGGCGGCGGCGTCCTCCGATTTCACGTCGAGCGCGGTGATCTGCTCGTTGATGGCGCGGACCTCGGCTTCGATGGGCGAAGTGTCCTCGCCCTTGGCCTTGAGCATGCCGATTTGTTTGGAGATGGTTTTCCGCGAGTTCTGGAGCTGTTGCTTGGCGGTTTCCAGCGCCCGGCGGGACTCGTCGCAGGCGAGGACCTCGTGGACGAGTTTCCAGTGGTCGCCGCCGCGGGTTTTGAGGCGGTCCTGAACGGCGGCGGGGTTTTCGCGGATGACGCGGATGTCTAGCATGGCGGCCAGACTCTCACGGGCGATGGGGTGGAGAATCAACCGAATTTTGAGCGAATGCGGGATATCGCCCGGGGTTCGCTTTTTAAATCGACTTGGCCGGCGGTTTCCGCTTTCCGAAGGGCGGATGCAGCAACACGCGGAATCACCCGAAGCGATGGAAGCCCTGGGCCGGGCGGCGGCGGAATTGGCGGGGCCGGGCTCCGTGATCGCCTTGGTTGGCGGTCTCGGTGCGGGGAAAACCCACTGGACCAAGGGATTTGTCGCGGGCATGGGCTCCGCGGCGGAGGTGACGAGCCCGACCTTCGGGCTGCTCCACGAATACCCCGGCGGCCGCTTGCCGGTGTTTCATCTGGATTTCTATCGCCTGGAGTCAGCGGCGGAATTGCTCGCGCTGGGCTGGGATGAATTGCTGGATCAAGGCGGCGTGATCCTCGCCGAGTGGGGCGACAAATTCCCGGAATTGCTGCCGCCGGAGACGATGTGGCTGCATTTCAGCGTGGAGGCGGAGGGCCGCCGGAGCGTGCGCCAGGGCGAAGCCTAGAGCGCGGCGGCGGTCATCGCAGGGCCGATCAAGGGCCCCGCCATGTTTCCGACGCCTTTCACCAAGTTGCCGGTGGAGCGGACGAGCGCGCCGGGCAACCCACAGGAGCTGAGGGAAAACATGGCGATCGCGAGTACGGTCAATTGAAGGATTCGTTGCATGGTCGGGAGCATGTCCATCGCCACTGGGGAGTCAAGCAGCCCTCTTTAGCTCGCCGCTGCGGACTCGAAAAACAAGGTGAGTTCCTGGCGATTATAGGTCAGGTGCGTCCTTGCGATCAATTTCAGCCCGGCCGTGGCGGCGGAATCCACGGCGGATTGGAAGAGCGCGTTCATTTCGCCAAAGGTCGTGACGCCCGTGGTTTTCAGGGTGAAAATCACGATCCCGCCCGGATTGAGATTCTTCGACAAGCGGCCGACCTGGCGGATGGATTCGAGCGGGTCGCCGTTCATGTCCGAGAGAATCGCGTCGTAAACCATGCTCGCGTTCGGCTTGAAGGCGGCCACGTCCATCAGCGCGAAATGCAGACCCGGCTGCGAATCGAGCCGCTTGTCGAGCGGCGCGCGGTCGATGGCGGTCACCTTGTATCCCCGGCCTAGCAGCTCGGAAGTCATGCCGCCGGGGCTGGCTCCGAGTTCGAGCCAGTGGCGGCCATTTTTGAGCGGCGGCCGGTGCATTTGGAGGTAATGGAGCGCCTCGGCGATCTTCGCACCGGCGCGGCTGATCGTGTCCGGCGAGTTCTGGCTGATGAACTTGGTGCCGCCCGGATAGAATCCGTTGGATGCCTTCGGGCTCTGCATGCCGCAGAACAGGCCTTCCTTGCCGACCAGGCAGAACAGGGTCGCCCGCCCGCTGTGCTGGGCTTCGACGTCCTTGAAAGCGGCGATTTCCGCGGGAAAAAGCTGGAGGGTCCGGCCGCGGAGGTTGGAGGCGAGCGTTTTGTAATAACGGTTCGTCGCGCTCGGATCGAGCTGGCCGATGAAGATCGCCTGCGGATTGCGGCCGCCGAATTTCCGGAACAGCGCCTGCGCCGCCTTTTCGACGAAGCCCTCCATCGTCTCGGGATTGCAGGGCCACGAGTGGTCGAGCGGCAGATTCCAGCGGAGATATTTGGCGGCTTCCGACTGGTGGACGGCGGCCGGGTCCGGCGTCTGGATCAGGTAATATTCGCTGCCCAGCTTCTTGGAAATTTCCCCGCCGAGTCCTTTGACGATGTCCCCGGAAAATTCCGCGAAAACCTCGGAGATACGGATCAGCCATTTGGCAGGCGGCGGGGCTGGGGTCGGAGAAGTCAAAATGCGGGGATTTCTGAAGCGGGAAATACCCTGCCGCCGCACCGGGCGCAACCCCGGTGTTCCGGTTTCAAATCGTCAAATCACGTTGCGCAGCGCGGCGACCGCCTCGGTGCCGTTTTCCATGATAAATCCGGGCGGCGTTTGATCCACATTGAGCTCCAACCAGCGCTCCGCCTCGCCGCGGCGCTGGAAAATCCGCATGCGGTCGGTGTTGCGTGACCAATGAGGCGGCCCCGAAAATCCGACCACTCAGTGGCTAAACTAAGCTATGGTGCGGGGCGCGGCGGATTGATAGGAGATTATGGATATTGGATCAAGGATGGATTGGCGAGGGATTCGAATTTGGGCTGCTGGAGCGCAAGGCGCAGCA
>CAMCCX010000140.1 GCA_945873305.1 Akkermansia muciniphila
ACCAGCTTGCGCCGGTGCCTGTGTCCCTGTCTGTTCGTTCATGGTGTTGGTTGGTTTGAATTCAATTCCAAACAGGCGATGTCGGAACATCGCCCGATCAACCAGCACCAATCCATTTTAACGTTTTAACGGAAAAAAATCCGCTTCCAGTTTCTCGCAGACTGACTCGGCTCGGCGACGAATAAAACGAGCGCGGTGACGGTCATGATTAGTCCCAAAAAATGCAGGGCCGAAAAGAACACCGCGACGTAGAACGGTCGCTTGGATGGCAGCGAGCGGGCGTGCAGGAACCTCACCTTTGCTGGGGGAAGTGAGTGGCTGGTGCTGGATTCTCCGTGGTGCATTACGCTGCGGCAGATTCTAAAATGCTTCGATAGCATGCAAGTCCTCAATTCTCAAGGCCGGGAATGGGTCGGGTGGATTTGCAAACATTTCGGGTCGAGCGCTCTTGACCGAAGCGGGGAGGGGTTTTAGGACTTCCGCATGACCCCACTTTCCGAAGGAAAAGCCAAGCGCCTCTGGGCCACCGAAAATCCATACACCCTGCGCATGGAGTTCAAGAACGACGCCACCGCCTTCAACGGCGAGAAGAAGGCCAGTTTCGAAAACAAAGGCCATCTGAACAACGAGATCAGCACGCTCATCTACGGCATGTTGGAAAAAGCCGGCGTGCCCACTCACTTCGTCCGCCAGATCGATGACACCAACGTCGAGGTCAAGAAAGTCGATATCCTCATGGTCGAGGTCATCGTCCGCAATTTCTCCGCCGGCAGTTACTGCAAGCGCACCGGCATCGAGGAAGGCCGCGCCTTCTCACAGCCCATCGTCGAGTTCTCCTACAAGGACGACGCGCTCGGCGATCCGCTCATCAACGACGACTATATCCGCGAAATGGGTCTCGCCACTCCGGAAGACCTCGCCCACCTGCGGAAATCCGCTCTTCAGGTGAATGAGATTCTCATCGATTTCTTCGCCAAGTGCGGGCTCAAACTCATCGACTTCAAGCTCGAGTTCGGCCGTTTGGTTTCCGATCCGTCCGTCATCGTTCTCGCCGACGAGATCAGCCCCGACGGCTGCCGCCTGTGGGACCTCAAGACCGGCGAGAAAATGGACAAGGACCGCTTCCGCCGCGACCTCGGCGGCGTGATGGAGGCCTATCAGGAAGTTCTCGGCCGCATCAAGGCCCAGGGCTGATCGGTTATTTGTCCGTCGATTTGGACGGCTTCACCGCCGTCTTTTCGATGAACTCGATGATCATTCCGGCGACGTCTTTTTTCGACGATTGCTCGATGCCTTCCAGACCCGGGGAGGAATTCACCTCCATCACCACCGGGCCGTGATTCGAGCGCAGCAGGTCCACTCCCGCCACGTTCAGGCCCATCGCTTTGGCGGCGCTGATCGCCACGGCGCGTTCCTGCGCGGTGATTTTGACTTTCTCCGAGGTTCCGCCGCGGTGGAGGTTCGAGCGGAATTCGCCGGGCGCGCCTTGCCGTTTCATCGAGGCCACGACTTTTCCGCCCACCACGATGCAGCGGATGTCGGCACCCTCGGCCTCCTTGATGAATTCCTGGACCAGGATGTTAGCATTAAGGCCCTTGAAGGCCTCGATGACGGATTCCGCGGCGTTGGCCGTTTCTGCCAGGACCACTCCCACGCCCTGGGTGCCTTCTAGCAACTTGATGACGAGCGGCGCGCCGCCGCACATCTTGATGAGCTCGCCCGACGCTTCGGTGTGGTGCGCGAAGCCCGTCACCGGCAGGCCCACGCCGCGTTTTGCCAGGATCTGCAGCGAACGCAGCTTGTCCCGCGAGCGGGCGATGGCCACCGAATCATTCAGAGAGAAAACATTCATCATCTCGAACTGCCGGACGACGGCGTTGCCATAAAATGTATGCCGCGCGGCGATCCGGGGAATGACGGCATCCGCCACCAACTCCTCGCCATCGACATAGATCCGCGGTTTGCGCGAGGTGATGTTCATGTAGCAGCGGAGGTAGTCCACCACCCGCACCTCGTGCCCCCGCGTCTCCGCGGCGGTGACCAGGGCGGCGGTGCTGTAGAGCTGCGCGTTGCGGGAGAGAATCAGGATTTTCATGCGGGGAAATGGACCGGAGGATAAGGGGGATCTGCGGCCGCGTCCAATAGTCATGCAGCCTGCCGGTCAACTCTGTTTTGTGACTTTCAGCGTGACCGGGAACCCATCCTGGCTCAGTTTCCGGGCGTAACATTTTTAGACTTATGGGAAATTTCGCCGCTTTTGAGACCAAGATGATCGCCGCAGGAATGGGCGACGCCGCCATACGTGCTTTCCGCAGAAACTACGAGGCGCTGCTGCGCAACGAATCGGGGTTGATCCCGGAAGAGGCGATTTCCCCGGCAGCGGGGCTGGCTTCGTTCGAGGAAGTCGCTTCGGCCGGCGCGGCGGACGCGGCGCTGTTATCGCAAGCGGTGGTGATCAAACTCAACGGCGGGCTCGGCACGGGCATGGGCTTGCAAGGGCCGAAGAGTCTTCTATCCGTCCGCGACGGGGTGAACTTCCTCGACCTGATGGTGCGCCAGATTTTGGATCTTCGCAAATCCAGTGGCGCGAACGTGCGGCTGCTTTTGATGAACAGCTTCAGCACTAGCGAGGACACGCTGTCGTATCTGGAGAAATACCGGGCACAGGGGCTGGCGGACGCCTCGGAGGTCGAGCTGATGCAGAACCAGATTCCGAAGATCGACGCGGCGACGTTTCTCCCGGTCGAGTGGCCGGCGGACCCGGATCTGGAATGGTGCCCGCCGGGCCATGGCGATCTCTATCCGGCACTGGTCGGCAGCGGCTGGCTGGACCGCTTGCTGGCGGAAGGAGTGAAATACGCCTTTGTTTCTAACTCTGACAATCTCGGGGCCATCCTTGACCCGGCGATCCTGGGTCATTTCGCCAGATCCGGCGCGCCGTTCCTGATGGAAGTCACGCGGCGGACTGCGGCGGATCGCAAGGGCGGGCATCTCGCGGTGCGGAAAGTCGACGGTCGCCTGCTGCTCCGCGAGGTGGCGCAATGCCCGGAAGAGGACATGGAGGCGTTCCAAGACATTGATCGCCATCGCTATTTCAACACCAACAGCCTGTGGTTGCGACTCGATTTGCTCAAGGAACAGCTCGCCGCCGACTCCGGAGTTCTGCCGCTCCCGATGATCCGCAACAACAAGACCGTCGATCCGCGCGACAAGAAATCGACGCCGGTGGTGCAGTTGGAAAGCGCGATGGGCGCGGCGATCGAATGCTTTGAAGGCGCGGCTGCGATCGACGTGCCGCGCAGTCGTTTCGCGCCGGTGAAAACCACGGGCGACTTGCTCGCGCTGCGATCCGATGCCTACGAAGTGCTGGAGGACGGCCAAGTTCGCCTCGCTGCGTCGCGGAACGGAGTGCCGCCGGTGATTTCGCTCTCAGATGAATACAAGCTGGTGGATCAAATCGAGGCACTGGGAGCGCCCGGTCTGATGGGTTGCGATTCATTGAAAATCAGCGGCCCGGTCCGCCTTGCGCCGGGCGTGATCATCGAGGGGAATGTGGAATTCAAAAATACCGGGGCTGAAGCCAAGACGGTGGCACCCGGCGTTTACAGGGATCGGATCGTCAGTTTGTAAACGTGCCAAATCGGCACTCTGGGCAGGGTTCGCTGATTTATCGCTCGCCGCTCTTGCGTCGTCCCGATTCTCGACCTAAGCGGTGGGCGCGTATGGCAAATATTGGTCCTTTTTCGTTCCCATCCAAAGGTTTTGACGCGGCAATTTTTGATTGCGATGGAACACTCGTGGACTCGATGCCCGTCCACTTCGAAGCATGGTGTGACGCGCTCACGCTTTACGGGGCCGGCGGTGTTTTCAAAGAGGACGTTTTTTTCGCGATGGGTGGCCGGCCGACGATGGACATCGTGGTCGAACTGAATGACGAATACGACCTGCGGCTTGATCCCGCCGCGGTGGCTTTGGCCAAGCGCGAGTTTTTCCTCAAGCGACTCGATCTGGTGACTCTCATCGAGGAAGTCGCCGCTTTCGCAGAAAGTCTCCGCGGCAAGGTGCCGATGGCCATCGCGACCGGTGGCTCCCGGTTCGTGATCGAGAAGACGTTGAAAATCGTCGGGATCTCCGACTGGTTCGACGAAGTGGTGACCGCGGATGACGTGGTGAATGGAAAACCGGCCCCTGATATTTTCCTCAAAGCCGCCGAATTGCTCGGCGTGGCGCCCTCGAAATGCCTGGCCCTCGAAGACGCGCCCGCCGGAATCATCGCCGCGCAGAACGCGGGCATGCAGGTGATCGCGATCCCTTGTCCGCTGGCATCGTTTGGCTAACCGGATGCCGGGTTGCCGGATTCGCAGCCGCCAGCGTCCGGAATTGGGGGTTCCACCCTCTGGCCTGCCAGGATTTGTTCGCTAGGGTCCCCGGAGGCGAAGATGTCAGATTCTTCCTAGCAGTAGCAGGATGATCAGGATGATGATGACAACACCCAATCCGCCGCTGGGGCCGTAGCCCCAATTCCGGCTGTGACCCCAAGTGGGAAGCGCGCCGAGTAGGGCAAGGATCAGGATGACGATGAGGATGGTTCCAAGGCTCATGACGGTATTTTGTTAGGTGGGATCAAGTGGGGCGATTCACAACGACGTATTGGGACCCTCGTTGCTGGTAATACACGCCATTGTGTTGATAGGAACGAATAGTGTAATCGATGTTTCGATTGGTTTCAACAAATTTGCATTAGCGGCAGGCGAAGGGCTACGTGAGCCGAACCAAGGCTATCCATAGATTTCCCCTGGTGATTGATGAGTCCGGCTGCCAATGACGATCAGGTGATGGCGTGCGAGTGGGCCTCGACGAACCACAGCCACTTGTCGATGCCGCGGGAAACTTCGGTAAACAGGTCGGCGGTGTCGGCGTCGTCAAAGGCGTTGGCCTCCTCGATGGTGGTGCGCGCTTCTTTGCCGAAGGCGGCTAGAGCCGTGGCCACCGCGCCGACGTGGGCCATGCCTTCCGAAAGGTCGAGTGGATATTCGTCGAGGTGGGTGCGACTGGCAGCGACGCGGACAGTCCCTTCGGCGATGCCGCCGAGCTGGACGATGCGTTCGGCGATCATGTCCACGTATTCCTCGACGGCTTCGTCGATCTCATCAAAGAGCTTGTGCAAGCCGATGAAGCTCGGGCCTTTGACGTTCCAATGCGCCTGCTTCATCTGGAGTTGCAGATCGACGGCGGACGCGAGGCGCAGGTTCATCAGCACATTAAGCTCGGTGCGTTGGTCGAGCGGGAGATCATTCTGAGTGGGATACACGGTAAGAGTATCCGTGAGCGTGTTTTTGCGACGTTTCATAACGATGGGGGATTAT
>CAMCCX010000141.1 GCA_945873305.1 Akkermansia muciniphila
CTGCGCCTTGCGCTCCAGCAGCCCAAATTCGAATCCCTCGCCAATCCATCCTTGATCCAATATCCATAATCTCCTATCAATCCGCCGCGCCCCGCACCATAGCTTAGTTTAGCCACTGAGTGGTCGGATTTTCGGGGCCGCCTCAGTCAGACCACAGAACTTGCGACAATCAAGATCCCAACCAATTGAATTTGTTCGAGTTATAACCGGACGCTCGTGAGCTATTCTAAGGACGCCCCCTGAAAGCAATCCGAACAGGACGCTAATGGAGAAATCCAGAATCAAAGGGACAACCGAGATGAAATCCGCCGCGCAATTATGGGCGGAGGAAGAGGCGCGGGTGGTGATCGCCAAGGAGAAGGCGGCGGTAGCGGCGAGGGCGGCTGCCAAGGCGAAGGCGGAGGATGAAATTTGGAACGCCGGGGCCAAGGAAAGAGCTCGAATCAAGGCCGTGGCCGCCGCCGAGGCCAGGGCAGCGGAAGAAGCCAGAATCGCCGCCGCCGCGTCAGACGAGTGGTTTTACCTCAGGAATGGCGAGCAAATCGGGCCAGTGAGTTTGGTGGGTTTGAAGGAGAAAATCGCGGATTTGTCGATCGAACCCCCGTTGAAAATGGTCTGGACGGCAGGGATGGATGGGTGGAAGCCCGTGTATGAAGTCCGGAAATTATGCGAATCTCTTCCGTCGCATGAGGCTGAAACTCACCTGGATTTCAAAGCTTCGGACGAGGTGGTCAACCAGGAGGCGGACCATGAAGAGCAAGTCCGGGCCGCGGCGGAAGCCGCCGCCGCAGAGGCAGCTTGGCTTGCCGCCGCCGCGCAGTCTGAAGCCAAGGCGAGAGCCCAGGATGCGGAGGAAGCGAGGATCGCGGCGGCGCAAAACGCCCGCGTGAAAGCCGCGGAGGAAGCGAAATTGAAAGCCGCCGAGGAAGCCAAGGTCGCCGCGGCCGCAAAAGCACAAGCCGAGGAGATTGCAAAAGCAAAGGCAGAGGAGGAAGCCGCCCTCCGAGCGGCCGCGGAAGCCAAAGCCGCCGAGATGGCGAAACTGCTAGCTGCCGCTGAGACGAAAGCCGCGGAAGAGGCCCGAATCGCCGCCGCGGCAAAGGCCAAAGCTGAGGAAGAGGCGGTCGCCAAAGCCATTGCGGAAGCGAAACTCAAAGCCGCCGAAGAAGCGTGCGCAAGAGCCGAGGCCAAAGCCATCGCGGCTGCCAAGATGGCGGCTGCCGCGACATTGAAAGCGGAAGAAGAAGTCAAAGCCCGGCGCGAGGCCAAGGCTGCGGAAGAGGCCCGGATCGCGGCCGCGGCAAAACGAAAGGCTGCGGAAGACGCGGAGGCGGCCGCGGAAATGGCGAGCTTGGCGGCGGAGGAAGCCCGCGTGATGGCGGCGGCGAAGCTCAGGGCCGAGATCGCCGCGGCGAAAGCAAAAGCCCGCAGGGAAAAAAGGACTAAGGCTGCGGAAAACGCGAAAGTCAGAACCCTGGCAAGGACCCGAGCGGCGGAAAAAAGCCGATCTGCCGAGGCGATGGCGAAAGCCACGGAAGACGTGAGCGCGCCGGTCGAACAGCGGAAGTTCGGGCAGGTTTCCTCTAAAAACTGCTGGTTCTACACCTGCCAAGGAGAACGTCTCGGGCCGGTGAAGTTCGAGGAATTGAGGAAGATGGCCGTCGATTTATCATTGGATCCACGGCTGGACATGGTTTGGCGGCAGAGCATGGACGCCTGGAAACCCGCGGGCCGGATCGATGGGTTGTTCGAACGAAACAACGTCCTGGCAGATTCCACGGAACAAGCCCCGCCCGCGGCGTTACCGACCGGTCCGCCGCGGCAAAGCGCCCGCAAACCGACGCCCGGTCGCGCCAAATGGCCGGGTGGGAGGCGCCGGAGCTTCCTCCTCGCCACCTTGATTCTCCCCTTCGCCTGGCAGCACGCGCTGGCTGCCGCAAGCCCGTTTCTAATCAACCGGTTCGGGCCGGCCATCATGGGGCAAATCCTGCCCTACGCGGCATTCGCGCCGCTGGTGCTGCTGCTCCATTTGGGGGTCGGGCGGTTGGTCAATCTAGGCATGAGCCGCTTGTGGTGCCTGGCGGTCTTGGCGCCGGGCATCAACCTTTGGTTAGGCTACCGTTGCTTCGCGTGCCCGCCGGGATACGCCTGTCATCAAAAACTCGACGGCCGCGGAATCGCCCTCGCGATGGCTTACTGGCTGGTCATGCTGGCGGCCGTGTTGACGCTGGCCGCCTGCGTCGCCCTGCTTTCCGGCGCGATCGATAGCCCGTTGCTCTTGAAGCAACTCCGCCGCCTGATTTGAGAAAGGAGGTTGCCTGACGGGGGCCGCTCCCTTGGACTGGAATCCCGATGACCGACCTCGACCTTCCCATCCGCGCCGCCACGGAAACCGCCGCCGCCCACGGTGTCTCGTTAGACCGTTGTGAAATCCTCCAGAACGGCAGCACGCTGGTGCTTCGCCTGTCGGAAACGCTGGTCGCCCGCGTGGTCACCGACCGCAACGGCCCGCGCCAGGGCACCGCGTGGTTCGCGCGGGAAATCGCCGTCGCGCGGCACCTCGCGACCCACGGAGCTCCGGTGATTCCCCTGCATCCCGACCTTCCGCCCGGTCCGCATGAGCACTTGGGCTATCCGCTCAATTTCTGGAAGCACGTCACCGTCATCGATGCCGAGGCCGACCCGGCGGCGATCGGGAAAACGCTCTATCAATGCCACGGTCTGCTGCGTGACTTCTGCGAACCGCTTCCGGAACTCGCCATTCTCACCGAGAGTCTCGCCCTGTTGGAAACACTGGAACGGCGCGCTCTTTTCCCGTCAACCACGCTTCGCTTGCTGCACGACCGGCTCGTTTCATCCATCGACGTCCTGAAGGAATTTCCCTTTCAGCCGTTGCACGGCGACGCCCACCCCGGGAATTTGCTGAACACCACGCTCGGCCTGTTATGGACGGATTGGGAGGACACTTTTCGAGGCCCGGTGGAATGGGACCTCGCCTCTATCATCTGGAACTCGCGCATCCTCGACGGAGATCACGCGACCGCGGACGCCATCCTCGCTGCCTACCGCCAGGCCGGCGGCGGCATCGATCCCGTCGCGCTCCACCACAGCCTGGTCGCCCGCGCGGCGGTGATGAGCGCGTGGTATCCCATTCTCTATCCGAACCCGTCTGCGGAACGGCGGCTGAAACTGCAGTTCCGCCTCGACTGGCTCGAACAATCCGGTGTGGGCTCGGAGCCAAGCGGATGGTAAACGGCTTCCGGCCTGACATGGAATGTTTCACGCCGCCTGCGGTGGCGCGAGGTGGCGGCCGAGCTCGTTGCGGACGCCTTTTTTGGGCGACCAAACTTCGATCCGTTCGTTAATCAGCAGCGTGGTGTGGGACGGCGCCGCGTAAACGTAAAAGGACCAGCGGTTCCCGGCTTCTAGCAACTGGGTGAGGAGGCTGCGGAATTCACGCCGGTCGCCGCTTTTAAAAAGATGCCCCGGAGCGGCGATGAGCGGCCGGGTCTCCTCGAGGCCCGCGCGGAATCGCTCCATCAGCTCCCACTCTTCCGTCTGCCGCTGCGGGCCGGGTAGGATTTCGATGAGCTTGTTGCCGTCTTTGGCTAGCAGGTCGGCGAGATAGTCGGCCAGCATCAGGCGGCTTCGGCGCTCGGCGGGGATGGTGAAATCACCGGCGACGGGCACACCACAATTCAGCGGTTGGTGGTGCATCCCTTGTCCGGCCAGCCATTTGTGAATTTCGGAGTTGGTGAGGCAGCGCATGGTTTCAGGATTGGGAAACGGGCCGCGAACCCCGCGGCGAGGGGATCACGCCCGACTGGCGTGCAACCGCAGTAATGAGCATGAGGCGTGCCAGTCATTCGGGGCCGATCAAATACAGACTCGCCAGGATTTTCCCGAGTCACCACTCTTCGCCTATCCATGTCTTTCACCGCGCTCGGCCTCTCTCCCGGTTTCCTGCTGGCTTTAAATGCGGAGGGCTATTCCGAGCCGACTCCCATCCAGCAAGCCGCGATCCCGGCGGTGATCGGAAAAAAGGACGTGCTCGGGATTGCCAAGACCGGCTCGGGGAAAACCGCCGGCTACGTGCTGCCGATTTTGCACAACCTGCAAACGGCCGCCGCCTCCCGGCATCGCGAACCCACCGTGCTCGTGCTGGTGCCGACGCGTGAACTGGCGGACCAGGTCCATCAGGTCTTCCAAACATTCCTGCCCGCCCTCGGCGAGCGACCGACCTGTCTGGCAGTGTATGGCGGCGTGTCGATCAACACCCAGATGCAAACGATCGGAAAGGCCGACATCGTGGTCGCGACTCCGGGACGTCTGTTGGAACTGGTCGGGAAAAACGCCGTGCGGCTTTCCTCCATCGCCACGCTGGTGCTCGACGAGGCGGACAAAATGCTCAACCTCGGCTTCAAGGAAGAGGTGGACCGCATCCTCGCGTTGCTCCCGCCCAAGCGGCAGAACCTGTTATTTTCCGCCACGCTCGGCGATGACTTGAGCCGGATCCAGCAGATGGTTTTGAGAAATCCGCTGGTGATCAAGATCGCCGGGGAAGCCGACGGAATCGATTTGATCCACCAGCTCGCCTATCTGGTTTCCGAGGAGAAGAAAGGCCCCTTGCTCCGCTACCTGATCAAGCACGCGGATTTGAAACAAGTCCTCGTCTTCGCGTCCTCCACCATCAAGGCGGACGGCATCGTCAAAAAACTCCTTAAAAACAAGATCCACGCCGCCTCGGTGCATTCCAAACTCAGCCAGCAAACCCGGCGCGACACCTTGCGGCAATTCAAAGTCGGCGAACTGCGCGTCCTCGTCGCCACCGATCTGCTAGCCCGCGGCATCGACATCGAGTTCCTGCCCTGCGTCATCAACTACGAGCTGCCCCGCTCGCCGAAAGACTACATCCACCGCATCGGCCGCACCGGCCGAGCGGAAAATCCCGGCGACGCGATTTCACTCATCAGCCCCGCGGAGATGAACCATTTCCAACTGATCCAGAAGAAGATGGGCAAACGCGTGAAGATCCTCAGCGGCGACGGAATCGACTTGCAGGGGTATTGAATCATTGGCGGCGACCGACGGGGATCCAATTTGAGATTTCCACTTGCAGTGATTCTCATTTTTGGTAATTTCCCGTGCGTGATCAAGAGCTTCGCCGACGCCGAAGCCGGGAAGGTTTTCAACCTCGGACCATCCCGGAAACTGCCCGGTGAAATTCAAACCCGCGCGAAAGTGAAACTCGACCAGCTCCATGCCGCTTCAGAATTGAACCACCTGCGGGTTCCACCCAGCAACCGCCTTGAGAAGCTGTCCGGCAACTTGCGCGAGTTTCACAGCATCCGGATCAACC
>CAMCCX010000142.1 GCA_945873305.1 Akkermansia muciniphila
AGCTTGCGCCGGTGCCTGTGTCCCTGTCTGTTCGTTCATGGTGTTGGTTGGTTTGAATTCAATTCCAAACAGGCGATGTCGGAACATCGCCCGATCAACCAGCACCAATCCATTTTAACGTTTTAACGGAAAAAAATCCGCTTCCAAAAACCACACGGCAAAACATGAATGCGAAAATGAAATCACAGGCAGTTCTGCGCGTGGGTCTATCAGGGGTTTTTCTGGCGGCGGCTGGAATCGCTCGTGGCGATGAGTTTCTATGGGCGGAAAGGGCGGGGGACATCACCTCCGACCAGGGCCGCGGGATTGCGGTCGATCCCGGCGGCAATACTCTGGTGACGGGCGTTTTCACCGGCAAGAACGCGAGCTTCGGCAGCACGCTGCTGACTAGCAGTAGCCTGGAGGATGTCTTTGTGGCCAAGCATGACTCTGGCGGGAAGGTGTTGTGGGCGAAACGAGCGGGAGGCGTCGGCGGTGACGGTGGCAACGGAATCGCGGTCGATGACGAGGGGAACAGCTATGTGACGGGCTTCTTCAGTGGGACGGCGAGCTTTGGCAGCGTGGTTCTCACGGGCAGCGGGGGCACTGATATTTTCGTGGCAAAGTATGATGCCGGCGGGGCCGTGGTGTGGGTGCAAAAGGCCGGGGGGGCTGCCAGTGAACAGGGCCGCGGCATCGCGGTCGATCACGAGGGCAACTGCTATGTGACGGGCTTTTTCAGCGGGAATTGCAGCTTCAGCGGTCAGGAGCTGATCGGCAGCGGCAGCGCTCCCGAGATTTTCGTGGCGAAATACGGCCCCGTCGGAAATTTGCTGTGGGCTCGCAAAGCGGGCGGTAGCGCCGTTGACCAGGGGCAGGCGATTGCGGTGGATCACGCGGGGGGGAGTTATGTCACCGGCTTTGTTCAGGGGGCGGTGACTTTCGGCGGAATCGTCCTGCCTGGGCCAATCATCGGTAACGATGTTTTTGTGGCAAAGTATAACAGCAAGGGGGACGGCAGTGGGCCAAAAGGACGACTAGCGGCGGCACCGACCAGGGCCTCGGCATTGCGGTCGAGCCGTTGACTTATTCATTCGACCCGTTGTCCGGAGCGCCCCTCTTCGCCTGTTATTTGACAGGTCATTTTCAGGGGTTGACAGTCTTTGGGAATATCCCGTTGGCCGCGAGTGGCGGCAGCCCTGACGTTTTCGTGGCGAAATACGATGGCAACGGCAACGTGTTGTGGGCCAAAAAGGCGGGGGGCGCCGGCCGCGACCAGGGCTTGGGTATCGCGATCGATCCGTTTCCCACCATGTCCGATTTGCCCGTGCCGTTAAGCCACGCCAGCTACGTGACGGGCTATTGCACGGAAACGGCGGTTTTCGGCGGCGTGTCTCTGGCTGGCAGCGGCAGTTCCCGGGACATCTTCGTGGCGAAGTATGATGGTGCTGGAAATGTGTTGTGGGCGAAAAGAGCGGGCGGTGAAGGCAGTGGTCAAGGCCTCGGCATTGCCGTCGAGCAGTCTTCTTCGTCGTTGGATTTGGAGACGGGCGCTCCGGTTTTTGCCAGCCATGTGACCGGTTACTTCGCGGGCATGGCGAGGTTCGGTGAAATCCCCTGGCCAGCAGCGGCATCAAAGACAACGACATTTTCGTGGCCAAGCTCGGTTTGGAAAACGCCCCGCCGCTCGTCGATGCCGGCCTCGATTTCAGCGCCGACGAGGCGGGTTCCGTCTCGCTCGACGGCTCGGGCAGCAGTGATCCTGATGGCGATCCGCTGACTTACGCCTGGACCCAGTTGCCGGGCGGTGCCGCGGTGGCGCTAACCGGAGCGGATACCGCCACCCCGTCCTTCACCGCGCCGTTTGTCAGCGCGGGAGGTCAGGACCTCACGTTCAGCCTCACCGTGGACGACGGCCAGGGGCACACCGCGACCGACACGGTGGTGGTGCGTGTGGAAAACAAGAACGACCCGCCGACCGTGGACGCAGCGCAGCCGACGATTTCCGTGCTGTGGCCGCCTAGCCAACAGATGGTGGGCGTGGGCATCACCGGCGTGCGGGATCTGGAAAACAACGCCACTCTCATCATTACCGGAGTCACCCAGGATGAGCCCGCCAACGGCCTCGGCGATGGCGACACGGCGGTGGACGCGGTCATCGAAGGCGCCACCGCGCTTCTTCGCGCCGAGCGATCGGGCAAGGGCGACGGTCGCGTTTATCGCGTGAGTTTCACCGCGTCGGATTTCGAGGGCGGTGCTTCTGGCGTGGTGTTCGTCACCGTGCCGCAAAGCCGGAAGGGGCTCGCCATCGACAGCGGCGGAGTCTTTTCGCCCCGCTGAACGGCGGCAACCGGTTCTCCGGAGCTTTGGGGAATCTTTTTCCGAAACCGCTCTTGTCCCTTGGCTTGTCCGTGCCATACGCTCGCCCAGCCCGCGCCAAACGTGACCCAATCTCCTTCTCCCACCTACATTCTCGGCATTCTGCCGTCTCGTTGGGGCTCCACGCGTTTTCCCGGCAAACCCCTTCATCTCATCGCCGGAAAGCCCTTGATCCAGCATGTTTGGGAGCGTTGCAGGGAATGTTCCCGACTGGATGAAATCATCGTCGCCACCGATGACGAGCGCATCTGCGAGGCCGTCGTCGCCTTCGGTGGCAAGGTCGCCATGACATCACCGGACCATCCCACCGGCACCGACCGCATCGCCGAGGCCGCGCAAGCCGTTCCCCAGGCGACCCACATCGTGAACATTCAGGGCGACGAGCCGCTCATCGACCCCGCACTCATCGACGAGCTCGCCGCCGCGATGGCCGCGGACCCGTCGCTCGACATGGCCACCGCCGGCAACCCGCTCGATCCGGCCGATCCCGCCGTGCAGGACCCGAACGTCGTCAAAGTCGCCATCGCGCTCGACGGCCGGGCGCTGTATTTTTCCCGCTCGCCGCTGCCGTTTTTCCGCAATCCGGTGGAGGGCCTGCCCGTTTTGCGGCACAAAGGGATTTACGCTTACAAGCGGAGTTTCCTGGAACGCTTCGTCACTTGGCCGCCCTCGCCTTTGGAAAAAGCCGAGTCGCTCGAGCAACTCCGCGCCCTTGAAAACGGCGCTTCTATCAAAGTTCTCATTACCTCCGACACCTCACCGGGCGTCGATACGCCGGAGCAAGCCCGCGAAATCGAACGTCTTCTCACCACTGCTCATCCATTACTTCCATGAAATACATCTTCGTCACCGGCGGCGTCGTCTCCTCACTCGGCAAGGGGCTTGCCGCGGCATCTATCGGCACCCTGCTCGAGCACCGCGGCTTGACCACGCTGATGCAGAAATTCGACCCCTATCTCAATGTCGATCCGGGCACCATGTCGCCTTTCCAGCACGGCGAGGTTTACGTCCTCGACGACGGCGCGGAGACCGACCTCGACCTCGGCCACTACGAGCGCTTCACCTCCGGCGTGCTCTCGCGGATGAACAACCTGACTTCCGGCCAGGTTTTTGACTCCGTCATCAAGAAAGAGCGCCGCGGCGAATACCTCGGCAAAACCGTCCAGTTCATCCCGCACGTCACGGATGAAATCAAGCTGCGGATGCACCAGGTCACCGAGGACAATCCGCACACCGACGTGCTCATCACCGAGATCGGCGGCACCGTGGGCGACATGGAAGGCCTGTTATTCATCGAGGCGCTGCGTCAGTTCGCGCTGGAAGTCGGCAAGGAAAACGTCTGCTTCATCCACGTCACGCTGCTGCCCTACATCAAGGCCGCCGGCGAGGTGAAGACCAAGCCCACCCAGCAATCCGTCGCGAAACTCCGCGAGCTCGGCATCCAGCCGGACATCATCATCTGCCGCACCGAGGCCGACCTCGACGAGGACAACCGCAAGAAAATCGCCATGTTCTGCAACGTCGAGCGCAAGAATGTCGTCGCCTTCCGCGACGTGGCGCACACGATTTACGAATGCCCGCTCGACCTCCGCCGCGACAAGATTGACCGCCTCGTGGTGGACAAGATCGGTCTCGGCCATACGCCATCGCCCGCGCTCGAGGATTGGGAGCGCTTTGTGCAGCGCGTCATCCATCCGAAGCACAAGGTCACCATCGCCGTCGCCGGCAAATACATCGAACTCCAGGACGCGTATAAATCCATTTACGAATCGCTCATCCACGCCGGGGCGCATCACGACACCAAGGTCCAGATCGTCCGCGTGGAGGCGGAGGCCATCGAAGACCACGGCGCGAAGTCGGTCATCGGCGATGTCGATGGCATCCTCGTTCCCGGCGGATTCGGCGACCGCGGCACCGAAGGGAAAATCCTCGCCGCCAAGTATGCCCGCGAGAACAACATCCCGTATTTCGGCATCTGCCTGGGCATGCAAATCGCCACCATCGAATACGCCCGCAACGTCTGCGGCTTGAAAGGCGCGAACTCCACCGAGTTCGACAAGACGACCAAGCACCCGGTCATCTGCTTGCAGGAAGAGCAAAAAGGCGTCGAAGACATGGGCGCCACCATGCGCCTCGGCTCCTCCGAATCCATCCTCTTCACCGGCACCAAGGCCGCCGATCTTTATGGGAACTTGGATCGCATCCACGAGCGCCATCGCCACCGGTATGAGTTCAACTCCGACTATCAGGACCGCCTTCAGGACGCCGGGCTGGTGATTTCCTCCGTCTCGGCGGAAGAAGGGCTCGTTGAAATCGTCGAGCTGCCGGAGCACCCGTTTTACCTCGGCGCGCAGTTCCATCCGGAATTCCAGTCGAAGCCAAACCACCCGCATCCGCTCTTCTCCGGCTTCGTCGCCGCAGCGCTCGAGCACTCGCAAAAGCATTGAGTCTAACGGTCGCGGCCGTCTCGTCCTTGCGAAGGGAGGAGACCTGCCTTCCCGGCTTGAAGTCGGCTCACTTCGTTTTCTGCAATTGGTCCGGCGGGCAGATGATTCCCAACGTCACATCACTTCGATCGATCGCTTGGTCTCCCGGTGTTCCTGTCGTTCTGTTTGAAGCCGTGTTGTGGCAAGCCGCCGCCGAGAGCGAAATCGCGACCGCCGCCACCTGCGCCATTTTGATCGAACCGCAGATTGGCCCGTGTTTTTCCTGAAGGGCGATCACTTCATCAATCGAGCAATTCGTCAGATCGAACACCTGCTTTTGGCATTTGAAGCAATGTCGTCCGCTCCCCGAGACTTCCATTTCGTCCCAGTTCATCGGGCATTTGAACGCGAAGTGTTTTTCCGTGAGTCTGTTCATGGCGAAGCATGGGTAGCTCGCGCGGACACCGACGTCGGTGATGGAAGTCTTCGTATGTAGTCCAGCCCT
>CAMCCX010000143.1 GCA_945873305.1 Akkermansia muciniphila
AGAGCAGGTGGGCGTCAACCCAAGTGGTGGTTCGGAAACTTGACAAGAAACTCCGTTTCGTCGTTCCAACGGGCGGAAGGTGAGTCAGCGCGGAACGCTTGGCAATTCAAATTTTCAGGCGGGTATCAGGCGTCGTTTGTCGCGGGCGCGGTGATTTTCCATGAATTTTGTCGGTTGCCGAGCGCGGCGGGCGGTGGCAGACTTTCGCCGTGAAACTGAGTCGAACATGTTTGTTAGCCGCATTTGGCGCGTTGGTTTTTCCGCTATCCGCGGAAGAGAAAGCTGCGGAAAACAACGTCGAGATCCCGAAGGATCTGGTCGATGACGCCCATGTCCGCGAGGAGTTGGCGGTGAATGAATTCACCGCGCCATCGATTTCGAAACTGTTCGACACCTTGCAGTTCCTGATGCCGCTGCCGATCGCCGAGGTCGCCCGCAAAATGCCGGCGCGGATGTCGCAGGACCGCGCGGATCTGGCCATCGAGCTGGGATTCCTGATTGCCGATGGATTCCTGGTGGTGCAGGCCGAGCAACTCGACCAGGTGGAGGAGCTCGCCAAGGATTTGACCCGTTACGGCAAGGCGCTGGGAGCGGGGGACCGGGTCAATCGTCACGCCGCCAGTCTGCTAGACAGCGCCAAGAACAAGAACGTGGAGCAGCTCAAGAAGGAGCTTACAGCCACCCAGCGCGACGTGGAGCAGGAGCTGGTTTCCCTGCGCGACGCGGACCTGGCGCACTTGATTTCACTCGGCGGATGGATCCGCGCGCTGGAGGTTTCGACCGTGGCGGTGGACAAGCAGTTTTCGCCGGAGCGCGCCCGCAAGGTGATGCGCGAGGACATCGCGGATTACTACACCGAATCGGTGGCCGGGCTGGAGCCGAGGATTTCGGAGCGGCCTAACTATCTGGCGATGCGCGATATCCTTGCCGGGCTGCGCACGGAAATGACGCTGGAAGAAGGCAAGGACCCCACGCCCGAGCTGATGGCTGAAATCCGCAAGCAAGCGGCGAAGCTGGTGGAACTCGCATTGCAACGCCAACAATGAGTCTTCCTGTTGGAAACCGGGCCGCGGTGAAACCCTATCAGGAGACGGCATGAGCGGAATCCATCGGATCGACCTGGGCGCTCCGTCGCTGTTGGAATTCCGTGGGCCGGACGCGGTCAGGTTTCTCAATGGCCAGCTCACACAAGACGTGAGGCGGGTGGCTGGCGGGAAAATCTCGCTGCCGTCGTGCGTGACCGACGCGAAGGGGCGTCTGCAATTTCGCGTGACCGTGACGGAAACCGCCGATGGCGCGTTGTGGATCGCCGGGCTCGCCGGATGGGCGGAGGAACTCGAAGCGCGGCTGACCCGCTATCTCATCGCCGACGACGTGGAGGTGGGCGATCTATCCGGGAAATTCGAACTGCATCATTTCACCGGACCGATGCCCGAGCCGCCGTCGGGAGTGGCCGCCCGCGAGTCGTATCGGTTTGGAATTCCCGGCACTGACTGGTGGATTCCTGTTGGCATGGCGATCGAGTTTCCTGCCGGAGTCGAGTTGCTGGAAGGTGACGCGCTGGAAGCTTTGCGCATCGCGAACGGGATTCCCGCGTGGGGCAGTGAACTGCTGGAAGGCATGCTCCCGCCCGAGGCGTCGCTTGAGGAAACCGACATTTCCTATCACAAGGGCTGCTACATCGGCCAGGAGGTCATTTCCCGCATCAAGTCCGCGGGGAAGGTGAACAAGCGGCTCACTCGCTTCGTTTTCGATGCGGATGTTCCGGTGGCTGCCGGCCCTCTGGAAAACGCCGCGGGCGAGGTGACGAGCGTTGCTCCGTTAGCAGCCGATGGCGTCCGGCACGCCCTCGGCTATGTGAGGCGCGGCGCGACGGAGTTGCTTTTCAAAGCGGCGGACGGAGCGATCTATCCAGTGGTCACAACATCTCCGTCCGCGCCGCCGCGAAGCCGGGCTTGATGGATTCGAAGATGATCCTGAGGCGTTTGTCAAAGGGCGCGAAAGCGCTTTTGATGCCGTTGAGCGAGAGCTTTTCGAGTTCGCCGAGACTCAGGTCGAAGAGCTCGGTGGCCAGCGTGGTTTCCCGCGTCATGGAGGTGTCGCTCATCAGGCGGTCGTCGGTGTTGAGACAGACGCGGAATCCACGGCGGAAAAAGGCACCGAACGGATGCTCTTCCAGACTCGCGCAGGCACCGGTGTGAAGGTTGCTGAGCAGGCACATTTCCAGCGGCACGCGGCGGTCGAGGATGTATTGGGCGAGCCGGCCGAGTTTCATGGTGCCGTCCGGCAGGATCTCAATGTCGTCGCGCAGGCGGGTGGCGTGGCCGAGCCGGTGCGCGCCGCAATATTGCAACGCCTGCCAGATCGACTCCGGCCCGTATGCCTCGCCGGCGTGGATGGTGATGTAGAAATTCGCCCGCTCAATGGCTTGAAACGCCTCGACATGTTTCTTGGGAGGAAATCCATGTTCGCCGCCCGCGAGGTCGAAGCCGACCACGCCGAGGTCGCGGTTGCGGATGGCGAGTTCGGCGGCTTCGAGGGAGTTAGACATGTGGCGCATCGCGCAGATGATCAGCCCCCACTCGACGCCGTAAGTGCGCTCGCCGCGTTCCAGTCCGCGGATCACGGCGGCGACGACTTCATCCTGAGTCAAACCGAGCGTCGTATGATAGACCGGCGCGAAGCGGACCTCCGCATAGACCACGCCGTCGTGATACATGTCCTCGATGAATTCGAAGGCGACCCGTTCCAGCGCCTCAGGCGTCTGCATGACCGCGGTGGTGTGAGAAAATCCCTCCAGGTATTCCGGCAGGTTTCCCCGCTGCGCGCCGCGGTGGAACCACGCGGCGAGGTCCGTGGGATCGCTGGTGGGCAGGCCTTCGTAGCCAAGCTCTGCGGCGAGTTCGATCACGGTGATCGGTCGTAGCCCGCCATCAAGATGCTCGTGGAGAAGGACTTTCGGCAGGGTTCGGAGATCCACCGCTGCGGTGAGCGACTTTCCCCGGAGTGCTTTCGGTTGGGCCAGAATACTCATTTCCGGGCAACCGTAGCGGATTTCCGGGGCAGGGGGAGCAGGAAATTCAATCCTGCCGCATGACGGGGCCGCGTTCTAGCGGACTGGGCGGGCTTTGGGAATCACGACGGAGGCTTTCGGCGCGGCGGACGGGGTCTCGCTCTTTCGGGAAAACTCCGCGGTGCTGCTCAGATACCAGATGAACGCCCCGCCGCCGACGACTGCGACGAAGGTGAAGAATACCAACAGGATGCCGAGGCAGGATTTCATGGGGTTTTCTAGGAGCTTGGTTCAGGCCTCGCCAGCGGGAATTGGGGATTTCCACTCAATGCGCGCGGCGAAGGCTCCGTCGGTGTGGTCGCGGAAGGGCAGCGCTTCACGGGTGGCGCGGAGTTCCAGCTCCGGATGAGCGGCGAGGAACGCTTCAACCAGACCGAGGTTCTCGTCGCGCTCGATGGAGCACGTCGAATAGACGATGCGGCCGCCGGGCTTGAGGCAGGCGAGGGCGTTTTCGAGGATTTTGCGCTGGGTGATGGAAATCCGTTCGATGTCGGGCGCTTGCAAACGCCAACGGACATCCACGCGGCGGCGGATCACGCCGGTGTTGGAGCAGGGGACGTCGAGCAGGATGCCGTCGAAGCTGCGATGCCATTTTGCCGGAGCTGGCTGAGTCCAGTCGTGGACGGCGATGGTGGCCTTGCCGGCGTGGAGGCGTTCGAGGTTTTCCTCGAGCCGCGGCAGGCGCTTTTCGTTGGAGTCGGTGCAGACCAGTCCTTCGGCGGAACCGAGCGCGGCGGCGATGAGGAACGCCTTGCCGCCGGGCGCGGCGCAGGCGTCGAGAATCCGCTCGCCGGGTTTGGGATCGAGAAGCTCGACCGAGTGGCGGGTGGCCGGGTCTTGGATGTAAACCGCCCCGGACGCGAGCAGGGCACCGGGCAGCGAGCCTTCGATTTTATAAAAACCCGGCGCGTCTTCCACCGGCGTGCCGGGCAGGGATTCCGGCGCGGGGACGAGCGGATTGACGCGGAAATAATTCACCGCGGGCAGGTTGTCCCACTCCATCAGGGAAATCGCGTTGCGGGTGCCGAAGGCGGCTCGCCAGCGGTTGTAAAGCCAGTCCGGGTGCGAGTGGGCGACAGGTTGAGGCAGGTCGGAAACCTCGTCGAGCAGCGGTTTGCGGGCGACCGTGGCGCGGCGCAGCACGGCGTTGATCAAGCTGCGGACGCTGGCTTTTCCGGCCTCGACGGTTTCATTGACCGCGGCGTGGTCGGGTAGGTTGAGGATGAGCAACTGACACAGCCCGACGCGCAGGATGTCGCGGGTTTCCGCATCCACCTTGCCGTCGCGGAGCTTGCCGATCCAATGATCCAGCAAGCGGCGGTGACGGAGCACGCCGAAGAGAATCGCCTGCAGCAGCCCGCGATCCGCCGAGGAAAGTTTCCGGCGCTGGGCGTGGCGCTCGATGAGGGTTTCGGCGTAATCATGGCCCTTGGCCCAAGCGCGGAGAGCGGAAACGGCGGCTTGGCGGACGTGGAAGTTCTTGGCGGACATGGAAAGCGGTGGAAGGCCCGCGATCACGTAATGGCGGTAACCGCACGGGCGCGGTAGGACTATTTCGCTGCCGTGACAAATGACAGCAAAATCAGGCTGGCAGGCTCCGGGTCCTCCCCCTCCGGAGCCAGCCAACCGGTTTTTCCTGTCAGGAAAAACCCCGGGCGCGTTGCCCCGTGACGATCCATCCCGGATGCCGGGATCCACCAATGCCTTGCCCGACAGGTTTGGCACTCTGCTTAAGAATCCTTGATTTCTCGGAAGGATTTCAAATTCCGTCCGCCTAAGCTTTCTTGGGGCTCAATACATTGATAATAAGAATGTTGTATTTTTGTCAGCGGCCCAAGAATTTTGACCTTTCAGATTTCTTGATCGCACTTGGGCGGCTTGCTAGTTCTTGCGCCCCCCCCATGAATCACACGAAATTATTGATTGGCGCAGTGGCCGCCACCGTCGCGTTTGCGGCGCTGCAGGCTCAAGGACAGAATCTGACGGCAACTTTAAACGGAATTAGTCCGGGCCTCACCCTCAAAGGAACTTGGAACAACGGCGAGTTTGTTTACGACTATCCCGCTGGCGTAATGTGAGGCGGCCCCGAAAATCCGACCACTCAGTGGCTAAACTAAGCTATGGTGCGGGGCGCGGCGGATTGATAGGAGATTATGGATATTGGATCAAGGATGGATTGGCGAGG
>CAMCCX010000144.1 GCA_945873305.1 Akkermansia muciniphila
CGTTCGACGCGGGAGGCGGCGAGCCAGGCGTGGAGTTTGGCGGGGTTGCGGCGGTAGAGGTTCTGCATCATGGCGTCGAGGCGGGTGACTTCCTTGCCGCCCTCGATGAGGAGGACGCTGATGCTCTCGGTGCTTTCGAGGCCTTCGAGGTTGTCGGCGGTGGTGGCGAGGTTTTTGCCATCGATGGCGTCGCGGTCGGCGCGGAGGTCTTCGACGAAGTCGGCGGGAATGAGCTTGCCGATGAATTGGGCGCGGAGGGCGGCTTTTTCCGCGAGCTGGGCCGGGGTGTCGGCGAGGGCGTCTTCGAGGCGGGCGAGCAGGGAGTCGGCGTGGGTCTTGATGTTGCTCTCGGTGGGCTCGCCGGGGAGGCGGTAGAATCCGATGAATCCGGGCTCGTCGAGGTCGATGGCGCGGGCGGTGCGGGCGATGTCCTTGAAATCGAGCCAGAGGGCGTCGAGCAGGACTTGGAGGCTGGCGGGTCCGCGGAGTTGGCCGACTTTGAAGCCGTTGAGCTTGCCGGAGAAGGTGGCGACGTTGGCGAAGCGGACGATGGCTTCACAGCCGGCGGGCAGGTCGGCGAGGTTTTCGATGCCGAAGGTGGTGACGCGGTCGAGGCGTTCGTGGCGGAGGATGTTGCGGTCGTTCATGGGGGTGGCTTTTGGGAATGATCTTTTACGAGGTTGCTAGAAAACTGTCAGGGGTTTCCGGATGGGGCAAGGAGCATTGTCGGAAAAAAGAATTGTTTCGATCTGACACTACTGACTCCGGAGACGCGCCACTTACGCCAAAGTGGGCGCGCCGATGCCACCCGCCCGGCCCGATGATCCGTGGGCGACTTTTCTAAGCCGCCACGAATCGACGACCCTTGTCATGAGGCCAGCAGGTGCAATTTGAGGCCCGCTTTTTCGAAGTTCTTAAAGTCGCGGTCAATCGTCACCAACTCCAGGTCGTGGCGGATGGCGAAGGCGGCGAGGTAGGCGTCGGTCCAGACTTTGGGCGAGGCGAAGGGAAGCTGTGGCCGACGCTGGGACCTCATGGCGTTCCAAGGATGGGGTTGAAAGCGTGACCGGATGCCCAAGGTTTTGCGAGGAGAGCCATGTCTAGGGTGGCGAGCTTGAGTCCATGGCGGACGGCAAGGCGCACCAAGTGGGCGTCGGTGGAGTCTTTGTAAGAGGATTCGGGCGAATCGGTGGCGCTCAGATCGTCGGCGAGGAAACGGTGGGCCGGGCGCGAATAGAGGCTGATCAGCGAACGGTGAGCATCCGGCCATGAGGCGGAGTAACCGGGACTGAGGCTCACGCGCATGAATCCGAGTTCCACGATGGGAGTGCTATGAAACTCGGGTTGCTCATCCAACCATGCGCGCACCGCCGCGTGATCCGCATGAGTGCTCCAGCGGCTGGCGAGCAGGAAATTCACATCCAACAGCCAACTCATGGAGTTTCCTCGAGTATTTGTTTGATCCGTTCAGGAGTCATCGGGGGAGCGCCTGCAGGGGCCGCGAGCAGATAGTCGGCGACTGGCGCGGAAGCGGTTTTGCCGGGGGCCAGTGCTCGCTTTAACAACTCCGTAGCCATTTCCTCAACCCTGCAACCCATCTGCGCGGCGCGGAGTTTCATTTCACGCACCAAGTCGGCGGGCAAATCGAGGGTGGTTTTCATAGGTGGCAAGTTGCAGGATTTCCGGGCGGGTGTCAAATTTTGAGGCAGGGCGAGATTCGCGATGCCGGCCAGAGGCGGCGATGTGGCTGGGTTTGATCCGGATCGTGTGGCTTCCCCGCTGGCGGGCAAAGGTCCAGCCGTCCTTGAGAAAGGCCTCCCGGGCCTCGCGTCCGCTCATGGTGGGAAGACCGGCCATGGAGAATCATGCGACGGCGACTTCCAACAGACGAGTCTGCGGAGCCACGGGCCGCGGCTGGCTTTTCCTGAATCGTGACAAGTCATTGTCAGGAAGCACGTTGCACACACACCCCGGCCGGGTGGGACCTGCCCGGTGACGAAGTGGGAGCTATCCGGTGACGAAGTGGGAGCTACCCGGCGGCCAAGTGGGACCTACCCGGTGACGCAGTGGAAGCTAGCCGGTTGCCAGATGGAACCTACCCAGCGGCGAAGTGGGAGCTAGGCGGTTGCCAGATGGAACCCACCCGGCGGCGAGGTGGGAGCTACCCGGTGACGAAGTGGAAGCTACCCGGCGGTGAAGTGGGAGCTACCCAAGGCGAAGTGGGGGCAACCCGGCGGTAAGGTGGGAGTCACCCGGCGCAGGAGTGGAGCGGTGGCCGCGGGTCCGCCGCTTCTTGACTTTTTGATCCCGCATCCGGTGAGCAAGGCCCACCTGACATTCACTGGACTCCCTGTCGGCGCCCGCCCAAGCTCCGGCCATGAAACGCCTCTTCCTGCTCGACGGCATGGCCCTGATCTATCGGGCGCATTTCGCCTTCATCCAGAATCCCATCCGCAACTCGAAAGGCACCAACACCTCCGCGCTCTATGGCTTCATCAACACGCTGCTCTCGATTCTCGAAAAGGAAAACCCCACCCACATCGGCGTCGCCTTCGACACCTCCGCGCCCACGCCGCGGCACATTTTATTTCCCGCCTACAAAGCCCAGCGCGACGAGATGCCGGAGGAACTCGCCGCCGCGATTCCGCATGTGAAGGCGCTCTGCCGCGCGTTCGGGATTCCCGTGCTAGAAGTCGATGGCTTCGAGGCGGACGACATCATCGGCACGCTGGTGAAACGCGCGGAGCTGGAGGAATTCGAGTCGTTCATGGTCACGCCGGACAAGGATTTCGCGCAGCTCATCTCGGAAAGCACCTGGATGTGGAAACCGGGGCGCAAGGGCTCCGACCATGAAATCATCGATCTGCCGACGATGCTCAAGAACTGGGAAATCGAGCGCCCGGCGCAGGTCATCGACATCCTCGGCCTGTGGGGCGACGCCGCCGACAACATCCCCGGCATCCCCGGCGTCGGCGAGAAGACCGCGAAGAAGCTCATCGCCGAGTTTGGCTCGATCGAGAATCTCATCGCCAATGCCGCGAAGCTCAAGGGCAAGCAAAAGGAAAACGTCGAGACCCACGCCGACCAGGCATTGCTCTCCAAAGAGCTCGCCACCATCATTCTCGACGTGCCGGTGGACGTCACCTGGGACGATCTCGTCCTTTCAGAGCGCGACGACGAGGCCTTGAAAACACTCTTCAACGAGTTCGAATTCCGCACGCTCACCAAGCGGCTTTTTCAAGGCGGCAGCGAGGAATCCATTCCGTCCGAATCCACCCCAACCCTCTTCGAAACCTTCAAGACCCTCCGCGACGTCCCGCACACCTATCACCTCGCCGACACTCCGGAACTCCAGGCCCGACTCTTCGCCGAGCTCGCCCAACAGAACTCCTTCTGCTTCGACATCGAGACCACCGGCCTCGACCGCTTCACCTCCCAGCTGCTAGGCGTCGCCTTCTCCTGGAACGCCCACGAAGGCTGGTATCTTCCCTACTCCGACTCCCTGCTCCCCTCTATCCGTTCCATCCTCTCTTCCCCCGCGGAAAAAATCGGCCACAACCTCAAGTTCGACCTCTCCATCCTCTACCACCACGGCATCGAAGTCGCGGGTCCGTTCTTCGACACGATGCTCGCGGACACCTTGATCGCCCCCGAGCGCCGGCACTCGATGGACTACCTTTCCGAAATCCTGCTAGGCTACACCCCGGTCAAACTCGCGGACATCTCCAAGCCAGCCGTCGAACCCGACGCGGCGGCCTTGCTGGATCTCTTCGCCCACGCTGAAAAGACCAAAGCCTCCAAGGACCTCGACATCGCCGCCATCCCGCTAACCGTTCTCGCGGAATACGCCGCCGAGGACGCGGACGTCACTTTCCAGATCGCGCAAATCATCCGCCCGCTCCTCGCCGAGTCCGGCCAGGAATCCATTCTCCACGAAATCGAAGGCCCGCTGCTGCCGGTGCTCGTCGGCATGGAAATGGAGGGCATCGCCATCGATCCCGCGGCGCTCGGCATCATCGGCGACGAGTTGCAAATCCAGATCGACGAGCTCGCGAAGTCCATCCACCTCCACGCCGACCGCTCGTTCAACATCGCCTCGCCCAAGCAGTTAGGAGACATCCTTTTCGACCAGCTCGGCCTGGCGGAAAAGGCCAAGAAGACCAAGACCGGCCAATACAAAACCGACGAGCAGACGCTCGCCACGCTTGAGGGCAAGCATCCGATCATCACCGACATCCTTTCCTGGCGCGAGTCCACCAAGCTCAAGGGCACCTACCTCGACGCGCTGCCCACCCACATCGTCACGGAAACCGGGCGCATCCACACCCATTTCCATCAGCTCGTCGCCGCCACCGGCCGGCTCGCGTCGTCGGATCCTAACTTGCAGAACATCCCGGTCCGTTCCGAGGCAGGCCGCAAGATCCGCAAGGCCTTCGTCCCGCGCGAGGGCTTCACGCTGCTTTCCTGCGACTACTCGCAGATCGAGCTCCGCGTGATGGCCGCGATCTCGCAAGACGCGACCATGATCGAGGCGTTCCAAAACGACGCCGACATCCACACCATCACCGCCGCCAAGGTCTTCGCCGTCGGGCCGGAAAGCGTCACTTCCGACATGCGCCGCACCGCGAAGATGGTCAACTTCGGCATCATCTACGGCATTTCCGCCTTCGGTCTCAGCCAGCGCCTCGCCATCCCGCGGACGGACGCGGCTAACATCATCGAAGCTTATTTCCGCGAGTATCCCGCCATCCGCCAGTTCATGGACCGCACCGTGAACGACGCCCGCGAGGCCGGCTACGTGGAAACCCTCAGCGGCCGCCGTCGTTATTTCCCGGACCTCAATTCCGGCAACCAGAACCTCCGCGGCATCGCCGAGCGCGCCGCCATCAACATGCCGATCCAAGGCACCGCCGCGGACATGATCAAACTCGCGATGATCCGCATCGCCGCGCTGCTGCGGGAGAAGTCCTATCAGTCCAAAATGCTGCTCCAGGTGCATGACGAACTCGTCTTCGACCTCGCGCTCGACGAACGGGAAGAACTCGTCCCGCAAATCCTCACCGCCATGAAAACCGCGCTGCCGCT
>CAMCCX010000145.1 GCA_945873305.1 Akkermansia muciniphila
CCAGTCGATTTGAAGGTCGCAGAAGTCCTCAATGTCGGAAAAGCAGTTCATGCCGCAAAGCATGGCGCTGACGGCCATGAAGAGTACTTCGCCGAAATGATGAAGCTTGTTGCCGCCGGTGCGCGGGTCTTCGATGACAGAGAACGAGGCGATGCAGGCGGGCAGGCCGCCCGACCAGTCGAATTTGTTAGGATTGCGAGGCATCCGGGCATGATTCGACCACTAGATATGGTGTACAAGCCCTAAATGTCATGGGATACAAACTATTTTCGCGACTCTCCCTAGCTTGATCGCCGTGGCCCTGGTTCTCACCCCCCCAGATAACTCATCTCCGCCTTCGGCCGCTCGACCCGGCCGCGCTCTTCGGAATAGCGGTCCGCACGCACCTGCCAGATCGATCGCACCGTTTCCGCGAGAATTTCCGGGTTCATCCCGCTCCGCAAAACCCCTCGCAGGTCGTGGCCTTCCGCGGCGAAGAGGCAGGTGAAAATCTTGCCGTCCGCCGACAACCGCAGCCGCTGGCAATCGCTGCAAAACGGCTTGGTCACCGAGCGGATCAACCCGATTTCCCCCGCCCCGTCGTCGTGACTCCAGTGCGCCGCGACCTCGCCGCGGTACGCCGGATCGCGCGAGACGAGCGGAAATTCCGCGGCGAGGATGGATAAAATTTCGTCACCGGAGACCACTTCATCGACTTTCCAGCCGTTCGTCTCGCCGACGTCCATGTATTCGATGTAGCGCAGGTCCACGCCGGCGGATTTCGCCCAGCGGGCGAGCGGCAGGATTTCCCCTTCGTTCACGCCGCGCTGGATGACGGCATTCACCTTGACCGGCAGACCGAACGCATGAGCGGAGCTGATTCCGGCGAGCACCCGCTCCACTTTCGCGCCGACGCCGTTCATCCGGGCGAAAATTTCCGGGTCCAGCGCGTCCAAACTCACCGTCACCCGGCTCAGCCCCGCCAGCGCGAGGGCCTCGGCATGGTGGGCGAGGAGAACTCCGTTCGTCGTGACGGCGATGTCTTCGACTCCATCGATCGCCGCCAGCATCGCCACCAGATCCTCCAGCCCGCGCCGCAGCAACGGCTCGCCGCCGGTCAGCCGGATTTTACCGATTCCCAGCGGGATCAAGGTGCCGACGAGGGTCACGATTTCCTCAAAAGTCAGCAATTCCTCACGCGGCATGAACGCATGACCGTGGCCGAAAACTTCCACCGGCATGCAGTAACGGCAGCGGAAATTGCAGCGATCCGTCACCGAGATCCGCAAATCGCGCAGTCCGCGTCCCAGAAGATCCATCGGCAGCTCCATCGCGGGAACATGACCGATCTCCGACCGACCGCAATCCGAATGAATCGCGCTGTGGCGGCTCGCTCATCCCAATTCCGCCAGCTCGACCTTGCCTAGCGAAACCGCGGCGAGGTCCTCGACCTGTGAAATCGAGGTCACCTGGCAGAGCTTCTGGCGCAGCTCCTTGGCACCGGGAAACCCTTTGCAATACGCCATCAGCCGGGAGCGCATGGCGGTGAGAGTCTGCTTTTCATTGCCATTCCGGCGACTTTCCACCGCCAGTTTGCAATGCCGGATGACCAGCTCCCAGCGCTCCTCGACGAGCACGTCCGGCAGCAATTTGCCGGTCTCCAGAAAATGTTTCGCCTCGCGGAACACCCACGGATTCTGCATCGCCGCGCGGCCGATCATCACGCCGGAGACCGCGGTTTCCGCCCGCCGCCGCAGCACGTCCGCGCCGCAGGTGAGGTCGCCGTTGCCGATGACCGGGATTTTCACCGCGCGGGCCACGGCGTCGATCACCTCCCAATTCGCCTCGCCGCCGTAGCCTTGCGAGCGCGTCCGGCCGTGCACGGCGATGGCCTGCATGCCGCAGTCTTCGAGAATTTTCGCCACTTCCACCGCGTTCACCGACGTTTCATCCCAGCCGATCCGCATCTTCGCGGTCACCGGCACCTGGTCGCCCACCGCCTTCGCCACTCCGGACGCGACGGCTGCCAGGATCGGGCAGTCCTTCAGCAACGACGAGCCGCCATTGCGCGCGACCACCTTGTTCACCGGGCAGCCGAAGTTGATGTCGATGAAATCCGGCTCCTTCCAAGTGATGATTTTCCGGGCCGCCTCGCCCATCCGCTCGCCATCCGCGCCGAACAACTGCACGCCCACCGGCCGCTGCTCGTCGGTGAATTCCGTGTATTTCCGCGTCCGCTCGTCCGCCTGCATGATCCCCTCCGCCGAGACGAACTCGGTGACCATCACGTCCGCGCCGAGCTCCTTGCAGATCTGGCGGAAAATCACGTCGGTCACCCCGGCCATCGGCGCGAGGTAGAGCGGGAAGGAGTTGTCGGAAAACCAAGGAAGCACGCCGGACCCTACAACTCCCCGGCGCTGCCCGTCAATGTGTCCCGACTGTCTCAGTCGGAGGGCAAATCCGGCTGAGATAGCCGGGACACATTCCGGCGCTTCCCGGAGGCAAATGGAACTTGAAGCAAAAAGCCGAACGGGTAGCGTGTCCCTATGAATTTGATCGAATCCAAACCCAACGTCATGATGGGAAAGCCAGTGATTGCGGGGACTCGGATCACGGTGGAATGCATCCTCGAACGGCTGGGCGCGGGTGAAACCATCGAGCAAGTTGTCGCGGAACACCCTCGCTTGACCCGCGAAGCCGTGCTGGCCGCCGTCGAATTCGCCGCCCGCGCGCAGCGGGCGGATGTGGTTTATCCGGTTTCGGGGCACGCGGCATGAAGCTTCTTGCCGACGAGAACCTCGATTTTTCCGTCATCACGCGCTTGTCTCGCCGGGATTGGTGAGGATCCGCAAACGGGAGTCCACGGATGACTTGTGACCCATGACGCGTCAAAAATCCGCTCTTCCCTGCGCCCTTAAAACCCTCAAGCTCCGCCGCATGCAAATCGTGGACACCGGTAGCGCCTTGAGGGAGATTCTGAAAAACTCCCCCGCGCCCCGCGTCCTCGTGCCGACCATGGGCGCCTTCCACCCCGGCCACCTTTCGCTGATGCACCGCGCCCGGGAAATCGCCGGACCGGGCGGCACCGTCGTCGTTTCCATCTTCGTCAATCCCATCCAGTTCGACCGCGCCGCCGACCTCGACGCCTACCCGCGGCCGATGGCCAGCGACCTCGCCGCCTGCGAGGCCGCCGGGGTGGATGTCGTTTTCACCCCCGCCGCCGAGTCGATGTATTTCCCGGACCGCTCCGTCACCGTCACCGAGACGCTGCTTTCCCGCGGCCTGTGCGGAGCGGCGCGCCCCGGCCATTTCGACGGCGTCTGCACCGTGGTCCTCAAGCTTTTCCTGCTCTCCGGCTGTGAGACCGCCGTCTTCGGCGAGAAGGATTTCCAGCAACTCGCGGTGATCCGCCGAATGGTCCGTGACCTCGACGTGCCGGTGGAAATCGTCCCCTGCCCCACCGTCCGCGAGGCCGACGGACTCGCGATGTCGTCGCGCAACACCCGCCTCACCGCGGTCCAACGCGCCGACGCGCCGCGCATCCGGCGGGCATTGCTCGCCGCGGCGACCCTCGGCACTCCGGCGGAAATCCTCACCTCCGCCCGCGCCGCCATCGAGACCTCGCCGCTCGCCCGCATCGACTACCTCGCCCTCGTCGATGCGGAGACGCTGCAGCCCGTCACCGAAATCCTCCGGCCCGCCATCCTCGCCACCGCGGTTTTTTACGGCGAGGTGCGGCTCATCGACCACATGACGATTCCTGCTGGAGGTTGAAAATTTCCGCTCCCGGCAGGATACAGCTTGGACCCGCGCCCGGTTTTGTCCATCTTCCGCCCCGCCATGCATTTCCCCGGTACTTACACCGCTCTCATCACTCCTTTTCGCGACGGAGAAATCGACGTTCCCGCCTTCCAATCCCTGATCGAGCGCCAAATCGCCGCCGGGATTGACGGCATCGTGCCCGTCGGCACCACCGGCGAATCCCCCACGCTCGACACCGAGGAACACATCGAAGTCATCCGCCTCGCCGTGGAATTCGCCGCCGGCCGCTGCCAGGTCGTCGCCGGCACCGGGGCCAACGCCACCGCCGAGGCCATCGAACTCACCGAAGCCGCCGAAGCGCTCGGCGCGACCGGTTCGCTGCAGGTTTGCCCGTATTACAACAAGCCCTCGCAGGAAGGACTTTACCTCCATTTCAAGGCCATCGCCGAGTCCACCAACCTGCCGATCATGCTCTACAGCGTGCCGGGCCGCTCCTCCATCGAGATCGCCCCGGAAACCGCCGCGCGCCTCGCCGCGGACTGCCCGACCATCGTCGCCATCAAGGAAGCCGGCGGCTCGGTGGACCGCATTAACCAACTCGTGCAGGCCCTGCCCGCGGATTTCGGCATCCTCTGCGGTGACGATCCGCTCACCCTGCCCTTCGTTTCCTGCGGCGCCACCGGACTCGTTTCGGTCGCCTCGAACCTCGTTCCGGAAGTCATCGTCCAGCTGGTGAAAGCCTGCCTCAGCGGAAATTTCCCCGCAGCGCTCGCCCTGCAAAAGCAATACTACCCGCTGATGCGCGGCCTGATGTCGCTCGACGTGAACCCGGTCCCGATCAAAACCGCCGTCGCCCTCCAAGGCCACTGCCTGCCAGATCTCCGCCTCCCGCTCGCTCCCCTGAGCGATGCGAACACCATCAGCCTCGCCACCCTTCTCAAGTCCTACAACCTTCTCTAATCACCGCCATGTCATCTCCCAAACTTTTCGCCCCCGGTCCCGTCGATGTTTCGAAGGAAACCTTCGCCGCCATGTCGCAAACCATGATCGGCCATCGTGGCAAGGATTTCGAGGAACTCTACGCCTCGACCCAGCCCGGCCTTCAGGAAATCTTCGGCACCGCCCGTCCCGTCTTCCTCTCCACCTCCTCCGCCTGGGGCGTGATGGAAGGTGCCCTGCGGAACCTCGCCAAAAAGAAAGTCCTCTGCCTCTGCTGCGGCGCGTTTTCTGACAAATGGCTCGACGTCGCCAAGAAATGCGGCTTCGAGGCGGAAGCCGTGCAAGTCGCCTGGGGCGAGGCCATCGATCCCGAAGCCG
>CAMCCX010000146.1 GCA_945873305.1 Akkermansia muciniphila
AGGTTCGAGCCCTTGTGAGGCTATTTTCCCGGTCGCTCCCTCAAGGTTGAGCATTTTTTCTGCCAGCTTGCCAGATCGTGGAAGCCCCGCCAGCCTGCGCCATGAGGATTTATCAGGATGAGGTTTACCAAAAGGGCGCGAAGTTCATCCGGATCGTGCGGCTGGACCGCTACGAGGTCGAGTTCAAGACGATGAACGGCGACCCGAAGGGCGAGGGCAGCTTGACGGTTTTGCCGAAGAAGGAGTTCTGCCGCTCGCTGAAGGGGATGACTTTGGTGCCGCCGATCAAGAAGGACGCGCCGCCGAAGGATTGAACCTCAGCGCTGGGAAACCACGGGCTGGCCTTTGAGCAGGTTGCTGTAGTCTAGCAGGATGCGCTGTGCTTCGTGGAGGACGATGTCTTCGGCCGGGGCCGCGGCGGCGGTTTCGTCGTCGGTCTCCGGGTCGGGTTCGACCTCGGGTTTCTTCGGTTTTACGAGCTCACCGAGGCCGGGTTGGGTGACGTTCTTCAGGGTGACCTCGTAGGCGGCGGGCTGCTTGTCGGCGCGGGCGAGACGTTCCTTTTTGAGGGTCTCGACGCGGGCTTCGAGCTCGGCTTTTTCCTTCTGGCGTTGGGCTTCGTTGAGCGAGACGGATTTGTCCGCGCGGAGCTTGCGGAAGCGCTCGATCTCGGACTTCAGCTCGATGAAACCGGGAGCTTGGGCGACCCGCTGGTCGGAGCGGGTGCGCAGGGCGCCGAGCGATGGGCTGACACGGCCGGCTTCCGTGAATTTCGCGGCGGGAACGGTATCCCACGGCAGCGGATTGCCGAGGTCGGACTCGCCGATTTCCGGAAGGTCGGTGAGCGATGGAATGACGATGTCCGCTTTGACGCCTTCGAGTTGGGTGGACTTGCCGCTGGGGCGATAGAATTTACTGATAGTCACCTTCAGCGCTCCGGGGTCGGAGCCGGGAACGATGCCTTCTCCCTGCATGATCCGGTCGAGCGGGATGATCGTTTGGACGGTGCCTTTGCCGAAAGTCGAGGTGTCGCCGACGATGACCGCGCGGCCATAGTCTTGCAAGGCCCCGGCGACGATCTCGGAGGCGGAGGCGCTGAAGCGGCTGGTTAGAACGACGAGCGGGCCGTCATAGGCGACATCGCCATCGCGGTCCTTGCCGATTTCCAAGCGGCCTTCGAGGTTGCGCGTTTGCACGACCGGGCCGGAAGGAATGAAGAGTCCTGTCAGGTCGATGGCTTCCTGGAGCGAGCCGCCGCCGTTGCGCCGGAGGTCGAGGATGATGCCGGTGACGCTCTCCTGCTTGAGCTTGGTGACGATGCGGGTGACGTCCGCGGTAGCGGAAGTCGGGGCTCCCTTGCCGTCGCCCTCGCCGGCGTAAAAAGCCGGCAGGTCGATGACGCCGATCCGTTGGGTCTTGTCGCCGGCGGGCAGGTCGATGATTTGCGCCTTGGCCTGTTGGTCTTCGAGTTTGATCTCCTCGCGAACGATGGTGATGGTCTTGCGGGCGCTTTCGTCGGTGGCGGCGGCGGGGATGATGTTGAGGAAAACCGAGGTGCCTTTCTTGCCGCGGATGAGTTCGACAGCTTGGGAAAGCGGCAGATCGATGAGGTCGGTGAACTCGCCGTCTTTTTTCTGGGAGACGCCGACAATGCGGTCGCCGTTCACTAGCAGACCGCTGCGGGCGGCGGGTCCACCGGGGACGAGCTCTTTGATTTTGCAATAGCCGTCCTCGGATTGGAGCGTCGCACCGATGCCGGTGAGCGAGAGATTCATGCCGATTTCAAAGCTCTTGAGCTGCTCGGGTCCCATGTAGTCGGAGTGGGGATCATAGATCTGGGCGAGCGCATTTAGATAGATTTCGAGCACGGCCTTGTCGCTCAGCTTGCGCATCGCTTCCGCAGTCCGGATGGGGCGGCGGCTGAGGGTTTTGACGATGTCCTCTTGCTTTTTCCCTGCGAGTTTTTCCTGGAGGTATTCGTAGCGCAGTTGCTGGCCCCAGAGGGCCTGCGCGGCTTCGAGGTCGGCGGGGTGGGGCGCTTCCTTGCGATCGTAGGAATAGGTTTCTTCCGCGGAGAAGTCGAATTTCCCGTCCTTCAACTCGGCGGCGATGAAGGCGACGCGTTGGTCGAGGCGCTGGAGGTAGCGTTTGAAAATGAAGTGCGCGAGCTTGGTGTCGCCTTGCTTGCGCGTGGTTTCGGCGAGTGACTTGCGGGAGCCGGAGAATTCGTCGAGGTCGCTTTTGAGGAAAATCATGTGGTTGCCGTCGAGCGTGTCGAGATAGCGATCCAGAAATTTGCCTGCCAGCTCGTCGTCGAGTTGCTGGTGGGCGAACTGCGATTTTTCGAGAATCTGGGTGGTGAGGACTGTGACGGCGGCATCGGTGGCCTGCGCGTCGAGCGGGTCCGCGCCACGGAAACCGAAGGCCGCGGCGAAGGCGATCAAGCTGGCGCTGACCGCGCCAACGGGAAGGAGAAGGTTGAAATGAGGTTTCATGAATTGGAAAATAGTGAGGGCGTCTTGTCCCCATAGAACGGCGCGCTGCGGGGGAACTGTCTTGGATCTTACGCGCGCTGCGGGAATTCGCTCTTCCAGCGGACCAAGGCGCTGCGGATTTCCGCCGCTTCGCGGGTGGGGCTGAGTTCCCAGATGAGCGGGCAGCCGGCGGGGAAGAATTTCAGCAGCGCGGCGTAATCCAGGGTCCCGCTGAACGGCGTGCGGTGGTCTCTGGCAGGCCATTGCACGTCATGGACGTGGCCGCCTATCAGGTGCGGCGAGATTTTCTCCAGCCACTCCTCGTGATCGAGCAGGCCGAGGTTGTGCTTGAGCTGGACGTGGCCGAAATCATGCCAATAGCCGACCCACGGGTTGTCCGCGAAATGCGCTTGCAGCGCGATCATCTCGCGCTCCGTCGGCATGTCTTCAAAGCGCGAGCGGGACTCGACCGCCAGCTTCACGCCGACCTCCGCCGCCCGCTCCGCGATGGTGGTGAGCGCCTCGATGGCGCGATGGAAATACAACGGGCCGATTTTCTCCCGCTTCTTCACGAACGCGAGTTTCCGTTTGATGTAATCCGCGCTGTGTTGGCCGCCTTCGGCGACGGTCGTGGTCAGCGGGCGGGTCCATTTTTTCGGGCTCATCGGCACCGAGCCCATGTGGAGGACGAGGTATTGCGCCTCGAACTCGGCGGCGAGATCGAGCGTGCGGAGCGTCATGTCCATCGCGCGCTGGCGGTCGAAGGGCCGGTGCGAGGTGAACTCGTAGGCGTCCGGCGCGTCGATCATCACCTCGACGGGGGAGGGGAAAAAGTTGTGGACTCCCGAACACGTGAAAATCCCGCGTTCGTAGGCTTTCTTGATGCCGGGAAGCTTGGCGATGGTCATGCCGTGCGACAGCTCGATGTTCGAAAACCCGAGCTCGACGATTTCCTCGATCATCGACTCGCCGTCCGTGTGGCGACTGTTATTCCAGCATGAAGAAAAGGCGAGCATGGTGCGGGTGGCTGCCGGAGTCTGGCGAAACCTGAAGGAAGCGCCAGTCTTGTGTGGTTCATTTCAAGTCCCGCGGGGAAATGGAAAAGGCTCCCTCGCGAGGGAACCTTTTCATCGGGGGGGAGGCCTGGACTGAAGGTCTTGAGACCCCCGCTCCTCCTTCGATCAGGAAGAGCGGGGGTCACAAGATGCCGTCAGATTCGGAGCTGCCAGAGTGCTTCAGTCTCGCGGTCACGCCATGCGGGACGGCGGGACATCGGGTCTTGCAGCGTGCGGATCACCTTGCGGCCAGCGGTTGCGAGAAAGCTCTCGCAATCGACGGTCACAACGTCGAGTCCCATGTAATAGGTGCCATACAGGGTGGTAACGGCTTCTTCGCCGAAGGACTCGGCGAGATGGTTTCTTAACAGGAGTGACTCTTTTCTTCCCAGGAACAGGAAGGCGGGAGTTTCTCCGTGATCGCACTTGGAGCGGATCAATTCCGATACAGCCTCGCCGTCCCAGCTGTCTGCGAAAGACAACTCGGACGGCACGGTAGAGACATCGGGATAGGGTCTGCGTGGTTCTGTGGTGTTCATTTTGGTTGGGGTGGGTGTCATTGTTGAGTCAAGCAGCCCCCGTGCCAGTGCTTGGGATGCGGGGCGCCGGCGCCTCTCACCACAAGGTTTTGCGGGGTGTTGGATGATGTTTGCGCGGCCCGCATCCATTGTCATAAGCGAAACATTGCCAATGGGGGCGAACTACTTAGGGACTGTGAACAATCTGTCTTTTCGAGGCAAACGGCGGATGGTGACTTTTTTGAAACATTCCGCGACATGCGGGCCTGGAGCGGCCGTTTCGAGCGCGAAACGACCGGAAACCCCTGCTAGATCCGTGGCGTGGCCCTGGCTTTTTGAGGGTTTTCGGTGATTGTCTTTGCCATGAATGGAAAATTTTGTCATCCCCGCGCCAGAAAGTCGTTAACAATCCGGTTTTGTCGGAACCGTTAATCCGGCTTGTTTCACCAACGAATGTCTCACGATAAAGTCCAAATCATCCGCCTCACGTGGAAGCGCCTCCGCGGCGCTTTGCGGATGTTAGTGCGTTCGGAGCAGGGGCCCAAGGCGGTGATGTTCGCGGTGACTTTGATGCTGCTGATGGTGGCCATCAACGGCCTGAACGTCCTCAATAGCTATGTGGGCCGCGATTTCATGTCGGCGATCGAGAACCGCAACATGGATGTCTTCAAGCAGCAGGCGCTGTTTTACGTGGGGGTGTTCATCGCCTCGACGGTGGTGTTGGCTTTTTTCCGATTCACCGAGGAGCGGCTGGGGATTCTCTGGCGCGAGCAACTGACGAGACGACTGACGGAGGCTTACATGCAGGACCGCACGTATTATCGGTTGGATTCGGCCACGGGCGTCGCCAATCCGGACCAGCGGATTTCCGACGATGTTCGCGCCTTCACGACCACGACGCTTTCATTCATCCTGCTGATCGTGAACGGCACCCTAACGGCCGTATCCTTCTCGGGCGTGTTGTGGACGATCAGCCCGTTTCTGTTCACCGTCGCGGTGATCTACGCG
>CAMCCX010000147.1 GCA_945873305.1 Akkermansia muciniphila
GCCTATGCCGCGACGATCAAGGACGGCATCCGCTACATCGAGCGGGCTTCCGAGGAATTTCTCGACATCAACATGGGAGCCACCGCCGTGGGCACCGGCATCAACAGCCCGCCGGGCTATGCGGAACTCTGCACCATGCATCTCGGCGACGTGAGCGGGCTGCCGGTTAGGATCGCGGGAAACCTCGTGCAGTCCACCCAGGACAGCGGCCCGTTCTCCCTGATGAGCGGCGCGATGAAGACCGCGGCAGTGCAACTTTCAAAGATTTGCAACGACCTCCGCTGGCTCTCGTCCGGTCCGCGCTGCGGGCTCTATGAAATCCGCCTGCCCGCCATGCAGCCCGGCTCGTCGATCATGCCCGGCAAGGTGAATCCCGTCATTCCGGAGATGGTCAGCCAGGTTTGCTATCAGATCATCGGCGCGGACGTGACCATTTCAATGGCCTGCGAGGCGAGCGAGTTAGAGCTCAACATGGCCGAGCCGGTCATTGCCTTTAATTTGTTCTTCGGCCTCACGCTTTTGAGGAATGCCGCCATCGCCCTGCATACCCGCTGCATTTCCGGCATCGAGGCGAACCGCGAGCGGTGCCTGGCGTACGTGCAGAATTCCATCGGCCTGGTCACCGCGCTCAATCCGTTGCTCGGCTACGAGCGCAGCGCCGCCATCGCCAAGGAGGCGCTGGCCACCGGGGCCAGCGTTTACAGCCTCGTGCTGGAGAAAGGCTGGCTCAGCAAGGAGCAGCTCGACGACCTGCTGACGCCGGAGACAATGACGCGCGCGCGGTGAAATGTCACCTCGACCCGGTTAGGACGTCTTCGCCCTCCGATTTCGCGATGATGACCGCGGCGCAGGAGTCGCTGAAGACGTTCACCGCGGTGCGGCTCATGTCGAGCAGGCGGTCCACCGAGAGCAGGGCCACCACCGCGGTTTCGGCGCCTTGGATCCCGCAGTTTTTCAGAATTAACAAAATCGCCACCAGGCTGGCGGACGGGATGCCGGCGACCCCGACGCTGGTTAGGAGCGCGGCGACCACGATGAAGAACTGCGCTCCCACCCCGAGCTCCACGCCCATCACCTGCGCCACGAAGATCACCGCCACGCATTCGTAGAGTGCGGTGCCGTCCATGTTCACCGTGGCGCCGAGCGGCACGGTGAGGCTGGAAACGCGTTGCGAAACGCCGGCGTTTTCGCGCACGCAGCGCAAAGTCACCGGCAGGGTGCCGGAGGACGACGCGGTGGAAAACGCCACTAACAAGGCGGGTCTCATCGCCCGGAAATGTGCCAGCGGATTCACCCGGCCGATGAAGCGCAGCACCAGCGGCAGGACGATGAACAAATGCAGGCCCAACCCGAGAAGCACCGTCGCGAAATACTTGCCGAGGTGGACGAAGAGTTCCGCTCCGGTGCCGTAAACAATCGGCAGGATCAGCGCGTAAACGCCGACGGGCGCGACCGCCATCACCCATTTCGTGAGCACGATCATCGCGTCGTTCGCCGCCTGGAAAAACTCGCGGATGGTCCGCATCTCCGCTTCTGGCAGGCGGGTGATGGCCAGCGCAAAGAGGAGGCTGAACACGATGACGCCGAGCATCTGGCCGTTGTCGGCGGCGGCGGCCACCACGTTTTCGGGCAGCATCGTGCGGAAAATTTCGAGGAAATCGGTGGCTTCCCTGCCGCCCGCACCCGTCACGGTAGCGAGGTCCTTTTCGCTCGCTTGGGAGGCGCCTTCTTCGAAGGCCCGGCGGATCACTTCGTTAGGCCTGCCGTTTTCGATGCCCGGTTGGATCAGGTTCACCAATAACAGCCCGAGGAGAATCGCGGCGAGCGACGACGCCGCGTAGAAAGTCACCGTCTTGAGCCCGAGCCGGGCGAAGCCTTTCACCCCTTGCAGGCTGGCGATGCCTGATACCACCGAGGTGACGATCAAGGGCACGATGATCATTTTCAGCGCCTGCATGAACAAGCCGCCGATGAAGCGGCTGGTCTCGAGCGTGCCATGGATGAACCGTCCGGCAGCGGAGCCTTCCGCCGCGCCGGCAAACAAGCCGCGAAGCGTGAGCGCGGTGGCCGTGGCCAGTGCCAGCGCCATCAAAATCTGCCAGTGTGGTGCCGGTCGTTTCATCTCCGCCAAGAAAACCTGTGACTGCGGCGGATTCCAAGCACCAAGGACGGGTGGGGCTCAATCGAGGAACTTGCCGGGATTGAGGATGGCGTTGGGATCGAGGGCGCTTTTGAGGGCGCGGTGGGTGGCCAGCGAGACTTCACCGAGGGCCTGGCGGATCCAGGGCTTTTTGGCGAGGCCCACGCCGTGCTCGCCGGTGATGGCTCCGTGGTTGGCCAGAACCCAGGTGAAAAGCTGGTCGAGCGCGGCATCGGCGCGGGCGCGGATTTGCGGGTCCTCGTAGTTTTTCACCATCAGGTTGGTGTGGATGTTGCCGTCTCCGGCGTGTCCGAAGCAGGCGATGGGGATGCCGGTGTCCTTTTCTAACTTGCGGGCGAAGGTGACGAGCTCGACGAGCTTGGAGCGGGGGACGACGATGTCCTCGTTGAGCTTGGTGAGGCCGGTGTCGCGCAGCGAGAACGAGAACTCGCGGCGGAGTTTCCAGATCCGCTCGCAGGAGGCTTCGTCCGGGGCGCGCTCGATGAAGGTGGCCCCGAGCCTCGTTAGCAGCTGATGGAGCTCCTCGATTTCCGAAAGGGTGGCGGCCGGGCGGCCGTCGATCTCGACGATGAGGTGGGCGTTGCCGGGCGGGAAGACGTTGGCACCGAGCTTGTTGCGGGCGGCGGCGAGGGTGAAGCTGTCGGTGATTTCGAGGGCGGAGGGGAGATGGCCGGCGTTGAGCACCGCCTGCACGGCGGCGGCGGCCATTTCAAATTCGGGGAAAATGGCGGCGAGCATCGCGCGGCTCGCGGGTTTGGGAATCAGGCGGAGGGTGGCTTCCGTGACAACGCCTAACATCCCTTCGGAGCCGGTGAACAAGCCGACGAGGTCGAAGCCGGTCTTGTTCTTATGCAGGCGGCCGCCGGTGCGGAGGATTTCTCCGCTGGCGAGGACGACTTCGAGTCCTAACACGTAGCTGCGGGTCACGCCGTATTTCAAACAGCGCGGGCCGCCGGCATTGGTGGCGATGTTGCCGCCGATGGAGCAGTCCTTGAGCGAGGCGGGATCGGGCGGGTATTCCCAGCCGACGGCGTGCGCGGCGGCTTGCAGGTCCCCGGTGATGACGCCTGGCTGGACGATGGCGACGCCATCCTCGGGATGCATGCCGAGGATCTTGTTCATCCTGGCGGTGGATAGAACGATCCCGCCGTGGATCGGCACCGCGCCGCCGACGTAGCCGAAGCCCGCGCCGCGGGTGGTGACGGGGATTTTCCGCTCGCTGGCGAATTTCAGAACCGCGGAAACGTCGCCGGTGGACCCGGCGAAAACGACGACATCCGGCAGGTGGCTGGCAGACCACTTGTCACCGGAGTGGGCCACTAGAGTCTCGGCGGAGGCGGAAATTTTACCGGCACCGATGAGGGTGGCGAGGTGGGCTGCTAGGGAGACGGGATTCATTGGGAGAAGAATGGAAGCGAGACGCCTCCATCACGGTCTGCCGCGAGACGTGGCAGCCACGTTTCAGGGGTCAGCGATAGATTTTCTTGTAATATTCGTCCGCCATGCGGTCGGCGTCGAAGAAGGGGACGACGTCGTTCATGGAGTTGAGGACGACCTGGTTCCACTCGTCGGGGCGGTCGTCGTAGAGGGGGAGGATTTTCTCGTGCATCGCTTCATAGAAGCCGAGCAGGTCGTGGCGGTCGCGGTCCTCGTGGCTGAGGGACGGATCGGCGGACGGGATGATGAACGAGTTCTTGCCGTCCTCGGCGAATTCGCAGACCCAGCCGTCGTAGGTGGAGAGGTTGACGGAGCCGTTCATGGCGGCGGTCATGCCGGAGGTGCCGGAGGCTTCGCGGGTGACGACGGGGTTGTTGAGCCAGATGTCGGAGCCGTTTTTGAGGAGGCGGGAGAGCTCGAGTTCGTAGCCGACGAGGACGGTGGCGTTCGGATAGTCCTTGGTGATGCGGATGAGGTGGTTGAAGGTGTCGATGGCGGAGTAGTCGAACGGATAGGGCTTTCCGGCCCAGATGACTTGGACGGGGTATTTGTTGTTTTGCAGCAGCTCGCGGAAGAGGCGGATGTCGCGGGCGATGAGGTCCGGGCGCTTGTAGCCGGCGAAGCGGCGCGCCCAGACGACGGTGAGGACGCCGGGTTTGAAGAGCTTGCCGGTCTGGTCGGCGACGGCGCGGAAGAGCCGTTCCTTGAGCTCGCGCTTGCGGTGTTTGAGTTCCTCGATGTCGCCGCGGAGGCGGGCGTGTTCGACGCCGTGGTCGGCCCAGTATTTTTTGTTCTGGGCGTTGGTGACGTGGGTGATCTCGCAGATATCGGGATAATCTTTCCACATCTGGCGGGAGACTTCGCCGTGGAGTTTGGAGACGCCGTTGGCAATGCGGGCGAGGCGGAGGGCGGCGAGCGAGTGGTTGAACTCGTCGCCGCGGATGCCGGTGATTTCGCGGACTTCCTCTTCGGGGACGTTGCCGAAAAACGAGAAGTCGTTGAGCAGTTGGAAGCCGTGTTTTTCGTTTCCGGCTTCCTCGGGAGTGTGGGTGGTGAAGACGAGGCGCTTTTTCACCTCCTCGAGGCTGCGGTGTTTGGCGTAGATGTGGAAGGCGGCGGAAAGCCCGTGGGCTTCGTTGAGGTGCCAGATGGCCGGGTCCACGCCGAGCTCGTCTAGCAGGCGCGCGCCGCCGGCTCCGAGGATGATGTATTGGGCGATCCGGCGGAGGTGGTCGTGGTCGTAGAGCCGGTGGGTGATGGCGCGGGAGAGGCTGTCGTTTTCCTCGACGTCGGTGCTGAGGAAGAACATCGGCACGGTGTTGAAAATGTCGCCCGGGAGGAACATGGCTTTCACCCAGACGAGGTGGCC
>CAMCCX010000148.1 GCA_945873305.1 Akkermansia muciniphila
GCCCTGGCGGTCCTGGGTGCTGGTGGTCGAGCCGAGCGTGAGCGTTCCCACGTATTGCTTGTCCTCGCTCATCAGCAAATCCTGGATCTTGGTGGCCCGGCCGATGACTAACATCAGCAGTCCGGTGGCCATCGGGTCGAGCGTGCCGCAGTGGCCGATCTTTTTGGTGTTCAACGCGCGGCGGGCGATGGCGACGACATCGTGCGATGTCATGTCTTCCGCTTTGTCGATCAATAGCACGCCGCTCGGGCCGTCTGAATCCATGGGATTGTTTCTCATAAAGTGGGTGAAAGTCAGAGTCCGGCGGCTTCGATGCGGCGGTGGATCGCGCCGAGCACCCGCGATTTCGCGTCTTCGAGCGGACCCGCCATGCGGATGCCGGCCGCCAGCGCGTGGCCGCCGCCGCCGAATTCGGTGGCAATCTCGCAGACGTTGAGGCGGCGGTCTTTCGAACGCATGGAAATCCGGATTTTCCCGTCCGGCAGCTCTTCGAAAAACACCGCGAGCTGCACGCCGCGGATCGCGCGGATGAGGTCGATGAGTCCCTCGCTGTCTTCTGGCAGCAAATCCAGATCAATCCGGAGTTGGTCGCGCATCGTCCAGTTAGCGACCAGTCCGTTCTCGGAAAGCTCCAGCGTGTTGAGCAGCGCGCGCATCAGCTCGAGGCGGCGGAACGGATAGTTGTCGTAAATGAGCGAGTTGATCGTCCCCACGTCCAGTCCGCGGCGGATCAAGTCGGCTCCGAGTTCATAGGTCGCCGCCGTGGTGGACGGATACTGGAACGAGCCAGTGTCGGTGGAGACGGCGACGTAAATCGCGTCGCGCGATTCCTCAGGCATCGGCAGGCCGAGCGCGAGGATGAGTTGATAGAGGATCTGGCCGGTCGCCGGGCTTTTCGAGTCGATCAGGTTCAGATCGCCGTATTTCGGGTTGGAAACGTGGTGGTCGATGTTGAGCCAGATTTTCGCCTTGGAAGCGGCGTGCAGCGCTTTGTCGCCGAGCCGCGGCTTGGTCGCGGTGTCCAGCGCGATGGCGATCTCCACGTCCAGCGGCTCGGCCGGCGGCAGCTCGATTTTTTCCGAGCCGGCCATGAACGCGAGGTTGTCCGGCAGTCCGTCCTCGTTGATGAGGCGGACGCTCTTTCCCGCTGCCATCAGCGCGTAGCCGAGCGCGAGCTGCGAGCCGATCGCGTCGCCGTCCGGCCGCACGTGGCTGATCAGGACGAACGACTGGTGATTGCGCAGAACTTCGCCGATTTGTTCGAAGCTGGCGTTTTCAGGAATGCTGTTGGATTCGCTCATGGGGTGGAACCGCTGCGCGGGAGGCGGATTCTTCCCGCGAACATCCTCCGCGCAAGGATAAACCTGAGAATGCTCCGAATCCGCTTCCCGCTTGCCACTGCCCGCCAGCCCCTTCAATTCTCTTCCCGTGCTACCCACCCTCCGCGAACATTTCGGCCACGCCGCCTTCCGCGAGGGCCAGGAACCGGTGGTCCGCGCCCTGTTGGACGGCCGGTCCGCGCTCGCGGTCTTTCCGACCGGCGGCGGGAAATCCCTGTGCTATCAGCTTCCAGCGCTGCTGTTGGACGGGCTCACGCTGGTCGTTTCTCCGCTCATCGCGCTGATGCGCGACCAGGTGGACGCCCTCACCGCCAAGGGTATTTCCGCCGCCCGCCTCGACTCCACGCTCGACGCCGACCAGATCCGCGACGTTTACGCCCGCCTCGATGCCGGCACGCTCAAGCTGCTCTACGTCGCCCCCGAGCGCTTCGCCAACGAGGCCTTCCGCCAGCGCCTCAAACGCCTGCCCATCCAGCTCGCCGCCATCGACGAAGCGCACTGCATCTCCGAGTGGGGCCACAATTTCCGCCCGGACTATCTGAAGCTTGCTAGAATCTGCCGCCGCCTGAAAGTTCCGCGCGTGCTCTGCCTCACGGCCACCGCCACGCCCAAGGTCGCCCGCGACATCCGCAAGGCCTTCCGCATCGCCACCGCAGACCACGTGCAGCTCAGTTTCCACCGCGCGAACCTCGACCTCCGCGTCACGCCTTGCACCGCCGCCGAGCGGAAATCATTGCTGTTGGAAAAACTCACCGCCATCGACGGACCCGCCGTCGTGTATGTCACCCGCCAGGAAACCGCCGAGGAAGTCGCCACCTTCCTCGCCAAGAACGGCCTCTCCGTCCGCGCCTATCACGCCGGCCTGCCCGCCGAGTTCCGCGCCGACGCGCAGAGCTCGTTCATGGCCGGCGACACCCGGATCATCGTCGCCACCATCGCCTTCGGCATGGGCATCGACAAATCCAACATCCGCGCCGTCTTCCACTACAACCTGCCGAAAAGCCTCGAAAACCACACCCAGGAAATCGGCCGCGCCGGCCGCGCCGGCCTGCCCGCGACCTGCGAGATGTTAGCCTGCGGCGACGACCTCACCGTCCTCGAAAACTTCATCTACTCCGACGCGCCGTCGCCGCGCGCGCTGGGAAACCTCATCGACCGCGTGCTCCGCCTCGGCCCCGTGTTCGACGTCTCGCCTTACGAACTCTCCACTATCTGCGACATCCGCCCCGGCGTGGTTTCCACCGTCACGACCTATCTGGAAATCGACGGCATCATCGAAGCAACCGGCACCTTTTACGCCACCTACCGCGCCAAGCTCCTCAACAAGCCGGAGAAGATCCTCGCCGGACGCTCTCCCGCCGAGCGGAAATTCATCCAACAGATCCTCGACTCCGGCGAGCTGAAACGCTGGTGGCTCTATTTCCAACCGACGCTGCTCGCGGAGAAATTCAACTGCCCGCGCGACAAGATCGTCGCCGCGCTCAACGGCCTCCAATCCGCCGGCGACATCATCCTGAGCGTGTGGGGCGTCCGCCACGGCTACAAGTTGAAGAAGGACCCCGGCGACCTCAAACAACTCACCGCCTCGCTCGTCGAAAAATTCCAATCCCGCGAGCTCGCCGACCTCGCCCGGCTCCGCCAGGTCCTCGGTCTATCCGCTTTCCGCGGCTGCCTCACCGGCTACCTCACCAAACATTTCGGCGAGACCTTGAAGGAGCCCTGCGGCCACTGCGACCGCTGCCGCGGCGTCCCCGCCAAGACCATCAAACGTCCCAAGTTCCGCCGCGTCACCGACGAGGAAATCGCCTCGGTTAGGAGGCTCGTCGACGAAAAACACGCCGCGCTCAACACCCCGCGCCAGCTCGCCAAGTTCCTCTGCGGCATGGCCAGCCCCGCAGCCACCCGCGCCCGGCTCACCCGCAACAACGCCTTCGCCCTGCTAGCCGATCTGCCGTTCGCGGAAGTGCTCGCCATCGCCGAAGCCGCGTGACATTTGGATTTCACAACGTCCCGGTTTCGAGCTGGTCCAAGTAGATGAAATCCGGAGATTTCACCCCGGCTTCGCTCCGGATTCTGACCAGCTCGGGCGACTCGAAGAAGCGCTTGGCATCGGCGAGGGATGTCCATGCCGAGAAATGAACAATCTTGTTCGGATCGTTCTCATACTTGAGCACTTGATAGGACCGCTCGCCGGCAGCCCTCCGGATGCCGGCGGCGCCGTCGAAGATTTTCTTCCATGCGGCATAGTCCGCGACTTCGTGGATGATTAGAACGTGCTGCATGGGAAGTCAGGCTTGGTTTGGCACCTGCCTGACATGAGGATAGGCAAGGATCTTGGCATCCACGCTGACAAGCGGCACATCCAAACACGAGCCGCCGCGACGAAAAGGAATGTCACGCAGCGTAATGACGCCATCCTCCGACAAAACAGCTTCCGCGCGGTGTGCTTGCATGCCGGAAAGATAGCGAGCCTTCCATTTCCCAGCAAGTGCGCAAATGCCTGACACTTGGCCCGCCCGTCATCGTGGCCGTCCGTGACGGATCGTTGTCCTGAATGAAAAAAGCCACCCCGGTTTCGCCCTGCTTGCCGGGCTTCCGTTCGCGGAAGTGCTCGCCATCGCGGAAGCCGCTTGAACCGGTGAAACCACGCGCTATCCTGCCCGCTTGAACATCCTTCTCACAGGTGCCAACGGCTACATCGGACTCCGGCTGCTTCCGGCTTTGTTGGAAGCGGACCACCGGGTCATCGCGCTGGTGCGCGACCGGGGCCGTTTTCCCTGCGCGCAGTTCCAGCCGTTTCTCGACGATGGCCGGCTGTCGCTGATCGAGGGCGACATGCTCGATCCCGCCCGCCTGCCCGCGCCGCCGCGGGATATCGATGCCGCGTATTACCTGCTCCATTCGATGGGCGCGGGCCGGGGATTCGAGGAGCGCGAGGCCGCATGCGCCCGCAATTTCACCGGCTGGCTGGAATCCGGCGCCTGTCGCCGCGTCATCTATCTGAGCGGCCTGGTGCCCGACGGGCCGCTGTCGCACCACCTCCAGTCACGTGAGAACGTCAACCAGATCCTCCGCTCCGGCAAGATCCCGGTGACCACCTTGCGCGCCTCGATCATCGTCGGCTCGGGCTCGGCGTCGTTTGAAATCATCCGGGATCTGGTAGAAAAACTGCCGTTCATGATCACGCCTCGGTGGACCGCCACGCGCTGCCAGCCGATCGCGATCCGCAACGTGATCGGCTACCTCACCGGCTGCCTCGACACCCCGGAGACCATCGGTCAGGCGCTCGACATCGGCGGCCCGGAGATCCTCACCTACCGCGACCTGCTCCGCCAATACGCCGAAACCCGCGGGCTGCGGCGCTGGTTCATTTCCTTGCCGCTGCTGACGCCGCGCCTGTCAGCGGGATGGCTGCGCTTCGTCACCGCCGCCACCCTGCCGCTGGCCAAGTCGCTGATCGAGTCGCTGCGCAACGAGACGGTTTGCCGCGACCACCGGATTGAAAAACTCATCCCGCAGGAACTGATTTCCTATCAGGATGCGATCCGGCTGGCCTTCACCACCATCGCCCAGAACCGCGTGCCTTCGTCATGGATCGACTCGCTCGCCTCCGGCCG
>CAMCCX010000149.1 GCA_945873305.1 Akkermansia muciniphila
ATCTTCGAGACGAGGCCGGCGATCACCTTGCCGGGGCCGAGTTCTAGGAAGGTGCGGTGGCCGCGGGCGATGAGCAGTTGGATGGATTCCGTCCAGCGCACCGAGCCGGTGACCTGGTTTTCCAACATGCGGCGGATCTCGGCGGGCTCGGAAACGAGGGAGGCTCCGAAGTTGCAAACGACCGGCAGGGCGGGGGATTGGAAGGAAACGGTGGCGAGCTCGGCGGCGAGCTTGTCCTGCGCGCTTTGCATCAAGCGCGAGTGATAGGCTCCCGCGACGTTGAGTTTGATGGCGCGGCGAATGCCGAAATCCTTGGCTTGGGCGATGGCGGCGTCGATCCCGGAGGCGGTGCCGGAAAGCACGATCTGGCCGGGCGCGTTGAGATTGGCGACGTCCACATCGGCGGCTTTGGCGAGGGCGCGGACCTGGGCTTCCTCGCCGCCGATGAGCGCGGCCATCGCGCCTTGGGTCGCCAGGCAGGCGGCTTCCATGAATTCTCCGCGACGCGCGACGAGGCGCAGTCCGTCTTCAAACGAGAAGGTTCCGGCAGCGGCGTGGGCGGTGAATTCGCCGAGCGAGAGACCCGCGGCGGCGACGGGAACGAAGTTTGGCAGCCGCTCGCGGATCAAGGCGAGCGCCATCAGGCCATGCAGATAGAGTGCGGGTTGGCAGCGCGAGGTTTTGGTCAATTCCTCGTCGGGGCCGTCGAACATGATGTCCGAGAGGGGAAATCCGAGGGCTTGGTCGGCCTGCACGGCCATGCTGCGGGCGGTGGCGGAGGTTTCGACCCAGTCTTTGCCCATGCCCGTTTTCTGGGCGCCTTGTCCGGAGAATAGTAAAACGATTTGGCTCATGTCCGGCGAGGTTTAGTGAAATCCAACGGACGAGGGAAGGGGAAATACCGAGGCCCGGCACGTCATCTCAACTTGTGGAATTCCACGATTTGGTGGATGGTGGCGTGTCCTTGTCATGTTCCGATTTCCCGTTGTCCTTGTCCCCGTGCTTGCCGCGCTGGTGGTTCTGCCGTCCTGCCAGACCCTGCGTTTCTACGCCCAAGCGGTCAGCGGGCAGGCTGAAGTTTTGCGGAAAAGCCGGCCGAACGAGCAAGTCCGCGCCGATCCCGCGAGCCGACCCGCCCTGCGCGAGCAGCTTGCGGCGGTGGAGGAAATCCGCCGCTTCGCCAGCGATCATCTTTCGCTGCCGGGCGATGCGAGCTACGGCAAATACGCCGATCTCGGGCGCAAACACGTGGTCTGGGTCCTTTACGCAGCCCCCGAATTTTCGCTCAAGGCGAAAACCTGGCACTACCCGGCGGTGGGGAAAATGGACTACCGCGGCTACTTCCGCGAGCAGGATACCGTCGCGCTTTCCGGGCAATTGCGGGGCGACGGCTACGACGTTTTTGTCGGCGGCGTGGACGCCTATTCCACGCTCGGTTGGTTTCACGATCCGGTGCTCAACACCTTCGTGAACTATCCGGACATCGATCTGGCGGAGACGATTTTCCACGAGCTCACCCACCGCAAAGTGTTCCGCCTTGGCGAGACGGTTTTCAATGAGTCGCTGGCCAACACCGTCGCCGAAGAGGGCGTGAAGCGCTGGCTGCGCCATGAGGGGCGGCTGGCGGATTTGAGGAAATACGAACAACGGCTGGTCCGCCGCCGCGAGTTCTATCGAGAAATCGACCGCTCCCGCTGGAGCCTCGAAAAACTCTACGCCTCCGGTCAGTCCGCCCCTGCGATGAGGCGGGAAAAAGTGGCGATCCTCGCAAAACTCCGCGCCCAGTTCCGTGAACTCCGCCGTCGCTGGGGCGGGCGAGGACTCGAATCCTGGCTCACCGAAGACATCAACAACGGACACATCGTCTCGCTCAAAATCTACGCCGCACAAATGCCGGCGTTTGAAAACCTGCTCAAACAGTGCGAGGGAAATCTCGATCTCTTTTTCGAAAAAGCCGCTCATCTCAAACTCCCCAAACAATGAACACGCCATCAAACGACCGCCGGACCGCGCACGACTCGATGGGCGAGATGGAAGTGCCCGCCGACGCGCTTTACGGCGCCTCCACCCAGCGCGCGGTGCTGAATTTCCCGATCTCCGGCACCGGCCTGCCGCCGCGCCTGATCCATGCTTTCGGGCTGATAAAAAAGGCCGCCGCCGAAACCAACGCGGAGCTCGGCTTGCTCGACCCCGCGCTGGCAGCGTCCATCGCCGAAGCTGCCGGAGAAATCGCCGCGGGGCAGCATGACGCGCAGTTTCCGGTGGATGTCTATCAAACGGGCTCCGGCACCTCCACGAACATGAACGTCAACGAGGTGATCGCGGGCCGTTGCGACCAGCTTGCGGTTGCCGTGCATCCCAACGATCACGTCAACCTCGGGCAATCTTCTAACGACACGTTTCCCGCCGCGATTCACGTGGCGGCGGCGCAGGAAATCCGCAACCGCCTGGTGCCCGCGTTGGAAAGCCTGGCCGTGGCGCTTGAAGCCAAGTCGCGGGCGTTTCACGGGGTTTTGAAAATCGGCAGGACCCATCTGATGGACGCCACGCCCGTTAGTCTCGGTCAGGAATTCGGCGGCTGGGCGCGACAGGTCCGGCTGGCGGTCACCCGCGCGTGGAAGGCGGTGGACGCGCTGGCGGAGCTTCCGCTCGGCGGCACCGCGGTCGGCAGCGGACTCAACACGCATCCGGATTTCGCCGGCAAGGCGATCGCCCGGCTGGCCGAGGCGACCGGGATTCCATTCCGTGAGGCGGAGAACCACTTCGAGGCGCAGTCGGCCAAGGATGCATGCGTCGAGGCGCACGGCCAACTCGCGACCATCGCCGTGTCTCTGCACAAGATCGCCTGCGATGTCCGTCTGCTAGCATCGGGTCCGCGTTGCGGGCTGGGGGAAATCCGGCTGCCCGCCACCCAGCCCGGCTCGTCGATCATGCCCGGCAAGGTCAATCCGGTGATGGCCGAATCCGTCACGATGGTGGCCGCGCGCGTCGCCGGAAATCAGACGACCCTCGCCTGGTGCGGCGTCGGCGGATTTCTCGAACTCAACGTCTCGATGCCCCTGCTCGCGGCTTGTCTGCTGGAGTCGATCAGTCTGTTGGGAAACGTGGCCGCCGCGTTCGGCGAGCGCTGCGTGGCCGGGATCCAAGCGGACGAGAAGCGCTGCAACGAACTCATCGAGTTGTCGCTCTCGATGGTCACCGCGCTGGCCCCGAGGATCGGTTATGACCGGGCCGCCGCCATCGCCAAGGAGTCGGTCGCCAGCGGCCGCACCGTCCGGGAGATTTGCGAGAGCCGGCTGGACGAGCTCGGACTGAGGGCCGCAGAACTCGCAGGATTGCTCGACGCGGCAAGGATGAGCGGTGCGGGTGGTTAGCCGATGGCGGGTGTGGAATGTGTTCCGGCTGTCTCAGCCGGATTCCAGACCTTCGCTTCCGGCTGAGACAGCCGGAACACATTCTTTTTTTACGCCCGCCCTTCCAGGTTCTCCACTCGGTCAAGCCACGGTTGATACTCGGCGGGGATGGGCGCTTCGAAATGGAGGCGCTCGCCGCTGACCGGATGGTCGAGGGTGAGCCGCCAGGCGTGGAGCATCAGGCGGCCGGTTAGTTCGGAGGTCTTGCTGGGCTTGCCGTAGATCGGATCGCCGACGAGCGGCGCGCCCTTGTGGTGGAGGTGGACGCGGATCTGATGGGTGCGGCCGGTGTGGAGGTGGCAGAGGACCAGCGCCGTTAGGCTGGCGGGATCGGCGGCGAGAACCTCGTAGTCGGTGATGGCGGTCTTGCCGCCGGGCGGATTGACCACGGCCATTTTCTGGCGGTTCACCGGGTGGCGGCCGATGTGGGTGAAGATGGTTTCCTTGGCGGGCTTGGGAATGCCCTGGCTCACGGCGAGGTAGAGTTTTTCCATCGTCCGGCCGGCGAACTGGCCGACGAGCGACTGGTGGGCGACGTCGGATTTCGCGACGACGATGCAGCCGGACGTGTCCTTGTCGAGGCGGTGGACGATGCCGGGCCGCTCGACGCCGCCAATGCCTGATAGTTTCCCCTTGCAATGGTGAAGCAGCGCGTTGACGAGGGTGCCATCGGGATTTCCCGGAGCGGGGTGGACGACCATCCCGGAGCCTTTGTTCAGCACGACCATGTCGTCGTCCTCGAACAGGATTTCCAGCGCGAGATCCTGGGCCTCGTTGTGCAGCGGGACGGCTTCGGGCAGGACGACGGTGATGCGGTCGCCGAGTTTCACCGCGTCGCGCGGCTTGGCGGGGTGGCCGTTGATCTGGATGAACTGCTCGCGGATGAGCGTCTGGATGCGCGAGCGCGAAAGGTCCGCGAGGCGGGCGGCGAGAAAGGCGTCGATGCGCTCGCCCGGACTGTCTTCAACTAGGATCTCCACGCGGTGAGTCTCGCCGCGGGGGAAGGCGCTGCAAGTTTGTTCGCAAGGGGGGAGCTTGCGCGGGCGAGGATTTTCCCGTAACGGTAACCCCATGGCACTGGCAATCGCAGACAATCGGATCTCTCGGGACGAATATCTCCAAGGCGAACTGGCCTCGGAAATCCGTCACGAATACGTAGC
>CAMCCX010000150.1 GCA_945873305.1 Akkermansia muciniphila
ATATTCCGCGGGATTGGCATGGGCGGATTCCAGGATGGAGATCAGATGGGGAATCATCTCGTCCCTGCGGGCGATGATTTCCTTCAGGGCGGCTTTGGGAAAGCTTGCGGGTTCCGTGTAATCGAGGCGGGCCAGGAGTTCGGTGGGAGTGGTTTGCATGGATGCGTTGTGGAACGTGCGGAATTGACTCCCGGGTGCGTGGGTATGTCACGGGGAATCCCTTGTTTTTTCATCGTCGAAAGCGTCAGTAGTATCAGGTCGAAACAAGGTGTTTTTTGATTTTTAATTGAGGCTGGATTTGGGCGCGGGGTGCCTTGCCAAGTCGAGTGTTTCGATTTGGCCGGGCTGTTTCTGGGCCTTGCGGGATGTTGGACGCGGTGGCGGCGGAGGAGGTTGGCGAGGTTGGTGACTTTGCGCCGCGCGATCTCGGGGGCGCTGAAGCGCTCTTTCATGAGTTCAAGGGAGGCGTCGCAGAACGGGGTGAGAGCGCTTTTGGAGCCGTTGAGGAAGCCGGGAAAGAGTTGGTCGGCGAGAGCGTGGATGCGGTTGGAGGCGGCGGTCTGCTGGCGGACGAGGGTGCGGCGGCAGCGGGTGATTTCGGCGACCCCAAACACCTCGGCAAGTTGTATTCCCTCTGCGCCTACGCCGGCATCGTGCCGCGCACCCACCAGAGCGGCGGCCCCGACTCGCCCGCCATCCAAGGCCACGCCAGTCCCCGCTGCAACCGCATCCTCAAAGACTGGACCGTCCAGAGCGCCCAGAAAATCCACCTCTACGGCCCGCCCGAGCTCAAGGACCGCATCACCCGCTGGAACGCCGAAGGTCGGCACGGCATCTTCGCCGCCGCCCGCCACCACCTTCGGTTAGTCCATACCCTCGTCAAAAACGAGCACCCTTATCTCGCTCCTCAAGCCCGCACCCGCCAAGCCACGCCTGATCAAATCGCCGGTGCCGCCCAAGCCACCTTGGCGATCCTTCAGCGCAAATGGCGCACCGTTAGCGGCGGTCTCGACCTCATCCTCGACGAAGCCCACCCCCTCGGCTTCTGGCGTAAAGTCATGCTCGAACTTCACGGCATTGATCTCCCCGAGCGCCAATGAACCACCTTCCCACCAACCCGCGGCCTCAAACGAAATGAACCGCAAACGGGACTAAAAAACGGAGACGGGGCGACCGGATGGCTCTAGTTGGGATGCCGCGTGGAAACGCGACGGCTTGGGTCAGTAAGCCAAGACACCGGTCGCCCCCGATCCGACCTGGGGAGAACAACCCCGGGCCGGACCATGGCTTCAAGATACTCCGCCCCGGCAATCTGTCGAGAGCACGTCACACCAGTCCGCCAGGAAAAGGGGGCGAAGCTAACTTAAAATAGTCAGCACCGGTAACTGCCACCACCCGCTCCGGTCTCCACCTTCCGTCCCGGAAGCCAACATCCCGCAAGGCCCAGAAACAGCCCGGCCAAATCGAAACACTCGACTTGGCAAGGCACCCCGCGCCCAAATCCAGCCTCAATTAAAAATCAAAAAAACACCTTGTTTCGACCTGATACTACTGACCCTCCGGCGTCGCGACGTATGGTGCTTGCCAGCTCTCGCGGGGATGGTTGAATTTCCCGACATGAAAAAAGAAGACCGCGAGTTTCTGTTCCATCTGTTGGAAACCCCGAGCCCCACGGGATTTGAAATGCGCGGCCAACAGGTCTGGGCGGACTGGATCAAAAACCACGCGCCCGAGGTCACCTGCGACGCCTACGGCTCCACCTGGGCGACGCTTCCCGGAAAGGCCAAACGCATTGTGATGCTAGAGGCTCATGCCGACGAGATCGGCTACATGATCAAGCACATCGACGAGCGCGGATTCCTCCGTCTCGACCGGGTCGGCGGCTCGGATGCCGCCACCGCGCGGGGCCGCCGCCTGACCATCCTCGGCGACAAGGGGCCGGTTTCCGGCATCATCGGCAACACCGCCATCCACCTCCGCCGCGACGAGGCCGGCCATGAGAAAGCGCCCCATGTCCATGACTTGTGGGTCGATGTCGGCGCTTCGACAGTCGCCGAGGTCACCGCGCTCGGCATCCGCGTGGGCCACCCCGCTGTCTATCAGGACGGGCCGATGGAAATCTCCCACAAGCGCCTGATCGGCCGCGCGCTGGATAACCGCATCGGCGGCTACATCATCGCCCAGGTGATGAAACGCATCGCCGCCGGCAAGAAAAAGCCCGCGGTCACCTTGGTCTGCCTGAATGCGGTGCAGGAGGAAATCGGCGGCCACGGCGCGATGATGGCCACTTACCGCCTCAAGCCCGACGTCTGCGTCTGCCTCGACGTCACCCACGCCACCGACACTCCGGGGCTCGATCCCGCCAAACACGGCAGCGTGAAACTTGGCGGCGGCCCGACCCTCACCCACGGCACCGCGAACCACCCCATCGTCGTCCAGCGCCTGCTAGACGCCGCGGCCAAGGTCAAGGTGCCGATCCAGCATGAAGCCAGCAGCCGCTTCACCGGCACCGACACCGACAAGATTTTCCACTCCCGCGAAGGCGTCCCCAGCGCGCTCGTCTCGCTGCCGCTGCGCTGCATGCACTCCGTGGTGGAAACCGCCCATCTCGACGACATCGAGCACTGCATCGGGCTTTTGACGGAATTCGTGCTCTCTCTATCTGAAATGGACCAGTTCCGGCAGCTGCTGAAATAAAAACCGGCGGCCGGTCGATGCCGGCCGCCGATTGGATCATTCGGCGAGGTCTCAGCGGACTTTCACCTCGATGGCCCTGGTCTTGGTCTCAGTGTCCTTCGGGACATGGACCGTGAGCAGCCCGTTCTCGTATTTCGCGGTCATCGCTTCGGGTTTGGAGGTTTCTGGCAGACTGAAACTCCGTTCGAACGAACCATAGGAACGTTCGATGCGGTGATACTTCTTGTCCTTTTCCTCCTTCTCGAACTTGCGTTCGCCGCTGATTTGGAGAATTCCGTTTTCAATGAGGACCTTGACGTCGTCTTTTTTGACGTCCGGCAGTTCCGCCTTGATGATGAATTCCTTGTCGTCCTCGGTCACATCGACCGGCGGAGCCCATTCGGCGAAGCCGAAGCCGCCTTCGCCTTCGGTGCGCATGGCCGGGCGGCCGAACAAGGTTGTCAGTCTGTTTTGCATTTCGTTCAGCTCGGTGAACGGATTCCATTTTGCGAGTGTGTTCATAGTATGTATTTGAATCCGGCGGGAGGTTGTCTGCCAAGAGCGTCCGCCGGACAGACGGAACCTCGGCAAGAGGGACAGGACGTTTCCATGGATGGAAAACGTCTCGTCCATCTATGTTTATCTTCGCCTATATGGCCGCGGATTGCTTCCCGGCATTTGTCGAAGATCGCACATCTTTTACGCCCGCCAGCCAGTCGGGCAGCTCGTCACGGTATTTCGACGGGCATTGTCCCGTGATCTCCTTGAAGACACGGTTGAAATGGGTGATCGACTGGAAGCCGACTTCGAACGCGACTTCGGAGATCCGGGTCCGCGGATTGAGCAGGAGGTTCTTGGCGGTCTCGACGCGGGTGCGCGCCACATACTCGGTGAACGTAAAGCCGGTGGCCTCCTTGAACTTCCGGCAGAAATAACAACTGCTCATGCCTGCTTGCCCGGCGACTTGCTTCAAATCCAACGGCTCGCCCTGGTGCTCGTGGATGAACTGGCGGGCACATGCGATGTTAGGGCTTTCCGAGTTGCCATTGCCCATCTGGATCTGGCCGGCGACCAGCGACAGGTGGCCGGCGAAAATCGCGAGCAGGTCGAGAATGGACCGGTATTTCGCCGGAGGCATGACCGGGGTGGCGAAATACGCCCGGCTGAGTTCTTCTTCGTCGAAATCCGCACCGTGCTCGGCCAGATGGCGGGCGATTTTTTCGAACCGCGGGCGCGATGGTTTGAGCGTCGCGACCTCGCCTGTGCGGAGAAAGGCGATGGTTTTCTCCCCGTTACGGATGGCCACGCTGCTCTCACAAAGTCCCGCAAGGCAGGTGCAGGTGTGGGGCCCCGCCTGTCCGTCGCCGGCCGCCGCCTGCAGTGAACGCTGGCAGGTTTCGCAAGTTTGGTGATGGCGCGCGAGCAATTCACAAAAGGGATTTTCATGATGTTTCCCGCGGCTGGCGAACTGCCCGTCGCCCGCCGGGGCAAGGCTCAAGGGCAGCCCGGTGGTCTCGCTGAAGGCCCGCTCGTAATCCTGATACAATGCGGATTGCTCCAACTGCTCCACAATCCGGTCGTCCCGCCATTCCTTCACGGGTTCACAATCTTGAATCGGCTCTTTCATACGCGTTTTCCTACCTGTGCCATATTCCTGAAATGCGCGTCCGGGTCAAATCTAAAGCACGCTCCGGCCCCGCATTGCGCCAAGTAGAATGACACCGGAGAGGAGCTGAGGAATCGGCTTTCGTCGGTCGTTGCGCCAGAAAGAATGACACCCGGATGAAATCACTATCTGGGATCATGAGCCACACGAGCAAAGAAGAATATCTGGAGAGCTGCCGTC
>CAMCCX010000151.1 GCA_945873305.1 Akkermansia muciniphila
ATCTTGAAGTTTGCGCCTGCGGCGGAGTATTCAGGATCTGGGGCGAGACGCCCAAGCCACTTTCCGGTCGGGCGGGGAAATGCTTTCCACGTTCAGGGAAAAGCTTCCGCATTCAGGGAAAAGCTTTCCGCGTTCGGGGAAAAGCTTTCCACGTTCGGGGAAAAGCTTTCCACGTTCTGGGAAAAGCTTTCCGCGTGCGGGGAAAAGCTTTCCGCGTTCTGGGAAAAACAGAGGAGCGGCGTTGGAAAAGCCTCGCTTGGAAAGTGTCCCGGCTGTCTCAGCCGGATTCCTCCCCGCTCGAAATCCGCCGCCGAAAGAAGATTGCGGGGAATTCCCCACAAGCTATCACCGGGCATGACTCACACGCCACCCGTCGCACTGACCATCGCCGGCTCGGATTGCTCTGCCGGAGCCGGAATCCAGGCGGATTTGAAAACCTTCCAGCACTTCCGCGTCCACGGCCTCACCGCCGTCACCTGCGTGGTCTCGGAAACGGCGAACATCGTCCGCGCCGTGCACCCGGTGCCCGTGGACATCATGCGCGACCAAATCACCCTGCTGCTAGAAAGCTTCCCGGTCGCGGCGATGAAGACCGGCATGCTCTTCTCCGCCGCCCACGTGGCCGCCGTCGCGGAAATTTCCCGGCAGCACCCGCTCGTCCAACTCGTCGTCGATCCGGTCATGATCGCGTCCACCGGGGCGCCGTTGCTAGAATCGGACGCCATCGCGGCCTATCGGGAATTACTCCTGCCGCTGGCCCGCGTCATCACCCCGAATCTACCCGAAGCCGAGGCCTTGCTCGGCGGGCAAATTCCCGACGAATCCGCGCTGGAACCCGCCGCCCGCCGGCTGGGGGAGATTTTCGGCTGCGCCGTCCTGCTCAAAGGCGGCCATCTCGACGGCCCCGAGTGCGTGGACCTGCTAGTCGATCAAGGCGCAGTCCACCGCTTCACCGCGGCGCGGATTCCCGTCGCCGGCTCGCACGGGACGGGTTGCACGCTTTCCGCCGCCCTCACCGCCGCCCTCGCCCACGGCGAGCCACTTCCCCGCGCTGTGGAAGCCGCCAAAAACTTTCTGGGCGAAACCCTGCGGCGGTCTTATCATTTCCAATCCGGCGGCGGCCAGCTTGTCCACGCCCTCAATCAAGGCACGACCTTCCGGAAAAACGAGGCGTGACATCATTTCCCGAATCCGTAACTTCTCCGAACCTTCTTTCATCATCCACCCTCTATGGAAAATCCTCTCCACTCCCTTGGCTACAAGGTTCTCAACGCCTCGCTAGCAGCCGATTCCGCCGGCCAGACGGATTCCGCGAAATTTTCCCGCCGTGGATTCATGGTGCTGGCCGCCTCGCTCACCAGTTGTTCCGCCGCAGCTCCCTTGAAACCTCAAGGAGCCGCCCCGGTCAAAACCACCGCCAATTCCGGCTACCGCACGCCATCCGTCCAAGGCCCGGTCCCGCGCAATCCTGACATGGCGCTGAGCTCGGATTTTTCCAAAGGCGCCGGCGTCACCTTCACCCGCGTCATGGTTTCCGGGAACTACATCGCCATCACCTTCGACGACGGCCCGCACCCGCAGAACACCCCGCGCCTGCTAGACATGCTCCGCGCGCGCAACATCAAGGCCACCTTTTACGTCATCGGCCGCAGCGTGGAACTCTATCCGCAAATCGTCCGCCGCACCGTCGCCGAGGGCCATGAAATCGGCAACCACACCCACACGCATCGCCTGTTGAGCAAACTCAGCGACTCGGAAGTCCGCTCCGAGCTCAGCCGCTGCCAAGACTCCATCGCCCGCGCCGCCGGAGTCCGGCCCCGCACCATGCGTCCGCCCTACGGCGGCTTGCTCCAGCGCCAGCGCGAACTGGTCCACGCCGAGTTCGGCTATCCCACCATCCTCTGGTCCGTCGATCCGCTCGACTGGAAACGCCCCGGCCCCGGCGTCGTCACCTCCCGCATTCTCAGCGGCACCACTGCCGGCGGCATCGTCCTCGCACATGACCTCCACTCCCAAACGGTCGATGCCATGCCCGCCACCCTCGACGGCCTGCTCCGCCGCGGTTTCAAATTCGTCACCGTTTCCCAACTGCTGGCGATGAAAACCGACGACGCCACCGCCCAGGCGGCCGCGACTCCTTCCACCTACTGAGCCACACGATGTTCGGCGAGCGCTACTTCGCCACGCGCGAACAGCTTTCACAGGTGATGCGCGGCATCGCCGGGCTCGCGCTCGAAACGGCGGCCGACCTCGGGGGCAGCCTGCCGCTTGAGGAAATCGAAAACGGCCTCGGCCCGCCCTTCCTCTTCATTGTTTGCGGAGAGGTCAACGCCGGCAAGTCCACCCTCCTCAACGGCCTCTTCGGCCACGACCTCTGCCCGGTCAGCGCCCTGCCCGAGACCGACCGCGTCATCTGCTATCAGCATGGGAATCCAGCGCGCGACCTCGAGATCTCCCCGCTCCATGAAGAGCACCACCGCCCGCACGGATTCCTCCGCGACTTCCTCCTGATAGACACCCCGGGCACCAACTCGCCCGTCCCCAACCACCAGGAAACCACCGCCCGCTTCCTGCCCGCCGCGGATCTGATCTTGTTTGTGTTTCCGGTCACCAATCCATGGGGGGCCTCCACTTGGAATTTCATTTCAGAGCTCGCTCCCGAGCATCTCCAACAGGCGGTTTTCATTATCCAACAGGCCGACCTGAGAGAGCCCGTGGACATCAGCGTGATCCGCGGTCACATGGCGGACCTGTCGATGAAACGCATCGGCCGCATCCCGCCGATTTTCGCCGTCTCCGGCAAGCTCGCCTGTGAAGCCAAGCGCGCCACGCCCTCCGCCGGCGAGCTCCTGAAAGCCAGCGGTTATCCCGAGCTGGAAAGCTTCATCACCCAGAACGTCTGCGAATCGCCCCGCCGCAACCTCGCCATCGAAACCTGGCGCAGCCAGGCCGCCGCCGCACTCCGCGCGGTGGAAGACCACGTCGAAAAGCAGAGCCACGCGCTCAATCGCCATGGCTATTTCCTCGACACCATCGAGCGCGAAATCGACGACATCCGCGAGCGCTTCGTCGTCCGCCTGCCACATCACCTGGCAGAAGTCGCCGAGGTTTTCGAGACCGAAGCCGTCTGGATTTCCAAACGTCTCCGGCGGCGGCTCGGCGTGATCCCCTCGTTTTTCCGGCTCTTTGTCGGTGACCGCACCGGCCCCGCCATCGAGGCGATTTTCGCCGAGCGTCTGCAAGCCGCCGTCGAAGCGGTCGCGGAGAAGGACAGCGTTGAAGTCGTCGAATTCTGCCGCACCCATTGGAACGAACTCGGCGAGCGGGTGAAAGAAGCGATGGCCGTGGATCTCGGCAGCGCCGCTCCGCTCGACACCACGCTCACCGCCGCGAAAACCCAGTTTGTCCAGCGCCTCGGCCGCGCCGCGCGCCAAGGCATCGGCAACCTCAAAGTCCGCAACCAGCTCGACAAAGACCTCCGCCGCCGCAACCTCGCGCTCAAGTCCTTCGCCTTCATGACGCTGCTGCTCACCACCGCCGGCGCCACCTGCGGCGCGCTCGGCATCCCGTGGCTGCCACTGATTTTTTGCAGCCTCGCCGCGCTGTTCCTCATCGGCGGCGTCCTCACCGCGTGGGTAACCCGCAGGTCGATCATCGCCGAATTCCAAAGTCGCCTGCTAGACACCTGCGGCGGCTTTGCCAGCACGCTGCGCTCGGACTACGAGGAGGCCCTCCGCATCGTCTTCCGGGATTACGCGTCCTCACTCAACGCCGTTAGGACGCACCTCGTGAATGAGAAGCAGGCCATCGAGCCCCGCCTCAAGCGCTGGCAGGAGCTTTTCCTCACGCTCAAAGCCATCGAGCAGGATCTTTGAAACGAAAAACCGCAGGCCGCACCCATCTCTCTAGCGTTTTGAACGACCTCGACATGCCAACCAAATCAAGAACGCCGCAATAAAGCTGCCCGAGGCTGCCCATGCCATCCAATGGAGTCCCCACCGCTTGGAATGGCTCTTGATTGAATTCGGTGGAAATTCTTGCGGCAAGTGTCCGGGGTCGGCAAGACTTTCGTGGTGAAAAGCACCGATTTTTACCGTCAGATTCTTGGGATTTCCGCTCCGTGGAAGATCGTGAACGTGGAACTCAACATGGAAGCCAAACGGGTTGTCATCACGGCGGAGGTGGACCGGGCGACCAAGTGGGCGCATCCCGAGACCAAGTGGGCGCATCCCGAGACCAAGTGGGCGCATCCCGAGACCACGTGGGCGCATCCCGAGACCAAGCAGGCGGCATCCCTGCACAAGTGGACGGAGAGGACTTGGCGGCACTTCGACACCTGTCAGTTTGCAACGGTCATCAATGCAAATGTCCCCAGTGTGAAGCATCGGGACGGGAGCATCGAGGAGGTCGCGGTGCCTTGGGCGGACCGTTACCAGCGCATTACCAAATTGCTGGCACAGGCGGTCATCATCTGGCTGCAGGCTTGCGGCAATGTCA
>CAMCCX010000152.1 GCA_945873305.1 Akkermansia muciniphila
GCCCGGACGGCCTGCTCACCGAGCTCAAAAAGCGCCTCATCAACCGCGTCCTCGATGCCGAGCTCACCACCCACCTGGGTTACGACAAGCACCAGAGTCCGCCCGCAAGCAGCGCCGAAGGCCCGCCCAACGCCCGCAACGGCCACAGCGCCAAGACGCTGCGCAGCGACGACGGCAAGCTCGCCATCAAGGTTCCCCGCGCCCGCAACGGCGATTTTGAGCCCACCCTCGTGCCCAAGTATCGGCGCGAGTTCGACGGCTTCGACGGGTTGATCGCCAACCCGTGATCATTTCTTCCCGCGCTTGTCGGCGGGCTTTTTCGGAGCGCTTTTGAAGGCGGGCTTTTCCGCCTTCTTCGCGTCCATCTCGCGCGTGCGTTTCCGCCAGTCGCGCTTGGCCGGGGCTTCGCCCGGCGCGGGGGCGGGCGTGGTGGCGTGATAGTCGAAACCCCGCAGGCGTTTGCGGTCGAGCCGCTGGCCGATGGAGAGCTCGATCATGCCTAGCAGGTTGAGGTCGCCCTTGGGGACGAAGCTGATCGCCTCGCCCGCCGCCTCCGCCCGGCCGGTGCGGCCGATGCGGTGGACGTAGTCTTCCGGGTTGACCGGGAAATCGAAGTTCACCACCTGCGAGACGCCGTCGATGTCGATGCCGCGCGCGACGATGTCGGTGGCGACGAGGACCTGGACTTTGCCCTCTTTGAAATCCTGAAGCGCCTTGAGCCGTTGCTCCTGGGAGCGGCTGGAGTGCAGCTTGGCGACTTTCACCTTGGCGGCCTGGAGGAATTCCGTGAGCCGGTTCGCGCCGTCCTTCATCCGCACGAAGACGAGGACGCGGGTGAATTTCGGCTGCCGGAGAAGTTCCAACAGCATCTCTTTTTTCAAATGCGCGGGCAGCTCATAGACGCACTGCGTCACGGTGTCCGCCGCGTTAGACCGGCTTCCGATCTGGACCATCTTCGGCTGATACTGGAAGCGGCGCGCGAGGGACTCGACCTCTTTGGGAAACGTCGCGGAGAACATCAGCGTTTGCCGGCGCTTCGGCAGATAGCCGGCGATGGTCTCGATGTCCGGCAGGAAACCCATGTGAAGCATGCGGTCCGCTTCATCCAGGACGAGCATTTCAAGCGCGCTGAAATCGAGTTTCTGGCGGCCGATGAGATCGATCAAACGGCCCGGTGTGGCGACGATCATGTCAACGCCCTTGTGCACGGATTTGATCTGCGCCTCCTCCTCCACTCCGCCGAAAATGGCGGCCACGCGGATGGGCAGGCCGCTGCCGTAAATCCGGACGTTTTCCATGATCTGCACCGCGAGCTCGCGGGTGGGGGCGAGGATGAGCGCCTTGGTGACACGCGACTGGCCCTGCCGATAGGACAGGGAAATGCGGTGGAGCATTGGCAACACGAAGGCCGCGGTCTTGCCGGTGCCGGTCTGGGCGATGGCGATTAGATCGTGGCCCTGCATCACCTTGGGAATCGCCGCCGTCTGCACCGGAGTCGGGCGGGCGTAACCTGCTTTTTGAATGGCGCGGAGGATTTCTTTTCCAAGTCCGAAGTTGCTGAACGGCATGCGCCGACCCTACGCCGCCCGCGCCGCCGGTGGCACGGAATTAAATTCCCCGGATATCGACGGGGTTGCCATGATCCGGATTTCTCCTACGATCCGGCCCGAAATGAGCGCTATCTCCGAATCCCTCTCCGCCGCGGTCGCCAATGGCAGCCTGCTTGAATCCGCGAAATCCAACATCACCGCCCTGCTCGACGGCACGACGAGCGCGATCGCGCCGCTGGCGGTGCAGGAATTGGTGGACGCCGGAGCTTGGGAAGAACTCAACGACCGCTTTTTCAAAACCCTCGCTTTCGGCACCGGCGGGCTGCGCGGACGGACCATCGGCCGCGTCGTGACCCAGGCCGAGCAAGGCGCCGGCGGACCGAATGGCCGCCCCGAGCATCCCTGCGTCGGCACCGCGACGATGAATTTCTACAACCTCAGCCGCGCCGTGCGGGGACTCATCACCTACGCGAAACAATTCGCCGGGCCGGACCGCAAGCCGGTGCTCGTCTTCGCCCACGACACCCGCCACTTCTCGCGCGATTTCGCGGAATTCTGCGCCAAGACCTGCTCCGATCTCGGCTGCGACGCCTATCTGTTTGAAGGCGCGCGCTCCACTCCGCAGCTCTCCTTCGCGGTGCGCGAACTCCGCGCCGACGGCGGCGTGGTCCTCACCGCCAGCCACAACCCGGCGCACGACAACGGCTTCAAAGCCTACTTCAACGACGGCGCGCAGATCGTCGATGCCCACGCCGACGCCATCGTCCGGGAGGTGAACGCCATCACCAGCGAGCGTTACGAAATTCTACCCGAATCCGAGCGCGGCAGCATCACCCTCCTCGGCGCGGAAATGGACGCCCGCTACGTAGCCCTCCTCAAAACCCTGCTGCTCAAGCCATCGCTGCTAGAAGGCGCTTCCACCAAGATCGTCTTCACCAACCTCCACGGCACCGGCGGCCACATCAACGTGCCGATGCTCCGCGAGTTCGGCTTCGAGGTGCTCACCGTCCCCGAACAGGACGTGCAGGACGGCCGTTTCCCCACCGTGGAATCGCCGAATCCGGAGAATGGCCCGGCGCTGAAAATGGCCATCGACCTCGCCGAGCAATCCGGCGCGGAAATCGTCATCGGCACCGATCCCGACGCCGACCGCATGGGCGTGGCGGTCCGGGACGCCGCCGGGAAAATGGTCCTGCTAACCGGAAATCAGATTGGCTCGCTGATGGCCTGGTATCGCCTGAAAACCTGCTTCGAACTCGGCTGGCTCACCAACGCCAACCGCAACCGCGCGGTGCTCATCAAGACCTACGTCACCACCGAGCTCCAGCACGCCATCGCCGACGGCTTCGGCGTGGGCATCGTGGACACGCTCACCGGCTTCAAATACATCGCCGGGAAACTGCGGAAATACGAGGAAGCCATCCCCGCCGACAAGAAGGGCGACTACCGCTCACTCAGCCAGGCGCAGACCCGCGCTCTGCGGCTGGAATACTCGCGCTTCTTCGTTTTCGGCGGCGAGGAAAGCTACGGCTACCTCGGCTCCGACGCCGTCCGCGACAAGGACGCTAACGGCGCGGCGCTGATGTTCGCCGAAGTCGCCGCTTACGCGAAATCCGTCGGCAAGACGCTGCCGGAGCTGATGGACGACGTTTACACCGAATACGGCTACTATCTGGAAATCGGCAAATCACTCGTCATGGAAGGTGCGGATGGCGCTGCAAAAATCGCGGCGCTTGCGAATTCCTACGCCGAGAACCCGCCGACCGAAGTCGATGGCTCCGCCGTCCTGCGCGTCCGCGATTTCGCCAAGCAGGATCTCTTCGACCAGGAAGGCGACTTGCTGCCGAAGGAGAAAATGCTCTTCGTCGATCTCGAAGACGGCCGCTCCTTCGCCGTCCGCCCGTCCGGCACTGAGCCGAAGATCAAGTTCTACCTGTTTGGGAAAAAGGCTCCCGGCGGCGATCTGGCCGCCGCGAAGCAATCCGTCAAATCCGGCCTCGCCAGCCTCTGGAGCTGGATCGAGACCGACGCAGCGAAGCGGTGATGCCGCCAGCGCGCCACGCCGACGACTTCATTTAAAATGGGCGCGAACTTTGACGCCCCCGCACTCAACGCGGAAATCGCCAAAACCTTCAACGCCCCGTGACCGCCACCACCGTGACAGGCTGGTTGATTCGTTGCTACCTGTCGAGATGCGAACGGATCCAGTCTGAATCTCTTCTACAATCCACTACAGCTACAACTAAAGCTACTGAGTCCTTGAACTCATAAAATATGGCATAAGGAAATCTCCGACTCAATAACCTGTGTAGATGTCGGTGTGGCTGGCGGTGTATGCCTGCCGTAATCTTCAAACCATCGATGTCGGCACGTAATTGGGAGAGGAAATAATCACCGAGGCCGGGATCTTGAAATTCGTAAAATAGAAACCCGTCGTTGAGATCTTCAAGCGCGTCGCTCGATATGCGGACCCGTATCATCGCCGGCCAAGCGAAAATTTTACGGAATCCCAGTCATGCACTTCGGCCGATCCGCTCTCGATGCGTTCGAGCCTCTTGTCCAGAAGCTCACGAACTGCAGGGGAGATGGCCATCTCTTCCATATGCGCACTCAAATCATCCCAGATAACTTCAAGAATCTGAAACTTTTCGCGCAGAGGGAGGTTGCGGAGTTCGGCTATACTCATGTGGAAATTCTAGGCCTGAGTTGGCACTTTGCGAGCGGAAATTACCGCTCAATACGCTGGCACAACGTCATGAGTCCGGAAGCGGATTTTTTTCCGTTAAAACGTTAAAATGGATTGGTGCTGGTTGATCGGGCGATGTTCCGACATCGCCTGTTTGGAATTGAATTCAAACCAACCAACACCATGAACGAACAGACAGGGACACAGGCACCGGCGCAAGCTGG
>CAMCCX010000153.1 GCA_945873305.1 Akkermansia muciniphila
TGGTTGGAACCGACCGGCGGCTTATCCACAGGCGGCTCATTTTGGTTCGTGGCCATCTGGCCTGTCGCCAAATCAATCTTGCTGTTCTCTTTCACCGATTGCCGGACGGCGCGGCCATTGATCGTGTATTCCAATTCAAGGGTCTTCTCAGCTCCATAAGCGGGGTCGCGTCCAGCTGTCGCATTGTCGGCACGCAGGGTGAAGTTTCCGTCCGCCATGTTTTGCCGGACGCTTGCCGTGAGATCGACTTGCTTGGTCGAGTCGCCACGGACCCCGTAAAGGGCCTTGGCCACGACGATCTCCGGAAGCTCAGCGTCTGAAGGCGATTTGGAAACACCGATCCACGAAGCCTGCCACGGGGCGGCGGCATGGGCGGGTGAGGAAGCCGAAAAAGCAAGGCTGAGTGTGGCAATCGCCACGCCGGCGGTGAGGATGGTTTTTTTCATGGATTATTTTGTGGTGGAAATCGTCACCGGGCCGAGCAGGCCGGATGGCAGCAGCGGTGCGTCGGCGTTGAAGTGGTTGTAGGTGCAGTAGGTGTAGCGTCCGGTTTTGATTTTTTGGCCACCGAGGAATCCCGGGGGCGCTTGGACTTCGCGGGCGTTGGCGTCAGCGGGTTGCTTGTCACCGATCATCCGGTTCGGCCAGCTGTTGGCCACTTCGATTTCGAGTTGGTTTTCTCCAACCTTAAGGGCGTCGCCGACCTCGACTCGCCACGGGGCGCACCAGACCACGCCGAGGTCTTTGCCGTTGAGCTTCACACGCGCCATGTCGTGGACGATGCCGAGGTTCAGGTAAGTCTTGCCTTTGGGCAGTTCGGCTACCGGAAAGGTGTTTCGATAGGTCGCGATGCCGGAGTAATATTTGATGCCGCTCTCCGGGCGCTTCGTCCAATCCTGCAATGTGTCGAAGGTGATCTTCTCGGGTCCGCCCCATTTCGGGTCGAACGAGACATCCCACGCTCCCGAAATTTCTTGAACGGGCTTGGTTTCGGCGAAGTTTTTGCCATTGGACAACGCGGGCGCTTGGCCCTTGCCGCCAAAGACGACGAAGAAACTTTGGAACGCGTCGAACTCCATTGGGACAGTGGTTGTGCCGTCCTTGCGCTCGAATTGCGGCAGCGCGCGGCGCTCGCCGGTGACGGGATCCCAAAGCTCGGGGGTTCCTTCGGACACGCGGAAGCGGCACTCGGCCTTGATTGGCTCGCCGGTGCGGTTTGCGACGAAATAGATGTCGCGGTCGGCCGTGCGTCGGTGGCCGTAGCGCACGGGCCCGGTGGCCATGAAGTCCTCGGGCACGCCCATCGATTTCAAGATTCCCGCCGTGAGGTCGTAGTCAGGGTAAAGCGGCGGCATTGTTTCCTGCGGTCTGGCAAGTCTCCACGGCGCCATCGCATAGGCACCAAGGGACTGCGCGGGTTTCCAGTCGGCCGGAGATGTGGCGGATTGCTCCCAGCCCTCGGGAGCGGTCAATCCGGCGGACCATTTGGCATCCGAGTTCACCACGGTTTTGGTGCCGTCCTTGTAGAAGACCTCAAATGCCCCAATCCATCCTGCAGGCGATGCGGCGGGGCCGGCATTATTGACCGCCACGGAAATCACATTCGCGCCGGGACGCAGGAACGACGCGATCGATGATTTCACGGGAACTTTAAAGTCTTTGCCTTCGCTGACCTTCTTTCCGTTGATCCAAAGTGTGAATTCGTTGTCGGCGCTCAACGAGGCGGTGGCGGATTCCACGGTCTTTGCGGCATCCACTTCCATTGTGCGCTGGAAGTATCTCAAGCCAGCCGGCGCGCTGTTGGCGGGATTGCCTTCGGGATACCAAATCCACTGGCTCGCCATGAGGGCGTCGCTGGATTTTGGCTGGGCCGACGATGCAGGCGAGAGCGGCCCGCCCCAGTGGATCGTGCCTCGGCCGAAGCTGCGCTTGGTCGGCTCGGCGGGGGCATCGAGGCTTCCCCAAAGTTCCTTGGCGAGGTTTTGCACTTTTTCGTCACAGGCGGGATAGCCCGAGAGGCTGGGCGATTTGAGCGGCGGGTTGCCGACGATCGTGGCGCCGGCTTTCACGAGGTCGCGAATTTTTTCGAGCAGGGCCGGGGTCATCGTCTGCACCTGGGGCAGCACCATCACGCGGTAGGAAGTGCCGCCGGGGAAGGCGATCAAGCCGTCCTTCACTTCGGCGCGCTCCATGAGCATTCGCGGCGAGCATCCATCGAAGCCGTAGCCTTTTTTATCCGCGAGCCGACCAGTGCCTTCGAGCGCACTCGACGGCGGCAGGAAAATGTGCGGTGCGCCCTCGGGCGTGAGGTAAAGCACATCCGAGACGGCGGTGCCTTGCTGGAGGATCTCGGAACAACGGGCGATAAAGAGGTGGAAAGCGCCGACCATTGGCCACCAGGTTTGGTTGCGGTGCCAGTGAACGCCGTGTGGCCCGAGGGTGAAGCCGGGCTTGTAGTCCTGGCTCAGCGGTTGATGCGTGTAGGTGTGGAAAAAAATCCGGTTGATGCCAGCGGCAAAAGCCCAGTTGCCTTGGTTCTTGAGCGCCCAAGGATCGCATTCCAATCCGCCGGCAGCGGTGAATGACTCGGCCGCAACGACAGGCCTTCCCATGACATGGGCGATCGAGGCCGCCTCGAAAACGCTGTAGGCTGAATCGAGGAAGTTATGCCAGAACTCTCCCATCGGGATATCCGCCACCGCACCGAGATCGAGATCGCCGGCCGGGTTCATGTCGTAGGGCTCGATGGAAAGTTCGAACCCGTGCTTGTGGGCATACTGCTTCACGCGCTGCGCGTGGTTTTCGAGCACCAAATCCTGCGCGGTCAGGCGCATATCCCAAAGGAAACGCTCGGATTTCTCCAAGCCCTCCACCGCCCTGCCTGTGTAGGTCAGTAGGAACGGCTTGGCATCGTAGCCGCGCCGTTTTTTAAACTCCTCGAGGAACTCAGGCGTCCAGTTCTGCGCGCCGGATTCCCAGCTGTCCATATGGAGATTGGTCAGCCCATGTTCCTTCGCTCGCGGCCCGATTTTTTTCAGGAGAACATCGACGAATTTCGACAAATGGAAATCGATCGCCTTGGCATCGAATTTGTCCGACTCGCACCCGACCGCCGGAGCCGGGGCGGGCCTCGTTCCCGCGCCGTTGATGCGGCGGCCCATGCGCACCACCGTCCAATTTCCGGCAGGCACTTGCCATTCGAGGGTGCCATCGGGTTTCAGGTTTTTCGTAAGGTCGATGATTTTGTCGGGCGCGATGACTCCTCCGGCCGGCTCGGTGTAATGCGCAGCGGTCGGCAGGTAGGTTTTCACATGCTTGAAGGAGGTATACGGTTCGCGCTTATAAAGCGCCTTCTCGTCGATGTCCGCAATCACCGGCGGGGTGCTTGGAAAAGCATACACCGCGAAATCCTCGTAAAACGGATCACGCATCGTGAGAAATGGTTCCTTACGCTGGTCGGGCACCGGCAGTTTCTGGGACACGGCCTGCGGGCCTTGGAAATCCACCGAGCTGAATACCAGATGCTGCATCGCATTCTCGGGCTTGATCCAAGGCCCACCGCTGCCGCACCAACCCGGCCCGATGCCGAGCTTCACATCCATCCCGAGGCGCTCCGCGTCGCGCACGGCTTGCACAAAAGCGTTCTGCCACGGCTCACTCATCCACTGGACGGGCCCCTTCGGAACGCCATTATCGACTTCCAGAAAGAGCACCTCGTTGAGGCCGACATCTTTCATGTTCTCCAACTCCGCCGTCATTTGGCTGGAGTTCAAATTGCCGTCATTGAAATACCAATACCCGCCCGGCTTCGCGGAAGGCGGCGGGTTTTCGAAGAGTTGCTCGAGCGTTTCCCCGGCGTGGAGTGAGCCTGTGAGCGCAAGGGTGAGGAGGAGTGTGGTTTTTTTCATGGGTTGATGAGTTTGGTTGGTCCCTGTTTGTTATATGGCCCCTTCTTCGCGGGTTCCGGTCTCTGTTTCGCCGGGCTGTTTTGATCACGCTGAAATCCTGCGGAGGACGATTTATTTGCGGATATCTGGACGGTTGAGCGCCCACTCGACGCCGTTGGCGACCAGATCCAAGTAGCGGTCGTCCGAGACCGTTTCGTTGAAATGACCGAGCGAGGTCGACCAGACACGAACCTTTTCGGGACCGTATTCATGCACCCAGACGATGGGGTGGTCGTCGATGGTTTCGGTGCCGCCCCTGTTGATCTTCTGGCTGCCGCGGGCGAGAACCGAGGTGCCAGGCATGACCTGAACGACATGGTAGAGTTCCTCATTGCCGGTGGTCCAATCCGAGAGCCCCGCATTGGCCGGGTGGTTGGCATCGGTGTAGCGGATGGAAAGCGGCGCATTCGGACCATGGCTAAAACTTTGCAAGCCGAGATACTCGAACCATGCGGCGTTG
>CAMCCX010000154.1 GCA_945873305.1 Akkermansia muciniphila
AGCTGTTTCAAATCCTCAGCGACCGCCTCGCCGGCCGCGGCATCACGCCCGCGGAGACGCTCTTCATCGGCAACGACCCGCTGCAAGACATCGTCCCCGCCGCCGCCGCAGGCTTTCGAACGGCTCTCTTCACCGGCCACCCCGACTCCCTCCGCCCGGGCGAGTGCCACCCCGACCACCGCCTTCAAAGCTGGCCCGAACTCATCGCGTTGGTGTAATCGCCGCCCAAACCTTGTTTTTACCGCTCAAACGACAAATCGACCAAATTCATGAAGAAATTACTTTCATTATCCTGATCATTAATTAACTTGCCTGCGTTCTGCACGAGGTTCGCCTCCGCAAAACTCCAGCCATCCAAGCCGGACCAAGTGATTCGATTGATCTCCGGGGGGACGTCAAGCCGGGCCAGGTCCAGCCGGTGGTTCGATAAAAAGGCGCGCGTTGAGAAATCCGGGGGGAATTCCAACGCGCGCTTTTGTTTTGTCCGGATTCCGGCTGTTAAACGCGCGCCAAGGGCCCGATCTGTCGTCGCGGCCCCGGATCAGCCGTCACTTCGCCAATTCCTCGAGCAGCGCTTGGTTCAGACGGATTCCGGCTTCGAAATTCTCGACCGGGAAATTTTCGTTCGGAGCGTGGATCTGGGCGTCGGAAAGCGCGAGGCCGAGCAGCAACGTGTCCGCACCGAGAATGTCGCGGAAAGTTTGCACGATCGGAATGCTGCCGCCTTCGCGGATGAGGACGGGCTCGGCGTTGAAGGAAGCTCGGAGCGCGGCTTGCGCGGCGAGGCCGAATTTCGAGTTGGGATCGGTGACGTAGGGTTTGCCATCGTGGCCCACGCGGACTTCGACTTCCACTCCGGGCGGGCAGTGCCATTCGAGGTGGTTCTGGACTTTTTCCATGATCTCCTTGGGGCTTTGATCCGGCACCAGGCGGAAGGAAAGTTTCGCAAATGCTTCTGCCGGGAGCACCGTCTTGGACCCCTCCCCCTGATAGCCGCCGCCGATGCCATTGACCTCGGCGGTCGGGCGCGCCCAAACGCGCTCCGCGGAAGTGAAGCCGGGCTCGCCAAACAACCCGGGCGAACCAGTCACCGTCAGGAAATCCGCGTCGCTCACGCCGGGGACGCGGGACCACATTTCGCGCTCCCATGGTTGCAGCGGCCGGACCTGATCGTAAAAGCCCTCGATGGAAACCCGGCCGTCGAGCGCGTGAAGGCTGGAAACGAGGCGCGCCATGGCGGCCGCCGGATTGGCGACCGCGCCGCCGAAGAGTCCGGAGTGGAGGTCGCCCTTGGGCCCGCGCAGGATCACCTCGCAGCATGCGATGCCGCGCAGGCCGTAGCCCAGCGTCGGCACGCCGGGAGCGACCATCCCGGTGTCGGAGATGGCGATGACATCGCACTTCAGCGCGTCGCAATGATGAAGCAGGAAAGACGCAAGATTCGGGCTGCCGATTTCCTCCTCGCCTTCAAACAGGAAAATCAAATTCACCGGCAACCCGCGGTTTTCCCGCAGGGTTTTTTCCACGCCGAGGACATGGGCCATCATCTGGCCCTTGTTATCCGTAGCGCCGCGAGCCCAGATCCGGCCTTCGCGAATGACCGGTTCGAACGGATCGCTGGTCCACAGCGACAACGGGTCCACCGGCTGCACATCATAATGACCGTAAATGAGCACCGTGCGCCGACCGGCAACATGCTCGTTTCTCGCAATGACGACCGGATGCATCGGTGTCTCGTGGAGCTCCGTCGCCAGCCCCATGGCCGCGAGTTTGGCAGTCAACCACTCCGCGCAGGCCCGGACATCGCCTGCATGCCGGGAGTCGGTGGAAACGCTCGGGAAACGGAGGAAGGAAAACAAATTCTCAAGTTCGGGAGTCACGCCCGCGATGCTTGCCGCCAGGCCGCTCCTCTCGCAAGTGGAATTCCGGCAAATGCCAAGGCGCGGGGACGATCACGCATTGTCCCCGGGCTTCCGGCGGGCAACGCATGCCAAAACCATGATGAAGAGTTGGGAGAGGATGAAAGCCGAGAGCCAGAAAAACGCTGCGTCGGTGAAGCCGTAGGAATGGAGGCCGATGCCGAGCATGTTCGTTCCGAACCATGACCACGAGGTGACGATGTTCCCGAAGACCGCCATGACCATCATGCCGCGCTCCCTGACCATGCCGCCCCAACGGGCGTGGAGGATGATCGCGTTCCAGATCACGATGAGCAGCGCGCCGTTTTCCTTGGGATCCCAGCCCCAGAACCGGCCCCACGATTGGTCCGCCCAGATGCCGCCGAGCACGGTGCCGACGAAGCTGGCGAGCGTCGCGAAACAGATCACCCCATAGACCATGCCGCGCATCGAGGCGGAGGTCGCGGGCGGGATGCCGCCGAAGGCGCGGCGCAGGATCCACGCGATGGCGATGCCGCCGGCGAGAAAACAGGCCGAGTAGCCGAGGGTGATGATGACCACGTGGGTGGCGAGCCAGAAATTCGTGTCGAGCACGGCGCGCATCATTTCAAGGGTGTCGCCGGAAAGGGAAAGATGGTGCGCGACAACCAGCGTGGCGAAGCCGACCGCCGCCGCGACCGCCGTGCCGATCGCGTTGCGGTGGAAAAGCTCCAGCGCGGCGCTCAGGATGATGACGCCCCAGCCGATGAAAATGGCGGAGGAATAGAGGTTCGTGACCGGCGGCCGACCTTCCAGCGCCATGCGGGTGATGAGTCCCGCCGTGTGCACCGCAAAGCCGAGCAGCAGGATACGGAATGCGGCGATGCGAGCGACGGTGCCGACGCGCAACCACGAAAACGCCGCGCAAAGGAACGCCGCGACGTAGAGCGCCATCGATTGGTAAAACGGCGCGATGCGGTTGAAGAGCGTTTCCGCCGAGCTTTTGCCCGCCGCATCGGAGCGGTTTTCGGAAAGCCATTTCCGGTAGTCGGAAACCGCAGTGTTGAAGGCGGCGGTGTCGCCCGCGCGGTAGGAATCGCCGAGGCGGGCGTAGGCGAGCGCGGCGGGATGGAGCTTGCCGGTGTCGGCGGAGTCGATCACGGAGTCGGGGAGTTTGCGCCAGCCCTCGTCGCCTTGGCCGGAAGGCGTGGTGAACACCTCGCTGAACGGCGCCCACGCGAGCATCTCGCGCATCCGGGCGGAGGCGTCGTCGATGAGCGCCCGGTCCGGCGGGACATCCTTGTTGTCGGCGGCGGCCAGCGCGGCGGTGACTTTCTCCAGAAAAAGCCCGAATTCTTTCTCCAGGTTCTCTTTCTTTGGCAGGGCGAGGGCGTGCTTGAGCTGGTTGTATGAGAAGAGACTCCGCGTGAGCCGCATCAGGGCTTTTTCGTAAGCGCTGCGCGCCTGTGCATCGATTTTCTCGATCCGCGCGGCCTCCCTCTGCAGCGCGGGGAAGGCGGGTTGGAGCTGGTCGAAGGAAAAGTGCTTGTCGTCATGCCCCTCCGTCCGTGTCAGGTTCACGAGTCCGAGGATATCGTCGTGATGAAGAAGGAAGATCTTCCGCGTGTCGGCTAACACGGGCTTGAACGCGAGTTCCGCAAGCCATTCGACGGGTGTGCCGGGAGCTCCATCACCCGGAACGGTTTGTGTGCCGTGGATTGCCAGCAGGTTGTTGCGTGCGAGCGAATCGAGCGGCTGCACGCGTCCGTTCGAGACCACAGGCAGGGTCCCGAAGCGTTGGAAGTCGAAGCCTTCGGAAGGCCGATTGATCTAGTAAACTCCGCCAGCTATACCAACCTGACAGCAGGCCTTGGAGTGACGCAGGACTTCACGACGCTCGCCATCTCAGACCGTTGCGAACAGATGCGGAAATTCCTGAGGCGGAAATCAAAGGCGAAGTAATCCTCACCCACCCCACAGGCCCCGCTTGGATTCGTCCGGGCGGGGACTTTTCGTGCCGGCGGGATCGAACTACCCAGACACTCGTTCACCATAAAACAAAAAGTGTTCAAAGTTTGTGTCCACATTGGCGGAATTCCCGCTAGAACTTACTCTGAAACCTATAGGGGAGCAGGAAAAAATGGCTCCGGCGGTTGGGATCGAACCAACGACCTATTTGACCTAAGTTGCTATTCCTTTGATACTTAGGCGCGGTGTATGCACTATGCGCTTGCTTGCGCATAAGTTTTGCCTACACTTGCGACATGGCAACGCTCTACAAAAAACCAAACTCCCGGTTCTACTACGCGCAGTATTTCAACTCGGATGGCGAGCGCGGGGGAAATTTTTCTTTCCGTTAAATTGTTAAAATCTCAGCAGGCTGGCTGATGGACATTCGATAGGAGAATCCGATCTCACCTGCAAGCTCCGAATGCACTCCCGCGCTGGGAAGGGCCGGTGGAGCCGACGAGGAGCGGAGCGACG
>CAMCCX010000155.1 GCA_945873305.1 Akkermansia muciniphila
CTGTCGCGCATCTTTTTGGTGTATTCTTCAATGCTGGTTTCACTCATGTCCATGGCTGGCGCCATGGTGTCTCCATTTGTGAGGCAACGGGACTCTCACGAACGATCCGCGAAATCTTTTCGGTGTCCGCTTCAATGAGGCAACACGGCCCTGAAATCCACTTTCATTCTCCACTTGCCCACGGCGGGGGAGTGGAACCATGCTCCGCGCCATGACTGACGAAAACTCGCTTTGGAAAGGCAGCTCCTCCCAGTGGCTCAATCTTGGGCCGTTCGCCGCCGCCATGCTCGTCGCCGCGGGCATCCTTGTTGGCAGCTTGCTTTTCCCGCCCGCCGCGATCGCCCTCGTGCTGCCTGTGGTCTATCTGATCTGGCGCTATCTCGTCGTCCGCACCCAGGTCTTCGAACTCACCAGCGAGCGGTTGCGCCTCACCCGCGGCGTCATCAACCAGAAGATCGACGAAATCGAACTCTATCGCGTCAAGGACTCGCAGATGGTCCGCTCGTGGTGGATGCGCCTCACCGGCCTCGCCTCCATCGTGATGGAAACCTCCGACCGCACCCTGCCGAACCTCGTCATTCCCGCCATCCACGGCGGAGAGCAAGTCCGCGAGCTGCTGCGCAAGCACGTCGAGCTCGAGCGCGACCGCAAGCGCGTCCGCGAGATGGACTTCGACGAGCACGGCGGCGACGCCATGGACCACGCCTGAGAATGTGTCCCGACTGTCTCAGTCGGGAGCGCGGCTTGGGATTCTGACTGAGACAGTCGGAACACATTCTTCAAACCAGCGCCGGGTCCGCGCCGATCATGCCGACGAGGCTGTTCCGATAGGCTGGCGAACTGACTCGCTCGAGCATGGCCTTCGCCTTGGCGATGCGCTCCTCGATCTTCAGGCGCTTGAGTTCGCTCTGATAGTTCGGCTTGGTGATGAAGCTTTCCAGATAGGCGAGGTGGCGTTTCCAGAGCGCCTGGTCCACGCCGGCCTTGGCGTCGAGACGCGCTTGATACCAGTCGGAGGAAATCAGCGCATCGCGGGTGAACAGCGCGCGGATCGATGGGTCGGTGATGGTCTTCCCTTCATACTCGCCGTAAGCCATGATGTTGAGCAGCGCCTTGAGTGGCGGGCAGGCGGCGTCGATGCTGCCGTCATCAAAGTAGTTGAGCGCGACGCGGCGCTGGGTCTCGATGATGTTGTCGAGTCCGTCCACGAAGTCGTCCATCGACTGCAACTCGGGCCGCAGCATGTCCTCGCTGAAAACCGTGTCCGCCGCGGAGAAGATCCGGCCGAAGAAGGTGGTCACGAAACTCTCGGTGATGCGGTAGCCGAGGCGGCTTGCTTCGATGAGTTTTCCGCCGTGCTCGAAGTTCCCGATCTTCTCCATATAGCCGTTCTTAATCAGATAGTCCGGCTCGCGCTCGGGAATGAACATGCGCGACCAGACCTCGGGGACGAGCAGGCTGATGTCGTGATCCACGCGGTATTTCCGGCCGATGTGGCCCGCGGCGCTGGTGAATCCGTGGTAGTTGGTTAGGAGGAATGAAACCAGCGCGGCGTTGATGTCATGGATCGGCAGGATCGCGTTGAACGGGCCTTTCGTCAGCGCGCCCTCGCTGCCCGCGCCGGTGGTGGACGGGCTCTTGCCGGTGAGCGAGGCGATGAAATCCATGAACAACTCGGGCAGCTCCTGATAGTGGATGGGGTTGTAAACGGCCAGCGCGCGGATGCCGGCGGCCTCGTCCGGCGGATTGTTGCGGCGGCCTGCGAGCACCGAGTTCACGGGCTTGAGCACCGGCGCGCCGAACGGCAGGCGGCGGAACAGACGGGCGCCGAGCTGGGCCAGATAGACCGAGCGGGGATCTTCGAGGTCCGGGCGGTTCTGGAGATAGCGCGGGTTTTTCGTCGGCTTGCCATCGACGATGCGGGGCAAGTGGGAGCTTACGACGTAGGATGGCTTTTCGCCATCGACAAATGCGGTTAGTGTTTTGCGCAGCGGCGGGGTGAACTGCTCGAAGCGGATGGCGTCCTTCACCATCGCCGCGGCCTCGGGGCGGGAGATCGGCTCGTAGTTGGAGAAAAACAGGCCGCCCTGGCTGAAGTCGGCCTCCGTCCGCTTGTCGTAGCCGCGCAGGATCGCGTCGTCCGGGCGTTGGAAGAGACGATACTCGCAGTTTCTGACAAATTTGACCGAGGGGTTCTGCGAATCCGGATGGAGTCCGTCCACGGCGTCGCGCGGGACGACCATCGAGGCGCTGATGTCGTCCTCGGTCTGGATTTTTTTCGCCGGGGCGAAGTCCTTGCGGATGCTGAAGGTGCGCCAGGTGCCGTCCTCGGTGAAGCCGACGCGGAGGTATTGGGTGACCAGCCGCTGGCGTCGATAGATCAGCTGGCGGCCGGGCGCGCCGTTGATCAGGTCCACGGTGAAACGCTTGCGCCAGTCCTCGCCCCAGGTGGGTTTGTGGAAGCGCTTGATGATGAAAACCAGATCCCGCACCGAGCGGCCGAAAGTGCCGAGCCACTGGTTGTATTCATCCGTGTAGGCCGGATTCGGGGTGAGCAGGCGGATGACGGAGCCCAGCGAGCGCTCGTGGCTCAGCAGCGGGCGGCCGGGTTTGCCGGGCTCGATAGGGTTTTGATAGCGGTTGGAGAAATCGTGGTTGATGATGCCCCAGGCGATATCGAGATCCTTCTTCAAATCATGGACCAGAACCGCGGCGGTGATCATCGCGTCGGACAGGGACTTGGAGATTTCCGACTTGCCGCCGCCGGAGACCGTGCACGGCTTGTGGCAGAAGGTGCCTTCCGCCGTCGTTCCTATCAGCCGCCAGCGCTGGCCGGCGGTCGGCTTCACCATCTCCACCTTGTAGCCGGACGGCAGCACGTAGGTGATGCCCGGCTGGAGAGGGATCTTCTGCGCGCCGCTCTCGTTAGTCCATGTTGCTAACTGGCTGTGCAGGTCGATGTTGACGTCCTCGGGCACGTAAAGGATGTCCGGGAACTGTTTGTCGATCCCGTAGCCTTCGGGCTGGAGGTGGAAAATCTCGCCGTAGCGGCTGGTCAGTCCGGAGAACTTGTGGTCCACCGTGCGCGTGTAGTCGCTCAGCGAGAAGTCCTCTCCCAGATCGAAGCTCGGAAACGCGATCGCGCCGCCGGCGTGTTCTTCCTCCGCATTGCCGAAGAGGTTCGCCGCGTAGCTGAGCTGGGTTTTCACCTCCTTCTTGCAGTAGCCGTAGTAGTTGTCCGCGATGATGGTCACGATGACCCCGCGCTTGTCGCGGCAGGTGATTTTGAACGCGCCGCCGTCGTTGTAGAGCTCGTCCGGCGAGGTCCAGCACATGCGCTCGCGCTGCTGGCGCTCGGTCGCGTCGGCGATGTTAGGGAGTCCGAGGTCCTTCTTTTTCAGCGAGACGAGATGCGGCGCGAGGATCACGCAGCCGGTGTGGCCGGACCACCCGTCGGCATCGAGACGGGCGTCGTTGTCTGGCAGGAACGGGTCTCCGCCGTTACCGAAAATGCTCTCCACGAAGTCCAGGTTGCTGACCAGATTCCCCGGCGCGAAGAAGCGGGTTTCCATGGATTTCTCCGGCGAGACGCCCGGCACTTCCGGGGCCACGACCGGCCGCAGCAGCAGCGAGACGAAGACCTTTGCCGGCTCCTTGCTGGTGCCGGTGAAGGGCAGGGTCATGATGTCCGGCGGCGGGGTGAGAGCGTTTTTCAGCAAGCGGGCGAACACCGCCTTCGGCACCGATTTCTTGTCCGCAGGCACCGGCAAGCCGCCCTCGGCCACGTGGAAAACCCCCTCCGTGGTCCGCCGGTCGTTGGCCGGATTGTGGCAAACCCCTTGATGCACTCGATAGGAACTCAGGATCGAGGACTTGAATTCATCCTCATCCGGCGGCAGCGACAGCATCCGGGCGATCCCGTGACGCTCCATGATCAGCGGCGCGGTCGGCAGCAAATGCATCGCGTCGGGGAACACCTCCGCCACGATTTCAGGGCCGAGATAGTCGCGCAGGTAGGCGTCGATCGACGCGTCCGCCGGGCAAAGGTAGTCCGAGAGCAAGCGCGATTTTTCCTGGAAACTCGCGATCAGCGAGCGTCCCAGATCGAGGAACGGATAGTCCGTTTCGTCGCCGACGATCGGATAGCCGCGGGCAGCGAGCTTCAGGTTGACGAACTCGCGCAAGCGGTTGTCCTCGGCTGGAGAGGCGATGGCGGGGCCGTTGTCAGTGAAACCGATTTTGTCTTTGAGATTGGGCATGTGG
>CAMCCX010000156.1 GCA_945873305.1 Akkermansia muciniphila
CCGGAATGAAAGGCCGCAGCGCGATCGAGATCGGCCGGGAACTGATCGCCAAATACGGATCGATGGCCGCGCTCGGCGGCTTGCCGGTCGCCGAGTTGTCGAAAATCAAAGGCCTCGGCCTGGCGAAAGCCTCGAAACTCGCCGCGGCCTTCGAACTCGGGACCCGCGTGGCTCGCGAGCAATTGCGGGATGTCTCTCTCGAAACGCCCGAGCTGATCCATAATTTCTTCGGCCCGCAGCTCCGACATTTGTCCCAGGAACAAGTCATGGTGGCCGTGCTCGACTCGCGCTTGCGGCATCTGGCGACCACGGTCGTCTCGGTCGGCACCGTCAATGATTCGAGCGCCCATCCGCGGGAAATTCTCCGCCCGGTGATCACCCGCGGCGCTTACGGATTCATCCTGATTCACAATCACCCTTCGGGCGACCCCAGCCCCAGCCGGGCGGATGAAATCGTCACCAAGCGGGTGGTGGATGCGGCGAAACTGATGCAGGTTTGCTTCCTCGACCACGTCATCATCGGCAGGCCGTCGCCGGGCCGGGCTCCTTATTATTCGTTCCGCGAGGCGGGCTTGGTGCCGTGAGTTGCTTTTCACCAACCGCGCCCCTAGGCTCCGCCGAAATTCCACATGTATCGCCTCCACCTCACCCGGAACCTGCGCACGCTCGCATTCCTGCTGATCCTTTCGGCGGTGTTAGGCGCTATCGGAGTCCTGTGGTGGGCGAACTCCACCGGCCTGCCCGAGCCGTGGCGCGCCGCCATCGAGCGTGAAGCCACGAAACAAGGAGTGCATCTCAAGATCGGCGGTTTGCGCTACGTCGTCTTCCGGGGAATCGTCGCCACTGACGTCAGGGTCTTTTCCGAAGCCGAACACCTGCGGGAGTTTTCCCGGCTGGAGCGCGTCGTCCTCGGCTTCGACAACACCAAGCTCGCCCGCGGCATCGTCCACCTCAAAAAGCTCGAGCTCGACGACGCCCGACTCGTTCTGGCCGTGGACCCGGACGATCCCGCATCCGAAACCCTCGACATCACCGACGCAAACGGAACCGTGTTCATGCCGGGTGAGCGGCGTCTGGAAATCCGCAACGCCCACGGCAAAATCGCCGGAATCGACGTCAACCTCAACGCCCGGCTCATCGGCTATCAGCAGGAGGGCAGCAAGCCGCCCGATGATTCAAGCATGGGCAAACGGCGGATCCTGCTCGCCCAAGTCATCAACGAGCTGGAGAAATGGAATTTTGATAGAAACCACCCTCCCGCCCTGCAAATCACCGCGGAGGGCGACATCAACGACCACTCCTCGATCACCGCCAAAATCGGGTTGCGGATCAACAGCATCGGGAAAAACGGCCATGTCCTCGACGAGGTCACCGCCGAGGCGGACATGGCCGGCGACGTGCTCACCGTCACTTCGCTCCGTGCCACCGATTCGCGCGGGGTTCTCGAGGGCCACATCGACTACAACTTGCGCGACCGCGAGGGCCGCTTCGATGTGTCCTCGTCGCTGGAGGTTCCGCGCCTCCTCACCGCGTGGCTCGGGCTGCCCGCGCTTCACGACGTTTCGATCCGCGGCAAACAACTGCTCGAAGCCGAGGGGGATTTCCAACTGGATGAAAAGAACGTGCCGCAGGTCAAACTCACCGGCCACGCCCGCTGCGAATCGGTGACGCTGCGCGGAATGCCGTTCGACGCCGTGGAAGGCGCGTTCTCGTGGCGGGACGGGGATCTGTTTCTGCGGGACTTGCGGCTGATCCGGCGGGACGGCGAAGCCAAGGGCAAGGCGATGGTCGAGTGGCCGCTGGTCCGGCTGGAACTGCACACCACCCTGCCGGTGCCGGTCTATCGGCCGTTTTTCGTGAAGCAGCCGCTGGAAATCGTCCTCAATGATTTCTCGGAGCGCGAGGGCGCGTCGGTCGATGTCAGGCTGGAAGGCGGCTTCGACATGACTAACAAATTCGCCTGGGCTTACACCGGCAGCGGCTCGGCGAGAAATCTCAACTACAAGGGAGTGCCGGTGAACTCGGCGAACTGCCAGTTTTCACTCAACCACCACGAACTGGATTTTTACGACGGCACGGTGGTTTTCAACTACTCGGATTACGCCCTTCACCAGGCGTTCAACGGGCCGGCGGAAGGCACCGCGAAAGTCGGCCGCATCCGCTACGACGCGCCGAACAAGCTGGTGGAAGTCGAGGACGTGCGCGGCGCGTTCTGGGCCGCGCCGATGGTCCGGCTGTTCGCGCCGAAAGTCGCCGACACGCTCGAACAATACCGGTTCCACCAGCCGCCGGAGCTCAAAGGCGCCGGCGTGGTGGACGTCACGCCGCAGGGCCGCACGGCTCTGGATGTTTCCTTCGGTTCCGACCACGCGGCGGACTATCGGTTTCTCGGGGAAAACCTCACGCTCGGCCGCCCCTCCGGCCAAGTCGCCATCCGCGGCCAACGGACCAGCGTCACCCAATTGAAACTCGACGCCTTCGACGGACCCGTGGTCGGAAATTTCGAATATCTCGGCGGAGGCCGGCTCACGGGCGAACTGAGCTGGACCCAACTTTCGATCCCCGCCCTGACCTCCACCTACGGCTTCCAGATGAAAGGCGCGGGCGACGTCACCGGCCGGATCGACTTCTCGCTGACCGACGGCAAAGTGGAAACCATGGCGGGCGAGGGCTTGCTCGCGCTGGAAAAAGCCGAGCTTTTTTCCGTCCCGATGTTCGGCCCGCTCAGTCCACTGATCGGAGGCGTGCTGAACGATGATCGAGCGGGTTTCCAACGAGCCAAAAACGCGTTCTTCACCTTCAAAATCCAAGACGGCATCCTCACCAGCAACGATTTCCAAACCGCCACCACTTCGCTCAATTTCACCGGCGACGGCTCGCTCGACCTGAAGGAGCGGACCCTCGACATGACCCTGCGGATGAACGCCCGCGGCCTGCTCGGATTGATCACCTTGCCGCTGCGGCCGTTTTCCGGGCTGTTCCAATTCCGGGGGACCGGTCCGTTAAAAGCCCCCAAATGGGAAAGCCTCAAGTTCACCGCGCCCCAGGAAACCCAGAACAAAACTCTGTTGGAAGCGCCCAAGGCCAAAGTCATCGACGGCGGCGAATGATGATATTTTTCAAGTCACATCTTGCGCCTGGCAACGTGAAGGGCTAGTTTCCGCCCGACGCAGGTGAATCATGAAGGTTCGCCCAAAACCACCACCAACCCCCATGAACAATCCATTTTCCGCCGCTAACACTCTCGATCCGGAAGCAGGCTTCACTCAGACACCGTCCGTTGCGCAGGCCGCCAATGACCTCCGTGCCGCCGCTGGCGAGAAAGCCCGCGAATTCGTCCATACCGCCGAGGAAAAGGCCGCCGCGCTCAAGGACCGCGCCGTCGAGTCCGCCCAGCAATTCCGCGACACCGCCGCCGAGCGGGCCGGCCAGCTCAAGGCCACCGCCACGGAAAAAGCACTGCATTTCAAGGAGTCCGCCACCGAACAATGGCAGGACACCCGCGTGAAAGCCAAGGAACTGCACGTCACGGCCGAGGATTACATCCGCCAGAATCCCACCAAATGCGTGTTGAGCGCCCTCGGTGCGGGATTCCTGATCGGCCTCATCGTTCGCCGCTGAGAAATGACGCCTCCAGTCAGGTGAGTTTTCTTCCAATCTCATGAGTTCTTCATCTGACATCGCGTCGGCCTCTCACGGAGAGGCCGCGAAACCCGAATGGCAGCCGCAGGACCCGCCACCCGCCAATTGGCGCGAGGCCTTGATGTCTTTGATCGCGACCCGGCTGGCCCTCGTCGAACTGGAAGCGAAAGATGTCTCCAAGGAAGCGGTCAGACGCGGCGCGTCGTTCGCAGCCGCGATCGGATGCACGGTTTTCGCGTGGGCGCTCCTGCTCGCCGGGGGCGTTTCCATGATTGCGAAATCCACCGACCTGCCATGGGACCAAGTCGCCGTCGCCATCGGCATTCTCCACATCTTGGGCGGCATCCTCCTCGCCCGCTTGGCCAAGCCCTCGGCAGCCACCGCATTTCCCGTCACCCGCGCTGAATTTCAAAAGGACCGAGCATGGATCGAAAACTTCCAAAAGACCAAGAAATCCAACGACTGATCCGCCTCGGCGAAGCCGCCCGTTCCTGTCTGGAGCAGGAAGCGGTCTTGCTCAAACAGCGGCTCGACGTTCCCAGCAGAATCCGTGGCTCCCTCAAGCAACACCCGGCGGGCTGGTTGTTCGGATCCTTGGCGTC
>CAMCCX010000157.1 GCA_945873305.1 Akkermansia muciniphila
CGCAACGAGACGGTTTGCCGCGACCACCGGATTGAAAAACTCATCCCGCAGGAACTGATTTCCTATCAGGATGCGATCCGGCTGGCCTTCACCACCATCGCCCAGAACCGCGTGCCTTCGTCATGGATCGACTCGCTCGCCTCCGGCCGACTCGATCCGGATTTCCTGCGGCCCATCCGCGTCCCCGAGCACGGCGTGCTGCGCGACAGGCAATGCGTCCCGCTCGGAGCAGAGCGGGAAAAGGTGATCGACCGCGTCTGGTCGTTAGGCGGCTCCTTTGGCTGGCCGTCGATGAACTGGGCGTGGCGCGTCCGCGGCTGGATGGACCGGATCGCCGGCGGCACCGGACTGCGCCGCGGTCGGCGGCATCCCCGCGAGCTGCGCGCCGGAGACGCGCTGGACTTCTGGCGCGTGGTCATGGCCGACCGCGCCAGTGACCCGGACTCCGCCCGGCTCATCCTTTACGCCGAGATGAAGCTACCCGGCGAGGCGTGGTTGGATTTTGAAATCACCCGCGGCGAACTCTGCCAGACGGCGACCTTCCGCCCGCGCGGGCTGTTGGGACGGCTCTACTGGTATTCCATCCTGCCGCTTCACTTTCTGTTATTTCCGCGAATGGCGCTGCGCCTGGCGAAATAAACTCAGGCGAGTTCCTTCAGCTCCCGCGCACGGCGGACGCGGACCTGCAAGTCGTCGAGCACGTTCATGAAATAGACATACGCGTCGTGAAGGTTCGGATAGGGCGTGAAATACTTGTGCACGCTGCCATCGGCACCGCCCTTGGTGGACATCCAGAAGAAGTGGTCCGAGGTCTGCATTTTCGCCCAGGTGTCGGTGAGTTCCGGGTCGTTGACGGCGAGGATTTCCTGCTCCAGCCGGTTCACCTGGGTGATGGCTTCCTGCTGCATGTCATTGCCCATCCAGGCGGAGAGGTCGCGCTCGGTATCGGACCAGGAACTGAGGTAGCCGCTGCTGTATTCCCGCGCGGCCCGATAGAGTTCCACCGCGTCGGAAGGCGTCACCCATTGCAAGCCGGCCTCGTTGATCGCTTCGGGCATGGCCTCCCAGAATTTGAAAATTCCGGTCTCTTCCAACTGGTGCTCGCCGATCGTCTCGTAGGCCATGAAAAGGTTCACCACGTCGCCCTCGCACTCGGCGAGCCAGCTCGCGAACTTCTCCGGCGTCAGTGGATAACCGCTCCATGACGGATCGGAAAAGCGGAACCGCAGGTCGTCGGAAAGCGGAGTGTTTCTGAGCAGCGTCTTGATCCGCGCGGTGGTCGGGGCGCGGTAGAGGTAGTTGGACGAGTGGCCGTTGAGGTTTTTCTCGATGCTCTCGGCGATGATGCCCTCGAAGCCCATGGTCTCGGCCTTGGCGGCGATGGCGTCGTTGTAAATGAGCTCGGTGTTGCGGAACACGCGCGGCCGGATGTGGAAGATTTTTTCAAGCTTCTGCAAATGGAGTTCCACCTGGCGGTCGAACTCCTTGTTCGAGTGCACGAAGGCCAGCGAGTGATAGTAAGTCTCGGCCAGCAGCTCGACGCCGCCGGTGGCCACCAGCTCCCGGAACGACTCCAGCACGTCCGGGCGGTGGCGTTCCATTTGCTCGATCACGGTGCCGCTGATGGAAAGCGCCATCCGGAAGCGGCCTGCGTTTTCCTCGACCATCCGCTGGAACATGCGGTTCGCGGGCAGGTAGCATTTTTCGGCGACCTTGTTGAGGATCTCGGCGTTCATCGCATCATTTTCATAGACCGTGTTGTCGCCGGTTCTGAAAAGATCCCGGGACAGCAGCCGGTTGGGTTGATGCACTTGGAAATAGAGGCAAACGTCTGGCATGAGTTTGAATTTGAGGGGCTTGCGGTCCGGGTGGCAGATCTTTCAAGCAAACGCCGGGCCAAAATGGATGGCCGGTGAGTGGGATGACGATCATGAGTGGGGGATAGCACGCTGCCATGTAAGTTTACGGGTCGCAAGAAAGTTCCCGTGCCATTTTCCACAGCTGGTTCATTTCGGGGCGTGGTATCAGATAGAACTCAGGGGGGGCTGCGGACGCACGGCTGCCGGGATCGTCGCGCGCGTCGGGACTCGACTCTCAGTCCCGGAGGGTCGGCTGGCCGGTTGAGGATGTCGCGGCCCGCGAACTTGAGGCTTGGAAGGGATGTTTTGCTTTTGCAGGGTTTGCTTATGCGCACGAAGGCGATTTCATTGTTGCAGGAGTTGACGGAGGCTCATTCGGTTTCCGGGCATGAGGATGAGGTGAGGGCCATTTTCGTGGATGAACTGGAGGAATGCGGCGAGCTGTCGGCGGATCGCAACGGCTCGGTTTTTTGTGAAACGGGAGACGATGGGCCGCGGGTGCTGGTGGCGGGTCACATGGATGAGGTGGGATTCATGGTGCAGAATATCACTCCGGACGGGTTCATTCAGTTTCTCGGGATCGGCGGCTGGTGGGAGCATAATTTGCTGTCGCAGCGGGTGGAAATTTTGACGCGGGGCGGCGAGAAGGTGCTGGGGGTGGTGGCGTCGCGGCCGCCGCATTTCCTGCCGGAGGCGCAGCGCCGGCAGGTGATGAGCATCGACCAGATGTTCATCGACGTGGGGGCGGAGTCGCGGCGGGACGTGGTGGAGAATTTCGGGATCTCGTTAGGCGATCCGATCGCGCCGGTGTCGGCGTTCGCGGCGATGGGGCGGGAGGATTATTTCATGGCGAAGGCCTTTGACAACCGGGTGGGGATGGCGGGGACGATCCAGGCGGGGCAAATTTTATCGCAGTCGGCGCATCCTAACCGGCTGATCCTGTGCGGGACGGTGCAGGAGGAGGTGGGGTTGCGCGGGGCGAAGACGGCGGCGAATTTCGCGAAGCCGGATGTGGCGATCGTGCTCGAAGGACCGCCGGCGGATGACACGCCGGGATTTGCGAGGTCGGATTGCCAGGGACGGCTGGGCGGCGGAGTACAGATTCGCTTGTTTGATCCGTCGGCGATCACGAATCCGCGGCTGGCGCGACTGGCGATCGAAACGGCGCGGGAGGAGGGGATTTCCCATCAGGTGACGGTGCGGCGGAGCGGCGGGACGGACGCGGGATCGTTTCATTTGGCGAACGAGGGGGTGCCGAGCATCGTGCTGGGCGTGCCGGCGCGCTACATTCACTCGCACAATGCGATCATCGATTTGAATGACTATTTGCAGATGGTGGCCTTGGCGATCGCGCTGGTGAGACGGTTGGACGAGGAGACGGTGGAAGGTCTGGTCACGTATTTGTGAGGGATTTTTCGCTGGCACGTGTGGAGGGTTTGCGATTGGGTGGGGCCAATGAATGTCACTAAATCGAGGATGGTGGTGCTTGCGGCAGGTCTGATGGGCGCGGTGGGAGTTTTACCGGTGCGCGCCGCCCTCCCGTCCATGAAGGAAAAGGAATGGTTGGGGTATTTCGTGGGGGTCCAAACCAGGGCCTTCCAGTTCGGGTTCACCTCCGACGGTAAGGCGACTATCAAACCGATGGGCAAAAAGGGCGAGCCGGTGAGCAGCAAAATGGCGATTCCCGTGATTTTTAAAGTAATGGAAACGATGCCGGACGGGAAAGTGGTCTCGCGCCAAATCCAGCCTGAATCGCTGGAGTCCGCCCAGCCGGCGACGGACAAGCCCGAGAATGTTGTGATCAAAGGCAAGATTACCGGTGACGCGGTTTTTGAGATTTTTATCAACGCGGAGCGCGGAGAACTCGCGCTAGGCGGACGGCTGCTGGAGCCGGGGAATGTGAAAAATCCGCTGCAGTTTGCGATCGATCTGAGAATCCCCGATGTTTACGCCGATGCGAAAAAAAAGACCGGTGACAAAAAGGAACAAAAGGCGTTCGAGGAAAAAACGGCAAGAGACCGTCTGCTGCTCATTTGGACGGATAAGAAGCGTGTGAAGCAGTCGCTCACCGACAAAGTGGATGCCAGCAGCAAGGAAATCAGCGGCCCCGGAATCGCGGCAATGCAGCTCGAGCTCAGTGCGTATGATGATAAAAAACTTGAGGTCACGGCCTCGGAAAACTCATCGATCCAGCTCGAAAACAAGCCCCCCGCCTCGCTCATCGAAGGATTTACAATGACTTGGACGGCGGACTCCGCGAAAGATCCCCAAGGCAAAGCACGCCTCCACATTGGGATGAAGTAACGCCGGCGCGACGCATCCGGCTCAGCAAATCCGATTGGGGGCGATT
>CAMCCX010000158.1 GCA_945873305.1 Akkermansia muciniphila
CCCGAGCGAGAGCACCCGGTTTTCCCAATCGAGGAAACGTTTGATGTCGATGGATTCGAAGCCTCCGCCGGCGCTGAGGCTGAAGTTCGGATAGAACGCGGCTTCCGCCACGCCGATGCGGGCGTTGGCGGCGCGGAGTTCCTGGATGGCGGCGCGGACGTCCGGGCGGCGGTTGAGGACCTCGGCGGGAAGCCCGGCGCGGATGTCGGGTAGAGAGCTGTTGGAGTCGCGGCGGGTGACGGAGAAGCTGGAGGGGGCCGCGCCGCAAAGGACCGCGAGGGCATGCTCGGCGGAGCCGCGCTGGCGCTGGACGATGGCGAGGTCGTTGTCGGCGAGCTCCACCTCGGTGCGGGCGCGGCTGGAGGCGAGGCCGTCGGTAAGGCCGGCGTTTAATTTGGAAGTCTGGATTTCGAGGGCTTCCTGGCGGCTTTTCAGGGTGTTTTGGAGCACGGAGTCCTGGGCATCGAGGCCGCGCAGGAGGAAATACTGGCGGGCGACTTCGGTGGCCACGCCGAGCCGCTGGGAATCTAGCAGTGCTTCGCTCGCCGCGGCTTGGGCGGACGAGGCTTCGAGGGCGCGCTTGTTGCGGCCCCAGAGGTCGGGGTCGTAGGCGAGGTCGAAGGTGCTGCGGTAGTTCTGGGATTCCAGTGCGACGTCCACGCCGGCCGGGAGATTTCCGCGCAGCGCGTCGGCGGAGCTGCGGGAAATCCCGGCGCGGCCGGATAGATCGAGAGTGGGGAAAAGTTTCGCGCGGTCCACGCCGACGAGCGCGCGCGAGGTGTCAACGCGGGACTTGGCGGCGGCGAGGTCGTTGTTCGCGGCGAGCGCGCGATCGACCAGGCGGGTGAGATCAGGGTCGTTGAAGAGCAGCCACCAGTGATCAGGCAGGCGGGTGCCGGCGGTGGCTTTGGATTGTTTCCATTTCGAGCCGCCGGAGATTCCGGGGATTTGGAAATCCGGCCCCACGGTGCAGGCCCCGAGGAGTAGCGCGGCGGGCAGGATGAGCGCGGGAAATTTCATGGTTTCTTGAGGCGGTCGGGGGCTTCGATAAATACATCGACTTGCTGGCCGACGTAAAGCGGCGGATCGGTCGGGCGGTTGAGCGAGTAGATCACTTGCAGGACGCGGGTGTCCACGCGCTCGGTGCTGGAGCCGGTGAGCGAGAGCTTGGGGATGACGTAGGGCTCCACGCGGATGAATTCTAGCGGAAAGGTGACGCTCGGGTCGCCTTTCAAATAACCGTAAGCGGTCTGGCCCTGGCGGATGCGGGTGGCGTTCTGCTCGTCGATGTCGGCGCGGACCTGGAGCTTGTTCGTGTCGCCGAGAACCATGGCCGGACTCTTGGGCGAGGTGGCGGCGTATTCCCCGGCGCGGATGTTGACTTGGATGATGGTGCCGTCGCGCGGGGCGAGGACGGTTAGGCGTTCGATGAGCAGGGCGATGCGCTTGAGCGAGGTTTCGGCGGCGGCGAGCTGGGCGCGGGCGGCGGCGAGCTGGGCTTGGGAAACGGCGACGTCCTGCCTGCGGTTTTCGACGTCGTCGAGGCTAACAGCGCGGCTGTCGGCGACGGCGTTGAGGCGGGCGAGCTGGGATTCGAGTTTGGCCAGCTGGGCCTCGCTGACGGTGATCTGCGCGCGGGCGATTTCCTGTTGGGCCTGGGTGGAAAGCTGCTCGGCGCGGAGGTCTCGGTCGTCGAGCTTGAGCAGCGGTTGTTCCTTTTTCACCGTGTCGTTCACCTTGACGAAGACCTCGGTGACAAGGCCGGGGAGAGGGACGCCGATGGCGACATTTTCACTGAGCGCTTCGAGGATGCCGGTGGCGGCGACGGCTTGTGCATAGGGTTTTTGCGGCGGCATGACCGGCGGGTCGCCCGGCGGCGGCATCTCGCGCTCGGCCTGGGTGCGGGAGACCATGACGATGGCCACGACGCCGAAAAGGGCGGCGGCGATGGAGCCGTAGCGGAGGAGTTTTGAGAAGAAGTTCATGGGAGTCGCAGGTCTAAAAGTCTAAAAGTCTGAAAGTCGGAAGACGATGAATGAATGAAAGTCGGGATAAATCCCGCGGTCCGTTCGGGAGTGCTCTGCACTTCGATGTTCGATGTTTAGCGTTCGATGTTCGATGTTCAATGCGCGTGTTCGTGGACGAAATGGGGTTTCTCGGTGTGGAGCTGTTCCCTGACCTCGAGGATTTCGCCGTCGTCCATGCGGGCGATGCGGTCGGCGTAGGAGAAGATCCGGTTGTCATGGGTGACGATGATGACGGCGCGCTCAGGCGAGCGGGCGACTTGGCGGAAAAGGTCGAGGACGATTTCGCCGTTCTGGGCGTCGAGCGCGGCGGTGGGTTCGTCGCAGATGACCAGCGGCGGCTCGTGGACGAGGGCGCGGGCGATGGCGACGCGCTGCTGCTCGCCGCCGGATAGTTTGTTCGGCCGTTCTTTCCAGCGCGGGCCGAGGCCGACTTTTTCGAGGATTTCCCGTGAGCGGGTGAGCGCCTTGCCGCTGGAAACGCCCTGGATGAGCAGGGGGATGCCGACGTTTTCCGCGACGGTGAGGGTGGGGATGAGGTTGAACTGTTGGAAAATGAAGCCGATGCTTTTCGCGCGGAAGCGGGTGAGCGCGTGGCCCGACATTTTTTCCAGCGAGTTGTTCAAGACGTTGATCTCGCCGCTCTCGATGCGGAGGGTGCCTGCGATGGCGCTGAGCAAGGTGGTTTTCCCGCAACCGGATGGCCCGACGAGCATTGTGATTTCGCCGCTGCGGGCTTGCAGGTTCACCTGCTTGAGCACGTGGATGCGGCTTGCCCCTTCGCCGAAGCTTTTCTCGACGGCGCGGACATCGACCACGATGTGATGGGATGGAGGGGAGTCAGGCACGGAAGACCATGGCGGGTTCGTAAAGACCGAGGCGGATGATGCCCATCAGCGCGGCGAGCATGCAGATGAGTTGGACGGCTAGAAAGGCGGCGACGGGAATCTGCCAGGGCATGTAGAACGGCGGTTGGCCGTTATTGATGGCTCCCATCGCGAAACCGGAGGTGGCTAACAAACCGAGTCCGAAGCCGATGATGCCGACGGTGAGCGCCTGTACAAGCAGCATCATGCTGAGGCGGAAATTCGACATGCCCATCGCCTTGAGCGCGCCGAGGTGTTTCAAATTATCCAGCACGAAGGCGTAGAACGTCTGGCAGGCGATGGCCACGCCGACGATGAAGCCGATGACCACCGTGGTGCCGAAGGAGATCGGGATGCCGGTGTTTTTCACATACCACCAGACGGTGGCGGTGTTGAAATCCTTGGGATTGTCGCCGAAGTCGCGGTTGACGTAGGCGCGCAGGCCGGTGGTTCTCTCGATTTCCGCGGCGGCTTGCCCGGAGGTCATGCCTTCGACGGGCGCGGCGATGACGGCGGTTAGCATTTTCCGGGAGGTCGGGGTGTATTGCAGGGCGCGCTCGTAAGTGGTCCAAATATAGGGGCCGCCGGTGAAGGAGCGCATCGCCTTGCAAATGCCGACCACGCGGGCCTCGACGTCGTTGATCTCGAACTGGTCGCCGATCTTGATTTTCTTCGATGGATCGCGCGGATTCGAGGACAGGCGCGTGGTGGCTAGCTCGTCGATGACGACGGTGTTAGGCAGTCGCAGGTCTTCGAGATTTCCCGCGACCATCCGGCCGGGAGCGCCGGCGAGCGAGGCGGCGTCGATGCCGATGAGCTGGACGGTTTTGAAACTGCCGTCCTCGAGCCGGACGCGCTGGATGCCGGAGTAGAGCGGCATGGCCCAGCGGACGGCGGAAACCGAGCGGATGCGGGCGACGTCGGTGTCGCGCATCGGGTTGGTTTCGTTGACCTGCTCGACGCGCTCCTCGACGACGAAGATGGGCGCGCCGACGTTTTTCAGGGTGGCTGTGGTCCAGCGCATCAGGCCGCAGAAGACCGAGGCCTGTTGGACGATGAGGAAGGTGGCGAAGAACAAGCCTGCGACGAGCATCAGATACTTGGCCGTGTCGCCGAAGAGCATTTTGAGAGCGAGACCGATCATGCGGGGACTGGAAGACGCTGCGATCTTAACAGGGGGAGGAGGCCGCGCAACCCATGACATGGATTGTTTTGCTTCACCTGTTGCCTCATAAATCGAGCACACCGAAAGGTTCCTGACCGACCG
>CAMCCX010000159.1 GCA_945873305.1 Akkermansia muciniphila
AGTTGCAATCCCGCCCGGCGGAGGTCCGCTTCGAGCAGCTCGCGCATCGGCAAATTGGCGATGAGGCAGGAGCCGAGGGAGCGGTTTGAGGTGATCGGGGCGCAGAAGGCCGGGTTTCTTGGCGGTAGAAGGGTTGCCTGCATGGGTTAACAAAAGTCCATCATGATCGCCGCTCGGATTAAACGAAAATCTTAGAGGCTGTCTGAAAATTCTAAAACACTCCCGCCAGAAAGTCGGCAAGGGTGTTTTGAACCGCAGATGAACAGGATTTACGCAGATGAAAGAGTCTTGGAATGCCTGAAAACTTTTATGTTCGAGTTTCGATCTGTGTTCTTCATCTGCGTTCATTCACGTCCATCTGCGGTTTGATTTCTTCTTTCCTGATTTTTAAGACGGCCTCTTAGGAATTTGCGGGCTCCGAATGCACCGCGTGCCACTCGTGGTAAACCTTGGGCGAGATCTCCGACGGCTTGATTTCCGAGCGCCCGCCCCAAAAAACATTGGTGTAGGAAACCGGGATGCCGACGGCTTCGAGGTGGCGGTCGATGGCGGCTTTGTGCTCCAAGACCCGGGATTTCTCGGTGCCGTGGACGACGCCCATGATGTTGACGTCGCCGAACTGCGGCCCGCCCTCGCGCCAGTAGCAGTGGGTCATGCAGAAATGGCGGCCGACTTCCGCGCCGCCTTCGATTTCACGGCCCTTCGGCACCGCCCAATGGAACAGCCCGTTGAAGCGGGTGACGCGCTCGCCGGTGGCGGAGGGTTTGACGTGTTCGAGGAAGGTGGAGAAGCGGCCGATGACTTTTTTGGCGTTCAGCGTCTCGGCGACTTCACAAAAGCGGTCGAGCGAGACGCCGGCGATTTCCGCGCGCTTGTCCCACGGGCTTTCTGAAATCTCATCGAGCGTCAGCTCTTCCTTGAGTGCCAGCAGCACGGTCCATTCCTCCGCGGTTAGATCGACGGCGGTGGTGGTCATCATCACCGCTTGCTCCTCGGTTTTGTCGCCGGGTTCGAGGGTTTTGCGGCGGGTGTGGCCGACGCCGAGGGCGAACACGCCGTTGGCCGGCATCAGCAGGTATTCGGTGGCTCCGGTCAGGCGGAGCAGGGCGGTGGCGTGGAAATCCAGCGATTCGCCGACGGGGACTTTGAGCGTCGTCCACAGCCGGTAGCCCGAGCCGGAAACGTCGGTGTCCGTCGAGCGGATGACCACGTGGCCGGAAAACGGATCTTCCTTGGCCATGAAGTCAAACGCGTCGTTGAGTTTTTCCTCCGGCAGTTTCCACGCGACCAAGGCACCGTGCGCCAGCTTGGTGGAAAGCAGCGTTTGGCGGACGCGGCGGATCACTCCAGCCTCGACCATTGCCCGGATGCGCTCGAGCACCGTCTCCAGCGGCACCCCGGATTTCTCGGCGATCAGGTGAAACGGCTGGCGCTGGAATCCGGCGATCAAGTCTTCGGAAACCGCGAGGATCGACGCGTTGACGGGATCGGAATGTTCGACGGGGATGGTGGGATTCATGAGTGGGGAAAGTGATGGGGCGGGTGGTGGCGTGCTGCGCTGATTTTACCGGATGTCTCGCGGATCATGCGGAAGTTCCGGCGGCGAGTGCCTTGAGGTAGTCGAGAGCGGGCTCGCGATCAAGGATTCGTCCTTCGAGTTGTTCGGTTTGGATGGTTTCCAGGATTTCCCTGAAACGCGGGCCCGGCGTGAGGCCGAGCTGGATCAAATCCCGGCCCGTCACTAACGGCGGCGGGATCAGGGGCTCGGAGGCGAATTCCTGCGCCTTCGCTTGCAGGAATTCGTAGTTGTCGGTGAACCCGTTCGACGAGCCGCAGTCCACCCGGTGCAGCTCCATTTCCTCCTGAAAAGTCGGCTCGGCCATGAAGCGCTTCAGTTTCGCGGTGCGCATTTTCTGGACGTTCATGAACTGCATGTGCCGCGCCACCATTGGGACCACGGCGGCGATGACGTCGTTCGGATAGCGCAGGCGGCGGAGGATGGCGTCGGCCATTTCCGCGCCCATCGCGTCGTGGCCGTTGAAGCGGATGCGCCCGGCCTCGTCGTCGAACGTCTGGCAGGGCGGCTTGGCGATGTCGTGCAGCAGGACGGCGAGGCAAAGTTCCAGCGGCGCGTCGGCTTCCAGCATTTCCAGCATGATGCAGGTGTGGGTGTAAACGTCGCCCTCCGGATGCCATTCCGGCGGTTGCTCGCAGCCGATGGTTTTCAAAAACTCCGGCACGATGCGCCGCATCAGCCCGGTTTCCACCAGCAGCTCCACGCCTTTGCGGCGGCGCGGGCAGGTCAGGATTTTCGAGAACTCGTCGCGAATCCGCTCCGGCGAGATCCGGTCTAGCAGCGGCGCGCACTCGTGGATCGCCGCCAGCGTTTGCGGTTCGATTTCAAATCCCATCGTGGTGGAAAAGCGAACCGCCCGCAGCAAGCGCAGCCCGTCCTCGGTGAAGCGCGCCACCGGATCGCCGATCGCCCGCAGCGTCCCGGCGCGGAGGTCCGCCAGGCCGCCGACGTAGTCGATCACCTCGCCGGTTTCGGGGCGTTCGAACAGCCCGTTGAGGGTGAAATCCCGGCGCTGGGCGTCTTCCTGCGGCGTTGAGAAAGTCACCGTTTCCGGCCGCCGTCCGTCCTTGTAGCTGCCGTCCGTGCGGAACGTGGCGATCTCCACGTGGTGGCCGGCGTGCTTGGCGATGACCACGCCGAAATGCGCGCCCACCTCGTTTGCACCGGGGAAAATCTTCAGCATCTCCGCCGGTGTCGCGGAGGTGGCGATGTCGTAGTCCTTCGGCTCCAGATCTAGCAGTTTGTCGCGCACGCAGCCGCCGGCGAACAACGCCTCATGCCCGGCCGCGGTCAGGCGGCGGGCGAGTTCAAGGGCGGCTTGGCGGGCGGACATTTCCGGAGCATGGGTTTCCCGGGCGGGTCGTTCAAGGCGGAACGGGGACGTACTCCGCAGCGGCGTCAATGGGTGTTCGCGATCGCTTCGGGCAGCAGGACGTCGAATTTCATGCCTTTGAGTTTCGCCCGGATCAGCGCTGGGAAATCGGACGCGTGGACTAGCAGGCGGACGATTTTTCCGCCCGTCGTACGGGGGTCGTCGGTCACGCCGTCCACCTTCGCGCGGCTGACGGATTTACCGTCCACGGAGCGCACGGGGAGGGTGTCGCCCGCCACCGCGGTGGCGGCGAGCGGTGCGGGGACCGGCACGGAGATCATGTAGTCGTCGTCATTGCTGATGGTGAAAACGTGGGTCGCGAAGTTGACCGCCTTGCCGGGCTCGACGACGATCTCGGAGACGATTCCCGCCACCGGAGCCCGCAGGAAGCGCTTCTCATATTGCTGCTTCCAATACTCGTATTGGATCACTTGCGCTTTCTCGGCTTCTAACTGGGTTTCGTGATTGCTTTGATACATCTGTTCCATCGCGGCCGCCCAGTTCAGGCGGGATTCCTTCATCTCGCGCTTGCGCACGGCTTCCTCTGTTTCCTCGCGGGCCACCGCCCACGCCTCGGCTTGGTAGCGGGCCGCTTCGACGTTGCCTTTGGATTCCATTGCGTGACGCGCCAGATCGAGTTGGAGCTGGGTCGCGTCGAGTTCCAGATGGCCTAGCAGCTGGCCTTTTCCAACGGGGTCGCCGACCTTGACGGAAACATCCACCATCACGCCCTGCGCCTCGGAGCGGACTTTCTCCACCACCCGCGCGGCGGCGCTGGATTTGAACAGCACCATCCCGCCGGCCGGCGTCTGGAGTGGGATCTGTGAGAGGGCGGTGTCCGGCGAGCTGCAAGCGATCGCGAGCACGGCCATCGCCAGCGGGAAGTCAGGTCGTTTCATCCTGCACGGGATACGGGTCCCGGTGCCGGAGTCTTTCGGAATCGAGTCGGTTAGGACTCCGGCGCGTCTTCTTCCGGAGCCTTCGGAATCTTGTCCACCTCTTCGAGCAGGTTGACGATTTCCACCCCGCGGACGGCGGAGGAGTCATGATAGAAGCGCAGCACCGGCGTGGATTTGAGCACCACGCGCTTCATCACCTTGGACTGGATGGAGCCGTGGTCCTTGTTCAATTTGACGATCACCGAATTGGCCTCGCCGCCGAGCACGCCG
>CAMCCX010000160.1 GCA_945873305.1 Akkermansia muciniphila
GCGTCGTTCGCTCATAATTTGGGTGCGGAGCTTGGCGGCTGACGAGCAACCACGCAAGCCTCATGATGACCTTGGTTATTTCCCTCAAGATCAGCGAGTTGCTTGCAAGCGTCGGGAAATTTATTCCACTTTCGACGAGCGGGCGGCGCGAATGATTTGCTCCGGAGAAAATCACGGCTGAGACTCCGCCGCGCCGCCCCGCCTCCATTTTTCCCATGAAAATCACCCGCACCCTCGCGACCTGCAAAACGCCCGACGGAGCCCAGCTCACGCTTCACGAGCACGACGGCCACCATTTCCTCAAGGTCGCCGGCCTGCAACTGATGAGCACCACCGCCTCGTCCTCCGAGGAACAAATGGCCGAACTCTCCTGCGCCCACCTTCCTGGCAGACCTCGCATCCTCATCGGCGGGCTCGGCTTCGGCTTCACGCTCAAGCGCGTGCTCGCCCTGACCGGGCCGGACGCCGTCGTCGATGTCGCCGAGCTCCTGCCCGAAGTCGTCGCCTGGAACCGCGAGTTTCTCCACGAAGTCAACGGCAAGCTGCTGGACGATCCGCGGGTGCGAATCCACGTCGGCGACGTTTACGACCTCATCGACCGCTGCGGCAGCGACCGCTATCACGCGATCCTGCTAGATGTGGACAACGGCCCGGACCCGTTCGTCCAAAAAGGCAACGAGCGGCTTTACGCCCAGAAAGGCATCACCCGCATCAAGAACGCGCTGGAGCCGGAAGGCCGCGTGATTTTCTGGTCCGCGCATCCGGACAAGTCGTTCGCGCAATCGCTCAAGGGCACCTTCAAGCACGTCGAGTGCATCAGCGCGAAAGCCTATCCGAAGGCGAAACGCTTCACCCACACGCTCTTCGTCGCGGACCGCGAGTGATCACGGGTTGTTTTTGATCAGCCGGAAACGGTCGTGATAGACGCCGTTGTTGAATTTCCGGCAGCATTCATAACAGGCGACCGCCTTCTTGATCGGCCGCACCCGGTGGATGGCGGCGAAACAATTCGAGCAGACATAAGCATGGTTGCGCTTCATCCGCCGGCGCTTGAACGGCAGGTTGTGAAACGGCTGCTCGTCCGGAATTCCCAAGTCGTTGCAGGCCACCCGCCACTCCACGCCGTGGGGATCGATCCGGCGGCGACCGCAGCGCTCGTAGGCCACGAGATGCGCGAGCTCGTGTTTGAGCGTGCGCCAAATTTCCTCCGGCTCGCAGTCCTTGAGCTTCGGATTGAGCTCGATCGACCGGTCCGGCCACCAGGCGCGCCCGGCCGTCGTCTGCATCCGCGGGTTCCAAGTCACGCGGACCTTGCGCGCGAGCTCGTTGAGCGCGAGCGATTTCGAGGCCTCCGCGCACCATGCCGTTAGGCCGCTGTCATCCCGCGAGGGCGTCGTCTTCGGGGCCTCCGGGGTCTTCAAAACGCGGAACCACGAGGTCCAGCGGAATTCAAGCTGCGGAGTGCTTCGGCCCATCGGAAAAACCGTTACCAGCATTCCCGGAAAATGGCAACAGGCTCTTCACGGAAAATCAGGATCTTTCCCGCGCGGAGCGGGCCGCCCTCCAGCCCTCCTATTTTCTAGCAATTCCCCGCGCCCCGCGCTAAACAAGCGCCACTTCAAATGGCGGTGATCAAACAACAACGCGGATTGGTTCCGACAATCCGCGGCTGCGCCTCGTGGCGGGACATCCAGGACAAGTGGCGGAACATCCCCGAGAAAGACAAAGGCGACCTCTTCGAAGAACTCGTCAAAGCCTACCTCCAGCTCGAACCGGAGTACGCCAGCAAGCTCAAGCATGTCTGGCTCCAGCGCGAGGTCCCGCAAGCCATCGCCCGGAAACTCAAGCTCCCCGCCACCGACCAAGGCATCGACATCGTCGCGGAAACCCACGACGGCGAGTTCTGGGCGGTCCAATGCAAGTATCGCCAAGACACCGATCACTCGCTGACCTGGCGCGATCTATCCACCTTCACCGGCCTCGCCTTCGGGGTCTGCCGGGGATTTGCCTTCGGCGTCATCTGCTCCACCACCGAGCGCATCACCCATGTGCTCAAGGACCAGGACCGAATCGCATTCTGCGCGCTGGACATCTGGCAGGCGCTTGACGCGGATTTCCTCAAACGCCTGCGGACCCACCTCGCCCACAAGCCGGCTTTGCTGAAACCGCACAAACCCAAGGCTCACCAGAAGCCTGCGGTGAAGGATGCCCACGGGCACTTCGTCATCGGCAAAGCGAAACGCGGGAAACTCATCATGCCCTGCGGCAGTGGCAAGAGCCTAACCGCCTATTGGATCGCCGGGGAACTGGGATCCCGCCGCATTGTCATCGCCGTGCCGAGCCTCGCGCTCATCCGCCAGACGCTCAAAGTCTGGCTGCGCGAAACCCAGGCGAACCAACAGGAAGTCGAATGGATCTGCGTGTGCAGCGACGAATCCGCCGGCCGCGTCGAGCGTGATGACACGGCCGTCCTGCGCCAGGACCTCGGCGTGCCATGCCTCACCGATCCCAACGAAATCGCCGCCTGGCTGAAACGCAAACACTCCGGCCTCACCGTCGTCTTCACCACCTATCAGAGCGGCGAGACGCTCGCCAAGGCCGCGCGTGCCGCGAAATTCACCTTCGACCTCGGCATCATGGACGAGGCCCATAAAACCGTTGGCGATGGCGAAAAGCTCTTCTCCCACCTGCTGCAAGACAAGAACCTGCCTATCCGCCGCCGCCTGTTCATGACCGCCACCGAGCGGCGTTACGCGGGCCAGAGCGACACCGTGCTCAGCATGGATGATCCGGCCACTTACGGCGAAACCTTCCACCTGCTCTCGTTCAAGCGGGCGATGGAATACGACCCGCCCATCCTATCCGATTACAAGATCATCAGCATCGCCGTCTCGCGCGAGGAAGTCGCGGAGCTCATCCGGAAAAACACTTTTGTCCGGCCCGACAAAGGCCCGTGGAACGAGGAAATCGAGGCCGACATGCTCGCCTCCCTCATCGCCCTGCGCAAGGCGATGAAAAGATACCCCATCCGCCACGCCGTCTCCTTCCAAGGCCGCATCCAGCGGGCGGAAGTTTTCAAGACCCACAACGACGACTTCACCCAATCCTTCCACAGCTACGGCAAGCTCGAAACCTTCCACGTCTCCGGCAAAACGCCCACCGGCACCCGCGCCCGCATCATTGGCGAGTTCGCCCGCGCCGAGCGCGCCCTCATCACCAACGCCCGCTGCCTCACCGAAGGCGTCGATGTCCCCGGCATCGACTGCGTGCTCTTCGCCGATCCCCGCCGCAGCGCCGTGGACATCGTGCAAGCCGTCGGTCGCGCCCTGCGTCCTGCCCCTAACAAACAATTTGGCTACATCATCGTCCCCATCCTCCACGACACCGACGCCACCGCGGACGACATCTTCAAGTCCCCCGCCTTCAAGGAAATCCTAACCACCCTCCGCGCCCTCGCCGCCAATGATGACCAGATCATCGAATACTTCCGCGGTGTGTCCCAAGGACAACAACGCAAGGGCGGAGCCAGCGTCCAGTTCGACATCGACGAACGACTGGCTAAACGGATTGATCTAGCCGATTTTGTCCGTGAGATCGAACTCAAGTGCTGGGACTGCTTGGCGAAATTGTCGTGGCGGCCGTTTGAGGAGGCGAGGGGTTTTGTCCGAAGTCTCAAACTCAAGAGTCGTGCCGAATGGGACGCGTATTGCAAAGGCCAGATGCCCCACTTGGGACGATTGCCTGCAGATATACCCGCAAATCCAAATAGCCTATATGCAGATCAAGGGTGGACGGGTGTGGGCGATTGGTTGGGGACTGGAATCATTGCGGCTCATCTCAGGAAATTCCGTCCATTTGTCGAGGCTCGAACTTTCGTCCGGAAGCTCACGAATTGCGCCAAGTAGAATGACACCGGAGAGGAGCTGAGGAATCGGCTTTCGTCGGTCGTTGCGCCAGAAAGAATGACACCCGGATGAAATCACTATCTGGGATCATGAGCCACACGAGCAAAGAAGAATATCTGGAGAGCTGCCGTCGGC
>CAMCCX010000161.1 GCA_945873305.1 Akkermansia muciniphila
TGTCGCGCATCTTTTTGGTGTATTCTTCAATGCTGGTTTCACTCATGTCCATGGCTGGCGCCATGGTGTCTCCATTTGTGAGGCAACGGGACTCTCACGAACGATCCGCGAAATCTTTTCGGTGTCCGCTTCAATGAGGCAACACGGACCATTGGGACCAGTGCTTTTCAATCTTGCAGTGCGCTGACCAGCGTGGTGATTCCTTCCAGTGTCACCACTCTCGGGAGCAAGGCGTTTGCCAGTTGCAAGGGGTTGACGAGTATCACGATCCCGCAAAGCGTGACCACGATCTCGACGGAGGTTTTTGCATCCTGTAGTTCCCTCACCTCGATTGAGGTGGACGCCAAAAATTTAAATTTCAGCAGTCTCAACGGCGTCTTGTTCAATAAATTGCAAACCACATTGGTTGCGTTTCCTCCCGGTCTGGCGGGCGGGTATGAAGTCCCTGGAACAGTGACCAAAATCGACAGCAAGGCGTTCATCACCTGCGATAAGCTGGTCGGTGTAACGTTTCCTCCAGGACTGAACAATATAGCAACGTTGGCGTTCTCGACCTGTAGCAATCTGCTCTACGCCAATTTCACGGGGGATGCTCTAACCTCATTCGCCGCCAACGCGTTTCAAGCCGCTCCTCCTGGCTTTACGATCTATTACATGGATGCCGCCGCTCTTACTTTTACCGTCTCGCCTTGGACGGAGTCTCTGCATCCTGTGGTCAACATGGGTGTAAACAGCACGCCGTCCGCGGCTTGGCTGCTATCCAAGGGACTGCCCGCGAACATGGACATTCAGTCCGACTCCAACGGCGACGGGGTAAAGCTCCTCATGGCCCGCGCCCTGAACCTCGACCCGCATCGGAATCTCAGCGGCGAGATGCCTCAACCGGTGATTGCTGGAAATCAAATGAGCCTGAGCTTTTACGCCGCGGCCGCAGGCATCACCTATCGGGTGAAGACCAGCGAGAATCTGACCGACTGGAACACTGAAGTCCCTCGCTCCGAGCCGGACGCCAATCAGATCAGCACGGCCACCGTGAACATCTCCGGACCGGCGAGATACATGCGTCTCGAGGTGAGCAATTGATCCCGGCTCCTATCCGTCGGTCCGCCTCGTGGCGAGCGCATCCGCCGCGTAAATCCCGACCGCCAGCCAGATCAGGCCGAACGACAGGAGACGCGCGCCGGTCATCGGCTCGCCGTAGATTTTCCAGCCGATGAGAAATTGAATCGTCGGCCCGAGGAATTGCAGGATGCCGAGCGTGGTGAGGCGCAGGGTCCGCGTCGCGTGGCCGAAGAACAACAGCGGCAGCGCCGTGGCCAAGCCCGTCCCGACGACCAGCCCGGCATGAATCCAGCTCCCGCCAAACGCCGCCGCCGGGCTGGAATGGGCGAGGACCAGCCACGCCAGCGCCACCGGCGCGAGCAGGCTGGTCTCCGCCGCCAGTCCGGCTAACGAACCGAGCGGAGCCTGTTTCCTCACCACCGCATACAGCGAAAACGTGACCGCCAGCGTCAGCGCGATCCACGGGAAATGCCCCACCGCCGGGACCTGCAGCGCCACCCCGCCGAGCGCCAGCGCGATGGCCGCCAGTTGCCAGCGGCTGTTCTTGTCGCCGAACCAAAGCGCGCCGAACAGCATGTTGAAAAACGGGTTGAGATAATACCCGAGCGCCGCCTCGATGATCCGGCCGTGCAGCGTCGCCCAGACGTAGAGCAGCCAGTTGGACGCCAGCAGGCAGCCGGAAAGCAGGTGCCAGCCGAGCGCCCGCCGGCTTCGAAGTCCGGTTAGTAACAGCGTTCCCTCGCCCCGCCACCACAGGATGCCCAGCACCAGAACCAGCGACCACACCGTCCGCTGCGCCACGATCGAGGGCGGCGGCAGGAAATCCAACAGCTTCCAGAAAACCGGCAGAACCCCCCACAGGAAAAACGCGGCCAACGCCGCCAGCACGCCCGAACGGTTCCGGTCCACGCGCGGAGGCTGGCTTGTTGGCATCGTCACGCGAAGCGAAAAAGTGACACAGGCATTCCTGCGTTTCGCCGCAGACTGTCTTCGGAGTCGTCTTCGCTCCGAGTCTCCTTCTAAAACGTCACGAAATCGGCATGATTCAGGGTGGATGCGGAATGAGAATGTGTGCCGGCTGTCTCAGCCGGCTCCAAGGCTCTGCTCCCGGCTGAGACAGCCGGGACACACTCGGATTTCCCCGTCGCATTGCTGCGTGTGCTTAAGCCACGCCCAAAAATCCGCGTTGAAAACCCGCCCGCCGCGAATCATCCTCCGCCCATGTCCGCCAGCCGCCTGTCCATTCCCCAATACGCCATGGCGCTCGCCCACGTCGCGAGCCTGCGCTCGGAGGACCCCTATCGGAAGGTCGGCGCCGCCGCCCTCGACTTCGACAACCGCGTCATCGGCACCGCCTACAACGGCCTCGCGCCCGGCTACAACCCGCCGCCCGGCTTCTGGGACGACCGCGACGCCCGCCAGAAATTCATGCTCCACGCCGAGGTGAATCTGTGCAGCCTGTTCCGCCGCGGCGAGGCGAAGATCGTGGCCACCACCACCATGCCCTGCACCGCCTGCATGCAGACGCTCTGCGCCTACGGCATCAAGGAAATCTACTACCGCGAGATTTACAAAGTCTCCGACGCCCCGGAAATCGCCGCGCTTTACAACGTCAAGCTGGAGCAGGTCAGCGAGTTTCCCATCGGCTAGATCCGGCCTGCGGCGCCGAAATCAACGGCCTTCCTGAATCCGTTCCGCAAGCATCGGCGGCAGCCCGGCGGCGAGGATTTTCCGCTGGGTCTCGGCGATGTCATACTCGACGCGCCGGAACACGACCATTTGATGCTCGAGATCGAACAGCACGTAACAAGCGCGCCAATCGCCGTCCCGCGGCTGGCCCACGGAGCCGACGTTGATGAAATATTTCGCCCCGTCCTCGATCACCACGGAGTCGGTGAAGATCTCCTGGACCTTGTCGGTTTTCATATACACCCGCGGCACGTGGGTGTGGCCGTGGAAGCAAATCTGGGTGAACTGATAGGAGAAGTTCGACATCGCGTCGAAGCGGTTGGTCACGTAATTCCAGTGAGCCGGTTGGTCGAGCGTGCTGTGGACGACGGTGAAGTCCGACACCTGGCGGACCATGCGGAGCCGCGCGAGCCATTGGCGTTGTTCGTCGGTGAGTTGTTGGCGGGTCCATTCCAGCGCGGCGGCGGCCACCGGATTCATGCTGTCGAGCGAGTGGCTTCCCGAGGCGTCCTCGTCGTGGTTGCCCTTGACGGTGGGGCAATTCATCGCCCGCACGATTTCGAGGCAGGCGGAGGGATCGGCGTTGTAGCCGACGATGTCGCCCATGCAGACGTATTCTGAAACGCCGTGTTCCGAGGCGTCCTTGAGGACGGCTTCCAGAGCTTCCAAATTGGCATGAATGTCACCGAAGAGAGCGATCCGCATGAGGTAATCGAGGATTGAGTGGGGGAGTTTGCGAGCTGGGACAGGTCTGTCGAGAGGAAACCCGGAAGGCTATTTTTGAAACCAGTCGTCCGGGCTGGCGGTGCTTTGCAAAGGTTGATTGAAAATGCTTTTTTCCGCCGGGATGGCCAGGGTTTTCTCAAGCGACTCCAGCGCGGCGGCGACTCCGTACACCGGAAAACGCTCGCGGGTCCGCTGCCAGTGGCCGGTGAGGGCCTCGTAGGCTTTTTCCGGAGTTCCGAACAATTCCAGCGCCCGCCGGGTGCTGTCCATCGACGGGTTTTCGTGGGCTTCCAAAACCAGGAGCAGAATCAGCAGGGTGGGGGTGCGGTTCTGGGGGGAGGCGTAAAGCGAGCGCGCCAAGGCCAGCGCTTCCTTCTCTTTTCCCGCCACCCGGGCCAGCGAATAGAACTCGGCGCGGCGCACATACGGCAGCGCCTTGCCGGTGTCGGCGGAGTGGCGGTATGCGTCCGCCGCCGCGGCGAAGGCTTCGTTCGGATCGCGGAAGGC
>CAMCCX010000162.1 GCA_945873305.1 Akkermansia muciniphila
AGCTTGCGCCGGTGCCTGTGTCCCTGTCTGTTCGTTCATGGTGTTGGTTGGTTTGAATTCAATTCCAAACAGGCGATGTCGGAACATCGCCCGATCAACCAGCACCAATCCATTTTAACGTTTTAACGGAAAAAAATCCGCTTCCATCATCGCCCCCGGATGCCGTGTCAAGTTGTGTGGAATTTTGTGTGGAATTTCACCTGAGTGCCCCTCCGAATTGCTACAACTGATTGATTTTATGCTAATTAACACACTATTCCAGCCCTGTCCGCCATGCTAGTTGCGAATTTCACGCAACTAGCTCAAAACTAATCGCTTTCGAGTCTTCTGGACACGCCTCGATAGATTTTCCTGACACTTCTTCCGACAGGTTGACGCGAACGCCTGGGTCTATCCCCGAAAGCGCAAACGCCGCAGTGGAATCGTGGAAATCGGCAACAGTCCCGCGGTAGTGACGGTTATCCCGAGTTCACGTTGTCATCCGCGCCCATGCAGATCACGCCGCCACGGTCCATTCCCAACCACGTCCGGCCGTGCCGGGCGAGCAACATCGCGCGCACCACCTGGTTAGGAATCCCCGGCACCTCGGGCAGTGGCATCGCCTTGAATTCCGCACCATTGAAACGCAACAAACCACCCCGCGTCGCCACGCACAAATACCCGTCCGCCATCAGCCCCCCCGCGATAGACCCATCCAGCCGGATCCACCATCGTGACTCCCCTGCCCGCGCAAGACGCGATATGGCCGCCCGCGAAATCCCCGCCACGAACATCAGAAACTTTCCATGCCTTGCATTCCTGCCAAGTCTCGCCAATTTCCCCGCATGTCCATCGCGCCCAAGCCAACCAGCGCCCTTCTCATCGTCGGTCACGGTTCCACCGAGAATCCGGACTCTTCCACGCCTTACTTCGACCACGCCGACGAAATTCGCAGCCGCGGCTTGTTCGCCGAGGTTCATTGCTGCTTCTGGAAGGAAGAGCCGTCCATGCGCGAGGCGATTTACATGATCGATTCCGACGAAATCTACGTGGTTCCCGATTTCATCAGCGAAGGCTACTTCACCCAAGACGTCATCCCCCGCGAACTCCAGCTCACCGGCCCGACCACCGTCGTCCGCGGGAAAACCTTCCATTACTGCCTGCCAGTCGGCGTCCACCGCTCGATGACCGACCTGATCCTGAGGCGTGCCAAAGAAGTCGCCGCCGGGATTGATCCCGCCTCCACCACCCTGATCATCACCGGCCACGGCACCGGCCTGAACCAGAATTCCACCAAGGCCATCCGCGACCAAGCGGATCTCATCGCCGCCTCCGGCGCCGGCTACGCCGCCGTGCTCGACGCCTACATGGAAGAGCCGCCGTTCATCGCCGAGTGGGACAAAATGTCAGACACGCCGAACGTGGTCGTGGTGCCTTTCTTCATCTCCGACGGACTCCATTCCTATCAGGACATTCCGGTGCTCCTCGGCATGGAAGACGAAGTCGGCGCCGCCGCCAGCCAGCGCGAGGTGTTCCGCCACAATCCCCACCACCTCCGCGGCAAAACGCTCTACTACACCTCCGCCATCGGCACCGAGCGACTGTTAGCCGACGTGATCCTGGACCAAATTTCGGATTTCGACAAAATCCACAAATCGCTCTGATCTAACTCATTCCATCCAGCACATGTCCCTTGCCACCCAGCTTCGCGATTTGCTCCGATCCGGCGTCCACCGTATCGGCGAACTTGAGCTCCAAACCGATGTTTACGGATTTCCCTACGTGATTTGCCACATGGCGGATGCCGAGCTATCCACCGAGCCGGCATTCGGCGGATTGGAAATCCACGAAGGCCCGGACGACGCCCGCGACCTCTCGACTTACGCCGAAGACGGGACCTATCGATTCACCAAAGGCCAAACCAATTTGAAGCGCGGCTGGGTGATGGTTTTGGAAAGCGAGGGGGACCTCATGCTCGCGCTCGACCAATTCTATCCGGCCTGCGTCGGCCTGTTCGTCGCCCGGCAAGGTGGCACGCTGGAAATTGAAACGCTGCGCGACAAGCTCAACCGCCAGACCGGAATGTATCGCTTCGCCCGCTCGATCAGCGACCCCGGAGCCCAAAAACTCGTCCAGGAAATCTGCGGCCCCGCCCACCAGTGCGCCAAGAAAATCCTGTGGAGACTCGATGCTGACACCCCCCTTGACGACAGCGAAGCCAGCCGTTTCAACGGCATCCCCGGCGATCTATCCGAATCCGAGGCGATCCCCCTGCTCTGCCGCGAGGCGTGCAATCACTTCGTCGCCGAGTGCCGCAAAGCGGCGAAAGCCGAGTTCGAGGCGAAAGCCGCCGCTGCTGAAATCAAGCCTTCTGCTTGAGCAAATCGCGGATTTCGGCGAGCAACTTCTCCTCGGCGCTCGGCTCAGGAGGAGCCGCCGCGGCCGCTTGCTTCTCCGTTAGCGCCTTCGCTTTGTTGATCGCCTTCACGACGAGAAACATCACAAACGCCAAGATGACGAAGTTGATGGCTACCGTAATAAAGTCCCCGTAAGCGATCACGGCTCCCTGCTTCTTCGCCTCCACCAAGTTGGTGGCGGTCACCGAGTCGGAAAGCGCGAAAAATTTGTTCGTGTAATCCATTCCTCCCGACAATTTGCCGACCAGCGGCATGATGAGACCCTCGATAAAGGCACCGGATAGCTTCACGAACGCGGCTCCCATGACGAAGGCCACGGCCATGTCGATGAGGTTTCCTTTGAGGGCAAATTCTTTGAATTCTTTGAACATGGCTGTTTGAAGGGGTAAATTACGAGCACCACCGATAGAGCATCCACTTGGGTTCGCCAAGGTATTTTTACCTCGCGTCCCACTTGAAACTTGGCAGAGCGCCCCCTTCCCGTGAGCCTCCGGCCGATGACCACGCGGAACTCCCAAACACTCCGACGCCTCCTCAACGACGTCGGAACGGTCGATCAAGTGGGCATCGACGAGCGCGTCGCCAAATACGCCACCCGCAGCATCAAGAAGCATGCCAAGGTTTTCGGGCTCAGACTCGCGACGACGATGGTCGATCTCACCACGCTCGAAGGCAAGGACACTCCCGGCAAAGTCGCCTCGCTCTGCCAGAAAGCCCTCCGCCCTCACGATGACACGGACATCCCGCCGACCGCCGCCGTCTGCGTCTATCCGTCGATGGTGAAGCATGCAGCGAAACATCTGCGCGGCACGCCGGTCAGGATCGCCTCTGTCGCCACCGCGTTCCCCTCCGGCCAGGCCCCGCTCAAAACCCGCCTCGCCGAAGTCCGCGCAGCGGTCGCTGACGGCGCGGATGAGATCGACATGGTCATCAACCGCGGCGCCTTCCTCGCCGGCGAACTCCAGCTCGTGCAGGACGAAATCTCGGCCGTGCTCGAAGCCTGCGGCGACCGCACGCTCAAGGTGATTTTGGAAACCAGCGAGCTCGAAACCTACGACAACATCCGCGCCGCCTCATTCCTCGCGATGCAAGTCCTGCGTCCC
>CAMCCX010000163.1 GCA_945873305.1 Akkermansia muciniphila
GTATTGTCTATCAGCGCGAGCGTTTCCGACCGGATGTGACGGACTGCGGGACTTTCTGGCTGTCCGACACGCCGGAGCGAGCGGGTTCGCGGACCTGGGGGAACGAAATCCCGCGGGCGGCGGCGTGGCTGCGGTTGGTGGATCTGGCGACAGGCCGCGGGTTCTATGTCTTCAACACGCACTGGGATCACCGGCATCAGCAATCGCGCGAGCGGGCTGCCATGCTGATTTCCAAACGGATCGACGGACGGAAGCATGCGGACGAACCGGTGGCGCTGATCGGCGACTTCAACTCGATCGAGTCGAATCCGGGGATGATCTATCTGACGGGACGGCGCGCCACGCTCGCTGGCTCAGAACAAATCTGGCCAAACGGCCTGCTCGACGCCTATCAGTCATTACACGCCGGTGAGAAGAACCGCCGGACGCTGCACCTGTGGCGGGACAGCCGCGAGGGCCCACTCAAGGTGGATCATGTCCTCGTCAGTCGCGGTGCTGGGATTGAGACGGCGGAGATTGTTTCAGGCGACAAGCCGATGGTGTCGGATCACTTCCCGGTCACCGCGCGGGTGAAATTTCCGTCGATCCGGTAGCGCATGGGATCAGAGCAAGCCTTGCTCGCGCAGTGCTTCCTCTACGTCGTTATAATCCGGTGACACGATGCCCGCATCGCGGATGCGTTGGATCTTGCGGCGCACTCCGAGCTTGCTGCGAGGGCCTGTCACCAAACCGGTGACGCCGCCGACGACGAACGGCAACAACGCCGCGATGCCCAACGCGCCCAAGCCGATTCCGACTCCACGCCGCGCGCCGCGGTGCATCAAATCTCCCAGCAGCAAGCCCGCCGCCGCTCCTAGCAGCGCGGGCGCGGTCAGGGCGCTCGTTTCAATCCATGCGGGGGTTGTATCGGAATACTCGTCGGCCATGGCTGAGCTTTATTCCTTTTCAGGACTAACGACAACACCTGAAACAGGAAAAATACGCCTGCCGGTGAGGCAGTGCGTTTTCACAAGGAGGCCGATGCCTGGCTTTCGCTTTTCGTCTGGATGGACCCGCGGATCACGAAGACATCGGCACCCGTGCCGATTCTGTTGTAGAGGTCGGCGACATCGCGGCTGCCCATGCGGATGCAGCCGTAAGACGCGGGCGAGCCCAAGCGGCGCTCCTCGGGAGTTCCGTGGATGTAAATGGTCCGGCGAAAGGCGTTTTGATTTCGAGACTCGGTGCCGGTGAGCCAGAGGATGCGGGTGACGACAGGGTCGCGGCCGGGGGCGTTGGGTTTGAGCACTTCTCCCGTGGGGCGGCGGCTTTTGAAAACGCTGCCAATCGCGGCGTTGTCGCCGATTTTTTTGGCCACCTGCAGTCGCCCGAGGGGTGTGCAGTTGCTGCCTGGCCGGTCACCGATGCCGAACTTGGAAGTCGAGATCTTGTAGGATTTGACCGGAGTGCCGTCGCGAACCAGAAGCATCTTCTGATCGCGCACGCTGACGATCATTTTGTTGTGGGTGTCGCTGCCGAACGAGAATGAATTGGAGCCGCAACCGGTGAGCCCGACAGCCGCCAGAAGGCTGAGAGACGCGAATAAAAGAACGCGCGGCGTGGGGGTTCCGGTCATGGTCCTATCATGGGGCTTTATGATTCACCGTCTTGGAATCAGGTGACTCGGAGCCGGATGGCAACAAGCGCACGAGTGACGACAGTGATGTATAAAAGAAACCGACGGGGAATGGAAGGAGAAGAATCGCTGAGGACCAATTCGATTTCATGGCCGCCTCGACGACGACAAACAGGAAGAAGAAGCCGAAGAGTAACTCGACGAAAGGCGTGAGCGTTTTCATCGCCTTGTAGCTGCTCTTCTTCCAGTCCTGGCGTTTCACTTGGTCAATCCCGTATTTCGGGGTGCGGACGAAGGCGGATTGATGGTTGCAAAGCGCCTCAAGCACGGCTTTGGCGTTGCTGATCGACATCCCGATGCCGAGCGCCAGGAGCAGCGGCAGATAGGGGATTTCGCGCCACCAGGAACCCGGACGAAGCGCCTTCTGGGCCACGAGATAGAAGACGATCACTGAAACCGAAGCGAAGAAGAAAATCGGCACGTTGACGATGTAAGTCGTCAATTTCCCGAAATCCGGCTGCGCCTGTTGGTTGGGATAAATCAGGAAGCAAAGGCAGATGAGAAGCAGGTAGGCGAAGTTAGAAGTGAGGTGGGCCGTGGCCTCCATCTTGATGAACAGCGGCACGTCGCTCTTCCAAATCGCGGGAAGCACCTTTTTACAAACTTGGATCGAGCCCTTGGTCCAGCGGTGCTGCTGGCTTTTGAAGCCGTCCATGTCCACGGGGAGTTCGGCGGGAGTTTCCACCTCGTTGAGGAAAATGAAGCGCCAGCCCTTGAGCTGGGCACGGTAACTGAGGTCCATGTCCTCGGTGAGCGTGTCGTGCTCCCAGCCGCCGGCGTCGGCGATGCAGGATTTCCGCCAGATGCCGCCGGTGCCGTTGAAGGTGAAAAAACGTCCGGAGCGATTGCGGGCGGTTTGCTCCAGCTCGAGGTGACCGTCCAGAAACATCGCCTGAATACGGGTCAGCACGTTGAATGTCCGGTTGAGGTGGCCCCAACGCGTCTGGATCATGCCGATCTTGTCATCGGAGAAATAATGGATCGTTTCCTGAAGCAGATCGGGATTGGGGACGAAGTCGGCGTCGAGAATGAGAAGAAACTCACCCTTGGCGAAGCGGGTGCCGTTTTCAAGCGCGCCTGCCTTGTAGCCGGTGCGGTCGGTCCGGTGAATGTGCTCGGCGTCGAAACCGCGGGCCTTCAAGCCCTCAATCCCAGCCCGGCAGATTTCAACGGTCTCATCCGTCGAGTCGTCCAAAAGCTGGATTTGCATCTTGTCCTGCGGGTAATCCAGCGCGGAGACCGAAGCCAGCAGGCGATCCACCACGTGCATTTCATTGAAAACCGGCAGCTGAATGGTCACCAGCGGCAACTCTTCGAACAACTCCTTGGGCTCCGGATGCTTCCGCGAGTGTTTCAAATAGAGAAAAACGATCGTCAAACGGTGCGAGCCGTAGCCCGCGAGGCCCACGAGAACAACAATATACGAGGCATACCAAAGAGGCGAGGTCCAGTCCATAGAGGTGGGAAGGTCGGTGTTCAGAACAATTTTCCGAGCCCACGCAGTGATGGAGAAGAACTTCCTCAGGGAGGCGCCCGGATGCCGACAAATGATTGAGGTTCAATCGCCAGACGCCGGAGGCTTACCAGAAGCAAGCCCGCCGTCAAGCCTCAAGTCCGGCCACCACACGCACCGTGTTGCCTCATTGAAGCGGACACCGAAAAGATTTCGCGGATCGTTCGTGAGAGTCCCGTTGCCTCACAAATGGAGACACCATGGCGCCAGCCATGGACATGAGTGAAACCAGCATTGAAGAATACACCAAAAAGATGCGCGACAGG
>CAMCCX010000164.1 GCA_945873305.1 Akkermansia muciniphila
CTCCTCGTCGGCTCCACCGGCCCTTCCCAGCGCGGGAGTGCATTCGGAGCTTGCAGGTGAGATCGGATTCTCCTATCGAATGTCCATCAGCCAGCCTGCTGAGATTTTAACAATTTAACGGAAAGAAAAATTTCCCCCTCGCCGGACACTGGCGCTACGCACACATCAACGGTCTTCGCGGAGATGGCATCAATCCCGGGCTGCTAGGCATGAATGGAGTCGTCAGCGAGGACGCCGTGCGTCTCGCCATGGTCCGCATCCCTCAATCCGCCGGCCTCGACTGGATCTCCACGCAAGTGCTCGGCAGCATCTCCCCCGCACTCGGCCTGCCGTGGATCCTCGACATCGACGTCACCGTCAAGCCCCTCTACGGCCACCAGCAGGGCGCGGAAATCGGCTACAACCCGCAGAAACCCGGCCGCCCCAGCCACGTTTATCACAGCTACTTCGTCGCCAACCTTCGCATCAGCCTCGGCGTCGAAATACGCCCCGGCAACGAACACGCCGCCGCCAAAGGCCTGCCCGGACTCTGGCAGACCCTTGAAAAACTTCCCCGCCACCAATGGCCCACCTTCACCCGTGGCGACTGCGGCTACGGCAGCGAGATCACCATGTTAGAGCACGAACAGCGCGGTCTGCCCTACCTCTTCAAACTCCGCCACACCGCCAAGGTCAAGGAGCTCGTCAACCGCATGATGCGCCAGGGAGCCCTCTGGCAAGACTGTGGTGACGGCTGGCAGGCGCTGGAAACCACCCTCCGTCTCAGCGGCTGGACCCGTGATCGGCGCGTCATCCTCGTGCGGGAAAACCCCGCCAAAGCCCCCGTCAGACAAGCCGGCAAGCCCCGCCGAGGCAAAGACCGCCAAAAACTCCTGCCCAACGCCATCCTGCGCGAGCTCAACCGCCCGGACGTGAACATCCTCACACTGGAAAACCCGGTGGAAGACGAGGTGCCCGGCATCACCCACTGCGACTTGAAAAGCCCCAAGGAATTCAAGCCGATGATCGCCTCCTTCATGCGCTCGGACCCGGACATCATCCTGATGGGAGAGGTCCGCGACATCGAGTCCGCCGAGCTCGCCATCGAGGCCGCCGTCACCGGACACAAGGTCCTGACCACCATCCACACCGCGCGGGCCTCGCAGATCATCGAACGTTTCGAACAGCTCGGCCTGGAACGCTGGAAAATCGCCCAAACCCTCAAGGCGACCTGCGCCCAGCGCCTGGTCAAACTGCTCTGCCCTTATTGCAAGGAGCCCTCCAACGGCATCGAGGAGTTCGACCGCAAAACCTTCAGTCTCGACGATTCATGGGCGGATGTCCCGGTGTTCACAGCCAAGTCCGGCGGCTGTCAGGAATGCCGCAACACCGGCTACAGCGGACGGACCGCCATTCTCGAAATCATCCCGATCTCCCCGAAAATCTCCGACCTGCTCGCGAAGGGCGAGATGACTCCCTACGAATTGGAAATGAAAGTCGCCGAGGAAGGCGTCCTGCCCAACCTCCGCCGCAGCGGCCTGCGGTTGCTCCGTGATGGAAAAACCGACCTTGTTGCCGTCAGCAAGGTCATCGACATGACCTACACCGATGACTAGTCCCGCCGCCACCACCACCGCCCCGAAAGGACTTCTCGCCGCGCTGAACAAGCCGGCCAAAATCAAGGAGTTCAGCAAGAAGGATCTGGTGGACCTGTTCCGCGGCCTCGGCTCGATGCTGCGCGCCCAGATCAACACCGCCGACGCGCTCAAATACTACGGCCACGGACTTCCTAACAAAGCCATCGCCGACGCGCTCGTCCGCATCCGCGAGGACATCAACATGGGGATGAACGTCCACGAAGCCTTCCGCCGCACCGGGCGCTTCAGCGAGACCATCGTCGGACTCATTCAAGCGGGTTCGGACGCCGGCCAACTTCATCACGCGTTCCAATCGCTCGCGTCCCGCTTGAAGAGCGAGTTGTTTTTCCAAAAGCAAATCAAGAAAGCCACCATCACCCCCGGCGTCATCATCTGCGTTCTGGTAGGCGCGTTCATCGTCTCCCAGGTGAAAATCGTCCCGCAGGTCGAAGAGATGCTCAACGGCGTCGGCGCGAAGCCCGACGGCATGACGGCCATTTCCTTCAAGGTCAGTCATTTCACTCAAGCGACATGGCCGATCTTCGTTTGCAGCGCCATTGCGATCGCGGTGACCATCGCCCGCTCGTCCCACGTCCGCAACTTGATCCTCGGCTTCGTCATGTCCAAGTGGCGGTTGCTGCGCCTGCTCATCATGAGCCTGGGCCAAGTGACTTTCATCTCCACCATCCAGCTGCTGCACTCCAACGGGATCAACCTCGCCAAATCCATCCGGGTCTCGGCTAACAGCGTCCGCAACACTCCCTTTTACAACGAGCTGCGCACCGCCGCCGACAAATACGAGCACTCCGGCGTCCCGCTCTCCACCGCCTTCGCCAAATACACATCGGTCGATGCGCAGGTCACCCACATGCTCGCCATCGGTGAGAAATCCGCCTCGCTCGACGCACAGCTCGGGATGCTATCCGAGATGTATGAAGAGGATTTGCAAAACCACATGGATGCCTTCGCCGCTGCCATCAGCTTCGTCGTCCTGCTCATCGCGGTCAGCCTCATCGCCGCGGTTTTCGTCGGGACCTTCCTGCCGATTTTCCTGATGGGTCCGAAGATGATGCAAAGCGGAATTTAAACCCGAAACCCAGCACCTCCATGCAACTCACCCGTTTCGACCGCTGGCTCCGCGAGAAGTATGTTTATGAGACGCACATCCACACGTTGCGGCCTCCGGAATCGCTGCCCGACGGCATCCGCACGGTGGAGATTCCCGATGTCCCGGGCAAACGCTACAAACATCTTTTCGTGGCAAACAGCAGCAAGCTCGCTGACGAACTAATCGCCCAACTCAGGGCCAACAGCCAGATGTACACCACCCAGATCGTCGACCGGGACGCCTGGTTTGTGCCGTTCATCGCCCCAAAGGACAAATCCCTCACGTGGTGGCTGTTTTCCGTGGCGCTCATTTCCGTCGCCTCGTTCTTCGCGCTGCTCTATCTCAAGAGCCTCATCGAAGATCCCGAATTCCGGAAAAACTTCATGGAAGCCGTGAAGCTCTTCAAAGGATAAGCCATCTGATTTCCAGCTTTCAAAAGAATTCCGGATCCGTTAAGCAATTCCCGTCATGAAAACGCCGCGTTTGTCCCGCCAGTTACCCAAAGCCTTCACGCTTTTGGAGATGACCATCGTCATCATGATGCTCCTCGCCCTAGTCAAAGTCGGGCTCTTCACCGGCCGCGCAAATTTTTTTCTGTAAAATTTTCTGATTGAGATCTGGACTGCTAGAGTTTTGCGGTTAGTTCGGTTGTTGTTTTTTGGTTTCGGGTTGGAGGTAGACTTTGCCCGTTTCCCATTCCTCGGAGATCTCGATGACGACACCG
>CAMCCX010000165.1 GCA_945873305.1 Akkermansia muciniphila
AACAGATCGGGTATGAGGCGGCGTCTCTGTTGGACCGTCTCATGGCCGGGGAAAGCGCGCCTGAAACACCGGCTTTGGTCAAACCCATCGGCGTGGCTGAGAGGCATTCCACCGATGTGCTTGCGATCCCAGACCGGCAAATCGCCGAAGCCCTGAAATACATTCGCGAACACGCGTGCGACGGAGTGGACGTGGAGTCCCTGCTCCGAGCGGTTCCGCTGTCCAGAAGTGTCATGGAACGGCGCTTCTCACAAATCCTCGGAAGCTCACCCAAGGGGGAAATCCTGCGCGTCCGACTGGGCCGGGTCTGCCAACTGCTGGCCGAGTCCGATCTTTCGCTCGCCGAAGTGGCTAAAAAAGCGGGGTTTTCACACCCGGAATACATGAGTCGTTTGTTCAGAAAGAAGATGGGAGTCCCCCCCGGAGAGTTTCGCAAGCAAGCCGGTCCGGGTAGGTTGCCGCTGCTCTGATTGGGATATGCACTCGCGTCAGGCCCCGCGAAGGCGGGCAGTGTGACCTTCGGAAACCTCATTTCAACGAGCGTGGAAGGCCAACCCGTTGATTGCCTGACCTTGGCTTGCCAACGGCGGGTCGCCGCCACGGATATCAGTTTCCAAGTTGAATACTCTTCCAGTCTAACAATCTGGCAGCCGAACGCCGTACTCGTCAGCTCCACACCGAATCCGGATGGCACCACCCGTGAAGTATGGCGCTCCCCGCCGCTCGCTGGCAGTGCATCCGGCTTTTTGCGCGTGCGCGTTGAAGCAAGAGAGTGAACAACAAGCACTACTTTAGCGATAGCAGATACGCGAAGAGATCCGCGACTTGCTGGTCGGTGTAGCCGGCGATGAGGCCCTCGGGCATGAGGCTGCGTTTTGAGATTTTATGGGAGTCGATCTGTTCGCGGGGGATGACGCGGTCGTCCGTGCCGATCTGGCGGAGGACGATGCGTGTTTGATCCTCGGAGGAGAGGAAACCGCTGGCGAGGGTGCCGTCCTTGAGGGTGATGTCGTGACGGTAGTAACCGCTCTCGAGCTGCTCGTTGGGCTGGAGGATGTTGCGCAGCAGACCGTCGATACCCATGGCTCCCGCACCGCTGAGATCAGGGCCGATTGCCATGCCCTCGCCTTTGACTTGGTGGCAGATATAACAGGAGGTCTGGGCGAGCTTGCGACCGTTGGCAGCATCGCCGGGTTTTTCCGCCTTGGCCTTGGTGAGCTCGAATGTTTTCAGGAGCGCGGCAGCCTCAGCAGGGGTCCGCAACTCCGGGAAATCCAGGGTCATGACGACATTCGGGCCGCTGTCTCCGGGAAGGTTGTGGAGCAGACCCTCGGCTGTCTCCGTCTGCTCGAAGCGGGTGCGGCGGGCGTTTTGAATTTCCGCTGCGGTGCGTGCGCGATTCCACACGCGGAAGCTGGTGAAGCGTCCGGCGGTCCCGCCCCCGGCGATGGATACTCCCAGATTCAGGCCGAGGAGATCGCCGGTGAAATTCACTGCGGCGGTCGTGTCCGGCTCGCCATCCAGATAGAGCCGGAGTTCGCCGCTGGCGTCTCTGGTGAATGCGATGTGCGTCCAAACGTCCGGAGCGATGGGTCGCGAGGCGGCGATGAGGTCGCTTGAGGAAACGTGAAGGCGTGGGGTGGCAGCATAGAAATTGAAATCTACGAACCCTTCCTTGCCGAGCAGGCTGTCCGTGTTGTCCAGCGGGGCGTCAAACTTTACCCAGGACTCGACCGTGAACGGCCCCTTGAGATCGATGTGGGGAGGGATGTTTCCTGCTGGATTTCCGTCGAGGACGATCACGGGCATGAGCAGACTTTTGCTGGCTTCGAGCAGTTTTCGGACGGCGGGATTATCGATGCCGAGCTGGGAAATCGCCCGATCGGTGGCGGCCAATCCAGCGTCTGTGAATTTGCCCCCGGCCATGGCGAGCACGAAGACTTCCGTGCCTTCCTTGGTTCGCAACATGCCATTGGTGGCGAGTTCGCGCAGCACGCCTGGAAGCGAGGCCCAGAGCTCGGCGATCTTTGCGACGCCGGCAGCTCCGGCGGCGGAGGAGTAACCGATCACGGCTTCGCGCCGCGTTTCCGGATCTGTGGAGGCGAGGAAGGGCTCGAAACGCGCGGGATCGGTATCACCGATTTCATTGAGAGTTTTCAACGATGCCGTGCGGGTGATGGCTCCCGTTTCGGAGAGTTTCAGCACGGTCGGGATGAGTTCGCTGATCCGGAATTTCCTCGCGAGAGCGAGGATGAGTTCGTGTTCCTTGGAATCGAGTGCTTTGGCCGCATCGGTCACCGCGCCGCGAAGGCTCACGTCGGAGGCGGCAGAGGCGTCGAATTTCAGCAGGCTGCGGAGGGTGCCGATACGGGTCTTGTCCGAGGCGAGCATTTGAGAAAATGCGGTGCTCACGGCGGGTTGTTTGAGTTGGCTGCCGAGCAGGGCGATTTCATCCGCGTTTGGGCTGCGGTCGAGGGTGGGTAGCATTTTCACGATCCCCAGTGCGGACTCTTCCGCCGGGAGGGCGAGGAGAGCAAGGGAGCGCGCCTCCGTGGGGAAATCCGCCTTGGCGAGCAGGGTGCGAGTAGCCACGGGATGCGTCTCGAAAGCCCAACGGATCTGATAGCGCAGGAAGTCGCTCTCATACTTTTCACGAACGGTCGTGCCGTGGGATTGCGGTGCGACGAAGAGGGCAAGTGCAGCCAGCATTTCCGGGGTGGCGGCGGAGTGGTGGCGGATGCCGTTGGCAGCGGCGGTGCGGACGCGGAAATCTGTTTCACCGGGCTGGATGAGTTTTAAGAATGCGGTGGGGTCGAGGCTCTTTAAATCACCCGCCGCGCGGACGACCTCGTAGCGCATGTGACGAGAGGGATCGGCGGCCCACTGGGAAAGCAACATAGCGTCGAGTGCGCCGAGTTCTTCGATTGCCCAAAAGGCTGCAATCCGGCGGGAAAGATTTGAAGATGCATCACCGACAATCGCGGCGAGGGCGGGCACCATGGATTTGTCACCGCGTTTCCCGATCTCAATCCATGCGAGGCGGCTGACGAGGGCGGAGGGATGGTCAAGCGCGGCAATGAGTGCGGAGGTGTCTGCCGCGACAAGGTCCGGCACCGGCGGGGTGGGGGAGCCCTTTGGCTTGATGCGCCAGATCCGGCCGCGTGTTTTGTCGCGTTCCGGGTGAGTGCGCGGCACCTCGTTGTGGGAGATGACTTTGTTATACCAATCGACGACGTAGAGATTCCCATCCGGGCCGAAGCGCACGGCGATCGGGCGGAAAGACGTGTCGCCCGCCGTCATGAAGTCCTCTTGTTTCGTGTAGGTCGGCCTGCCCTGTGCGTCTTGGGTCATGGTGATGA
>CAMCCX010000166.1 GCA_945873305.1 Akkermansia muciniphila
GGGATGATCCGCGAGGGCGTGGGTTTCCACCAGATGGGCCAGCAGGACGAGCGAGGCGACCGAGTCGAAAAGCGCGTCATGCCACGACTTCGCGGGGACCAGCGTCTGGATGGGTTCGGTCAGTCCGTGCGCTTCGCAAAGTGCGCCGAGCGAGTGATCCGGCAGCTCCGGCCAGGCGGCGCGGGCCAGCAGCAGCGTGTCGATCCACGGCCCGAAGCCATGGCCGGGGAAGGCGCGGAGGAAACGTTTTTCGGTGCCTTTGCCATGGGCCACCACGACTGCGCCGGCGAGTCGGCGTTTGAATTCCGGCCACAACATGAGCATCGAGGGCGCGTCGGCCAGATCCTCCGGGCCGATCCCGTGGACTTTCCGCGCGGCCCACTGGATGGGTTGATCGGTGAAAAGGTAGGAAACGAACGCGTCCGAGTGCCCGTTTTCCGCCGACCAACTGGCGAGGCCGACTTGCACCGGGCTGTCGGTTTTCCCCCGCGACGCGCCGGCCGATTCGAAATCGACGGCGGTGAATCGGCTGTGGCGGACGAGCGGCATGCGGCGGCAATTTCACCCGTCGCCGCGGATCAAGCAAGCTCCGCGCCGGGTTTCTAGGCTTCCTCCTCCCAAGCGCGTTTCAGTGCCGGACCGAGTGCGCTGTTGAGCGCTTGGTGCCAGTGGTCGTGGGTCTGAATGACCGGGAGTTCCGGCAGGATTCGTGGGGCAAACTCCTCGGTGGAATTTTCTACCGCATGGGCCGCGAAATATTCGCCGCCGCCGCTCGCCGGTCCGATGACGCGGTGAGTCGTGCGGCCGAGGCCAAGCAGCGCGGCGTGGACCCAGCGCGCACCGAGGTGCGGGCAGAGGATTTCGCCGGTGGCGCGGATCGGGAATTCATCGGAGTTTCCTCCGAAATCGATTTCCCAGCCCTCACTGCGGAAAACGGCGCTTTCGGCCTGCCAGCGGTCGGCCAACCGCGGAAGCAGCCAGAAGCGCACCGCCTCGTCGGCGTCGCCGGGCTCGATGGTCAAGCGGAGCCGCGCGTCGGAAAGCCCGCGGAGCTGCCGCAGGGTGGTCACGACGATGGCGCGATAGCGGCGCGCGGCTTCCTCGGGGCCGTGCTCGGCTGCCATGTCCGGCAGGACGAGGCCGGGCAGGGGTTCTTGGATTTTCAGCGTGAGCAGGCGCACGGCGACAGATTTGTCCGGCCCGGCGCGGGGTCCAAGTCCGGATTGGTTCGGAATTCCTTATTTTCCGGGTCTGAAAACAATCTTGCCCCCGGCCGCGAGTCGGGGAATGCTGTCGCCGCAGCGAATCTCATGGCAGCCAAGGACAACAAGAAACGGGGCGAACTTCCCGAACCGACGCGGTGGTCGAACGAGATCATCGGGATCATCTGGATCACCGCGGGTCTGTTGTTGCTGCTTTCGCTGGTGAAATACAGCCCGGCGGACCTGCCGAAATGGGGGCCGCTGGAGGCGATGGCCGGGAAGACCGGCGTTGCGGGTGAAAACTTGATAGGCCCGGTGGGTGGCATTCTGGGATTCATGCAAATCCTGCTTTTCGGTGCTGCCGGCTATCTGCTACCGGTCGGTTTCATCTGGTTCGGCATCGTCAAGCTGGCCTTCGACGCGAAGATCTGGCCGCGGGCGGTGCTCGGATTCAGCATCCTCCTGCTAGCGGGAGCTGCTTGGCTGGATGCCGCGGATTTCTTCTTCAAGGAATGGGCGCACACCTGCAATCTCAGCGGTCCCGGCGGCGTCATTGGCGACGGTCTCGGCGGCTTCGTCCTCACCAACGTCATCGGCCGGGCAGGCACGCTCATCCTGACTGGCGGAGCCTATCTGGTAGCCGTGATCCTGCTGACCGGCCAGCAGCCGGTGCGTTTCGTCAAAGCCTGCTATCGCCTGGCTCGCCTGAAGTTCCACGAATGGCAGGCAAACCGCAGCGCGAACGGCAAAGTCGCCGCCCGCGAGGCGGAAATGCTCGCCGAGCGCGAACGCCAGCGCGAGCAACGCCGCAAGGACCGCGAGACTGCGAAGTCCGCGACCTCGGCCAAAGCGGCTGCTGAAGACCCGCAGGTGATGCTGCCGCTGCGCGAAATTCCCACGCCTGAGATCATCGACGCTTCCCAGCGGCGTGCCATCGACCCCGAACTCATCGGGAAAAACCCATTCAGCCGCAAGCCGTCCCCGGAGCATCAGGGACTCCAAGAGGGGCGGTTCCCCAACTACCGGATCCCGGAGTTCGCCCTGCTCGATCCGCTGCCAGAGGTGGACGACTCGGATGCGGATGACGACCACAAGGAAGAGACCCGCCAGATCATCATTGATACGCTCAAGGCCTTCGGCATCGACGTGACGGCCGGTCCCATCACCCGGGGTCCCACCATCACCCGCTACGAGATCTATCCATCCACCGGCCTGCGCGTTTCCCGCATCTCGCAGCTAGAGGCGGACATCGCCCGCGCCACCTGCGCCGAGCGCATCAACATCCTCGCGCCGATTCCCGGCAAGGACACCGTCGGCATCGAAATCGCGAACAGCAAGAAGGTCGCCGTGCCACTCCACGAGCTGCTCTATTCCACGGATTTCAACTCCTCCAAGAAAAAGATCCCGCTCGCCCTCGGCAAGGACGTCTATGGGAACACGGTCATCGCCGATCTAGCAGCCATGCCGCACTGTCTCGTGGCGGGAGCGACCGGTTCCGGGAAATCCGTCTGCATCAACTCGATCATCGCGTCCATGCTCTTCAAGTTCAGCCCGGACGAGCTGCGCTTCATCATGGTGGACCCCAAGGTGGTGGAAATGCAGATGTATAACCGACTGCCGCACCTCGTGGTGCCGGTCGTCACCGATCCGAAAAAGACCGTGGCCGCCCTCAAGTGGGTGGTCAACGAGATGGAAAAGCGTTACAAGATCTTCGCCAAGGTCGGCGTGCGGAATTTCGACAGCTTCAACTCCCGCCCCATCCCGGAGAAGGAAAAGCCCGCCCCCGAGCCGGAGCCGGAAGTGGCCGACGAGGAACTGTTGGATGATGCCCCGGAGTCTGACGCTCCGTTCGATCCGAGCGAATTGCTCGATCCCGCGGTCCCTGGCAGCCACCAGGCGCCACCGTGGTCGATGATGGAGGACGAGCCGGACACCGAGATGGACTCGCTTGCCTCCGCTCTCAGCGACGGCGATCTCGGCCCCGAAGCGGATGAGGACGACGAGGAAGTTTACGACGAGCAGATCCCTAGCAAGTTTCCATACATCGTGGTTCTCATCGACGAGCTTGCCGACCTCATGCAGACCGCCCCGGCGGATGTGGAAATGTGCATCGCCCGGATCGCCCAGAAGGCCCGGGCCGCCGGCAT
>CAMCCX010000167.1 GCA_945873305.1 Akkermansia muciniphila
TCTCGTTGATCCTGCTGGTGGTCGGCGTGAAAATGCTCGCCGCGAAATGGCTCAAAGTCTGGCTCGGTGACTCGTTCAACCTGACCATCCTCGCGGTGATTCTCGGAATCCTTGCCACCGGCGTGATCACCTCGTGGCTGGTGAAGCCGAAGAACGCGAGCTGCTAGCTACGCTCCGAGGTAGGCGGCCTGCACCTGTGGGTCCGCCTTCACCTGGGCCGACGGACCTTCGATCAGAATCTTTCCGGTTTCCAACACGTAGGCGTAGCTGGAGATGTCCAGCGCGAGATTCGCGTTCTGTTCGACGAGCAGAATCGTCAGTCCCTGCTCGCGGTTGATCTCCACGATCCGTTCGAAAATGGTCTTCACCAGCAGCGGCGCGATGCCCAGGGACGGTTCGTCGAGCATCAGGAACTTCGGTTTGCTCAGCAATGCCCGGCCGATGGCCAGCATCTGCTGTTCACCGCCGGAAAGCGTGCCGGCGGATTGGCTCTCGCGTTCCTTGAGCCGCGGAAACAAACCAAATACATAATCCGTCTGCTCCGCGATCCACTTGCGGTCGTGCTGGAGATAGGCGCCCATCTTCAGGTTTTCATGCACCGTCAGGTTGGCGAAGATCATCCGTCCTTCCGGCACATGACAGAGCCCACGTCCGACGATCTTGTGCGCGGGCACTTTGGAAATTTCCTGACCGTCGTAATGGATGGATCCGGCGGTGGATTTCACCAATCCGGATAGAGCGCGCAGCGTGGTGGATTTCCCGGCGCCATTCGCTCCGATGAGCGTGACGATGCTACCCTTGGGCACCTTCAGGCTGACACCGTGGAGGGCTTTGATCGCGCCGTAGGAGACGTGGAGATTTTCGACCTCAAGCATGGGCGGTTTCAATGGGTGTAGCGGATGCCCCGAGGTAGGCTTCGATGACTTTCGGATGACACTGGATTTCCTTCGGAGTGCCCTCGGCGATCTTCACGCCGTATTCGAGGACGGCGATGCGTTCGCAGATGCCCATGACGACTTTCATGTCGTGCTCGACGAGCAGGATGGCCATGCCGAAGCGCTTGCGGATGAACTCGATGAGATGCATGAGGTCTTCCTTTTCGGAGGGATTCATCCCGGCGGCGGGTTCGTCAAGTAACAGAAGCTTCGGCTGGGTGGCCATGGCGCGGACGATTTCCAAACGCCGCTGCCCGCCGTATGGCAGGCTGGTGGCGGGTTCGTCGCGGTAGTCCTGGAGGGAGAAAACTTCGAGCAGATCGAGCACGCGATCCTCGACTTCTTTCTCGCCCGCATGATGGGACCGGCCGCGCCAGAGCGCTTCGCGGATGCCGTGACTGCGGTGGAGCTGAGTGGCGGCGCGGACGTTGTCGAAGACGCTCATCGAGCCGAAGAGCCGGATGTTCTGGAAGGTGCGGGCCATGCCGCTTTTGGTGAGCACGTGAGGTTTCACGCCGGCGGTCGGTTTTCCATTGAACAGGATCTTCCCATCCGTCGGTTGATAGACGCCGGTGATCATGTTGAAGACGGTGGTCTTGCCCGCGCCGTTCGGGCCGATGAGGCCGATCAGTTCGCCCTCGCCGACTTTCAGGCTCACGTCGCTCACCGCCGTCAGGCCGCCGAAGCGGATGGTGACGTTTTCAAGTTCCAACAAAGGCTTGCTCATGGCTTCACGGCTAACGGTTTCTTCTTTCGCTCGCAATTGAAGAGCCCTTGGGGGCGCGCGATCATCATGAAGATGATGAGCAGCGCGTAGATGATCATCCGGTATTCCGCCACGGCGCGCAGGAACTCCGGCGCGAGGGTGAGCAGGATCGCGGCGAGGATAACTCCTGCGGTGCGGCCCATGCCTCCGAGGATGACCATGACGACGACTTCGAAGCTTTTCATGAAATCGAAGACCTGCGGGGTGATGGAGGTTTTGTGATGGGCGAACAATCCACCGGCGATGCCCGCAAAAAACGCACCGATGACGAAGGCGGTGACCTTGTAGCGGGTCGGGTTGAGGCCCATGGAACTGGCGGCGACCTCGTCGTCATGCACTGCGATGAAGCCGCGGCCGTAGGTGGAATTCACGAGGCAGGCGACGACATAGACGGTGAAGGCGGCGAGCATGAACGTCCACGTGAGGCCGGTGAGCCGGGGGATGCCGCTGAGTCCGCTGGCGGCTCCGGCGGCTTCGACGTTTTGGAAAATCACGCGGATGATTTCGCCGAAACCGAGGGTGACGATGGCGAGGTAGTCGCCCTTCAAACGCAGGGAGGGCACGCCGACTAACAATCCGGCGACCGCGGCGACCGTGCCACCGGCGACGAGAGCGGGAAGGAACGCCCAGGGCAGCGCGTCGGGGCCCATGCTTTTTTGCAGTTCGAGCGTGATCATCGCGGACACGTAAGCACCGACCGACATGAAACCAGCGTGGCCGAGGCTGAACTGGCCGGTGTGGCCGTTGATCAGGTTCAGGCTGACGGCGAGGATGATCGCGATGCCGATGTCGATGACGACACCGCTGTAGTAGGGATTCATCCGGTCCGCGCCCATGCCCGCCACCACCGCGAGCACGACGGCGACGAGGAGAAGGAGGCGCGGGTCTTTTACAATGTTCGGCATGTTCTCAGACTTTTTCGATCTGTTTGGAACCGAGCAGGCCGGTTGGTTTGAAAATCAGGATGATGATGAGGATGGCGAAGGCGATGCCATCGCGATACGTCGAGATGCCCGACATGCCGCCGGCGTAGGTTTCCACCACGCCAAGCACAAGCCCTCCGAGTGCGGCTCCCGGGAGATTTCCGATGCCTCCTAACACGGCCGCGACGAAGGCCTTGAGCCCGACGTTCACCCCCATCAGCGGCTCGATGCCGGTGTAGGTCATGCCGTAGAGGATACCGCCGGCGCCGGCGAGGGCGGAGCCGAGGCCGAAGGTGAAGGAAATGATGAACGAGTTGCTGATGCCCATCAGCGAGGCGGCGCCGGAGTTGTGGGAGACGGCGCGCATCGCCATGCCGATGCGGGTTCTTTTCACGATGAAGGTGAGCGCGGCTAGCAGCACGAGAGTCACGCCGAGGACGACGAACTGGGTGGTGTTGAACGAAATCCCGCCCAGCGTGAAATTTCCGGTGGGTAGCAGTTTCGGAAACGCTTTCTGGGACGCACCGAAGAAAGCCCTGTGCTGGCAGGTGTATTCGATGAGCAGGGAAACTCCGATGGCAGTGATCAGCACGGTGAGTTTCGGGCGGTTGCGCAGCGGACGATAAGCTAGCAGTTCGATGACGATGCCGATGATCGCGCAGATGATCATGGTCGCC
>CAMCCX010000168.1 GCA_945873305.1 Akkermansia muciniphila
GAGCTGCGCTTGCGAAATCGTCAAAACCGCCATCAAGGCCAGCGACGCCGATGTAGCTCTCGTCGCCTCCATCGTCGAAACCTCCATCACCGCCGCGCCGGACTGCATGCGGATCGCTTCCCAATGCGCGATCGCCACGATGCCCGAGTCGATCGCAGCCGTCCAAGCCCTGCTCGCCAAGCTCGATCCGAACAGCGGCAACGCCGAAGTTCACAGCTCGAAGAGTGCGAAAAGCGCGAAGAGCGCCAAAGTCGTGATCGCCGAGCCAGCTCCGAACCCGCTCGACCGCCCCTATTTCCCTCCCACCTATCCGCTTCCGGTGTCGAAAGTAAATCCGGGCGGCCGCTGATCGCGCGGTTGATTATTGCTCGCTGAGCCAGTCGCCGCCGGAGACGCGCTGGCTTTCATCGACGGGTCCGAGCCATTCCCAAACCCAGGCGCTCATCGTCTGGCTGTCCTGCTTGATCACCGTGGTTTCCACGCGGCGATACTCGCTGCCCTCGACCTCGCCGGCGGACACGCCTTCGAAGACATCGAGCATCGAGAGCAATTCAGGCCCGACGGCGTAAATCTCGCCATGGATTTCATCGCCCGCAGGGTCGAGGACCAAGCCGGGATACCAGTCGATGCGATACATCCGGCCGCTGATCGTGCCGCAGGAAATGAACTCCGCCCCGGCCATTCGGAAATGGTTCGAGCCATCACGGCGAAGGGTGCCGTAAACGAATACCCGTTGGGGAGACGTGTCCATAAACCGGGCGGGTGTTTATTTGTCCGAGCGATGTCCGATCTCGTTGTCGAGAACCTGCTTGAGATCGTCCAAGCCCGTTTCCCCTTCCGCGGAGATCGGGATGATATCGACCTTGGGAAAGCGCGCGCGGAAGATTTCGAGGTTCTCGGCGGCACCTTCGAGGTCCATCTTGTTGGCGATGATTTTCCACGGGAAGCGGGCCAGCTCCTCGTCGTATTCCTTGATTTCGCGGCGCAGGATTTCCAGATCGGAAATCGGGTCGCGGCCCTCGCTGCCCGCCATGTCGATGACGAAAAGCAGCACCCGGCAGCGGGTGATGTGGCGGAGGAACTCGTGGCCGAGGCCCCGGTTTTCATGCGCGCCCTCGATCAGGCCGGGAATGTCCGCGATCGTGCAGCGGCGGTAGCTGGGAAACTCGACGACGCCGACAACCGGTTGGAGCGTGGTGAACGGATAGGAGGCGACCTTCGGTTTGGCGGCGGAAAGCTTGCCGAGCAGCGTCGATTTCCCCGCGTTGGGAAATCCGACCAAGCCCGCATCCGCGATGCGACGGAGCTCCAAGTAGAAAACGGAGACCTCGCCGGGAGTGCCGAGGGTGTGCTCGACCGGGGTGCGGTTGGTGGCGGTTTTGAAATTCCAGTTGCCCTTGCCCGGATCGCCGCCTTTGCAGAGGACGAATTCCTGACCGACCTCGGTGAGGTCGGCGATGGGTTCCAGATCGATGCCCTCGGCGCTGCGTTCGAATTCCACGGCTTCCTGGACGGTCACCGCATTGCTGCGGAAAACGACCGTGCCGGGAGGCACCTTGCCGATGACGATCTTGCCGCTTTTCCCGGTTTTCCGGCCGCCCGCGCCGTTTTTGCCGTCCTCGGCGATGAGCTTGGGGTCGTAATGATAGGCGCGGAGGTTGTCCACGGAGTTGTCCACGACGAGGACGATGTCGCCTCCCCTCCCGCCGTCGCCGCCGTCCGGACCGCCGCGGGGGACGAATTTCTCACGTTTCCATGAGACCACGCCATTGCCGCCGTCGCCGGCCTTTCCGAAAATGCGGATGTGATCGATAAACATGGGCGCACCCTCGCCAGTGAACGGGGGCGGGTCAACGGCAATGGTAAGGCCAATCGCTTTTGCCGGAAATTAGGTGCCTCCAAGGCTTTCGAGCGGGCGCCTTCACGAAGGCGCGGCCTTGGTGATGCTACGGGATCTCCAAATGCCGGTATTCACCGGCACCGGTGGTGGTCACGGCGGCCACGATGTCGCTGGAGGCGGCGAGAATGCGGCGGAGGTCGTTGGTGGAAAGCTCAAGGATGGCGAGACACCGACCCGCGAGATTCTGCTGGTAGCGGAGGTTCTGATCCGAAGTGATGAAAATGTCGAATTCCTTCTCTGCCAGACGGATGAGGTCGCCGTTTTTGATTCCGCCCCAGCCTCGCCATTGCGTGGTGGTGCAGTCATGCCCGTCCAGCAGTTTGTGCATCGGCCACGGCACGCACTCGTCGAGCAATATCTTCATGCCACGGTCAGAAGGACGGATTCGGATCTCTCCAGCAGGGCTCGTGCAGCCTCGCGGCTCACGGATGGAAAGCACTCCACGAATTCCCCGAGGGTGTAGTTGTTCTCAAGGTAATCAAAGAGCGTTTTTACGGGCACGCGCGTTCCCTTGAAAACAGGGGTCCCACCCAGAATGTCCGGGTCGGTGGTGATTAAATCCTTTGTAGTCACAGCAAGGGAAGCATAGCCTTGCCCTGTGGCACCGTCAATCCCGCTCCTTGCCATGAGACACCCTCAAGAGCCACCTGAGCCGCATGATTGCACATTGCCTTTGCGGAACACGGTAATACCCTCCGTCATACCATGAAGACCCTGACGGTGAAAATCCCTGAGGCTCTTGAGATCCAGCTGCGAAACAAAGCGAAGGCGGGCAAAGAACCCGTGTCGGCGGTCGTGCGCCGGGCGTTGGCCCGCGAGATGGAGGCCGATACCGTCGATTTCGCCAAGCTGGCGTCGCCCTATCGCGGAATGTTTTCCGGTCCAGCGGATCTTTCTACTCGCGAAGGTTAGGCGAAATCCATCGCAACGCGAAAATCATCACCACCGACCGCCGCGATTTCTCCATTTACCGGCGCTTCGGACGCCACCGTCTGCCGGTCATCCTCCCTCCTGAATGACCTTTGCCGACCACGGTGAAGAGCTTGGATTTCAGTCAAAAACTCCAGCGTAACTGGAGCAAGCGGGGCGTTGAAATCACACCACCGGTGGATGGGTTCTCGTCTTATTTTTACTATCGCCGTTTGACCTTGCCCCGGCATTCCCAGGCGGATTGAATCACGGCGTCCGCTTCGGCGGATGGGGACTTGATAATCCTCTGCCAAAAGCGGTTGGCATCGACCGCAACGATGCCGCCAAACCGACCCACAAGGGCCGGGGAGGCGGCGGCGCATGTCCAGGTCGTCCCCACGGGGGCGGCTAAAGGCCGTTGCGGCTGACTTTTGGCAGCTTATCAACTCA
>CAMCCX010000169.1 GCA_945873305.1 Akkermansia muciniphila
GAAAGCGCGTCCAACGCGAAATCGAAAGCCTCGAAGATCAAGACCCACCACAACCGCGTGGACCGGATTCTCGAACTCCAGGCCCAGGGCAAGGTCCTCGAACCGTTGGCCGAGCTCTTCAAGGACGAAGTCCGCGAACTCGGCGCTTCGTTAGGCATCGCCCACGACATCCTCCAGCGCCACCCGTTCCCCGGCCCCGGCCTGGCCGTGCGCTGCCCCGGAATCGTCACCGAAGACCGGCTCCACATCATCCGCGAGTGCGACGCCATCTTCATCGGAAAGCTCAAGGAACACGGCTGGTATGACAAAGTCTGGCAGGCATACGCCGGCCTCATCCCGGTGAAAACCGTGGGCGTCAAAGGCGACGAGCGCAGCTACGAGTGGGCCATCACCCTCCGCGCCGTCGTTTCCGAAGACGCGATGACCGCCGACTGGGTCGAGCTCCCGCCGATCATTCTGCGCGAGACCAGCCACCGCATTCTCAACGAGGTGAAGGGCATCAACCGCGTGCTCTACGACGTCTCCACCAAGCCGCCGGCCAGCATCGAGTGGGAATAAGTCATATTCTCCCAACCGCCTGACCGCCCGCCGGTCACGATGAAATAGTCGCTGTAATCCCGCCTTGAAATGCTGGAAACGGCGTGCATCCTCGCCGCCCGCCATGGCAGGACCTACTTTCCAAGCACTTCCAGGATTCCGCGACTTCACTCCCCGTGAATGCGCGGTCCGCAATTATTTGTTCGAAACTTGGCGCGACGTGGCCCGCCGCTGCGGTTATGTCGAATACGAAACCCCCGTTTTGGAGGATACCGGACTCTATTTGAAAAAGTCCGGCGGCGAGCTTTCCTCGCAGCTTTTCCGGTTCGAGGACCAGGGTGGACGCGATGTCACGCTCCGCCCGGAAGTCACCGCCTCGCTGGCGCGCATCGTCGCCCAGCACCAGCGGGATTTCCCGAAACCGCTCAAGTGGTTCGAAATCGGCCAGTGTTTCCGCTACGAAAAACCGCAGAAGGGCAGGGGACGCGAGTTCCATCAGTTCAACGTCGATATCCTCGGGGAAGGTGGTCCCGCCGCCGATGCGGAACTCATTTCGCTGGCCATCGAGACAATGCTTTCCTTCGGCTTCGTCGAGGGGGATTTCGTCGTCCGTGTTTCCGACCGGATGGCGTGGATCGCCTTCGCCGCGGCTAACGGAATCGCCGAAGACCGCATCCCGGATTTCCTCGGCATCATCGACAAGATCGAGCGCGAGAAACCCGAAGTGCTCGAGCAAAAGCTCGCCGCGTTCTCCCTAACGCCCGACGGCGTCCGCGGCTTCATCGCGGATCCCGCCAACGCCTCCGCCGCCTATCTAGCGATCCGCGAGGACCTCGCCGCCCGCGGCTTCGCCGGGTTCATCGAGCTGGATCTCTCCATCGTCCGCGGCCTCGCTTATTATACCGGCGTGGTCTTCGAAGTGTTCGACGCCAAGAAATCCATGCGCGCCGTCGCCGGCGGCGGTCGCTATGACACGCTCATTTCCACCATTTCTGATGGAGCCGTGGACATGCCGGCCACCGGATTCGCGATGGGCGACTACGTCATCCGCAACCTCATCGAGGAAACGACGCACACCGCGATGCAAATGGAAGTCTGGCTCCAGCGCAACGCCGCCGCCTGCGACATCTACGTCGTCGTCGCGGACGAAACGAAGCGTGCCGAATCACTCCAACTCGTCACCAGCCTGCGCCGCGCGGGCATCTCCGCGGACCTGCCGATGGGCTGCCCCAAGGTCGCCAAACAATTCCAAAGCGCGGAGAAATCCGGCGCGCGCTTCGCCCTCGTGGTGGGTGCCGAGTATCCCGTGCTCAAACTCAAGATCCTCGCCAGTCGCACCGAGGAATCCGGCACCGCCGGGACTGCTATCGACTGGCTCACCGACCGCCTGCTCCAACCCGACGGGCCGCTGCTGGCTTGAAGAGGGAAGAGGATTTCAACCGCAGATGAACACAGATGGACGCAGATTTTTCATATAAGAAAGAGACCGACACCATCATTGGTTCAGCGTTTGATGTGTTGAATGAGATCGGTCATGGGTTTCATGAGAAGCCTTATGAGAATTCTTTAGTGGTGGAATTTGGTTATAGAAACATCCCATTTTTGCAGCAGCCCCGATATCCGCTCATTTATCGTGGAGTGCAAGTATCGGAATATGTTCCCGATTTGATCGCCTTCGGACTTGTGATCGTGGATACCAAAGTCATCGAGCGCATCACCGACCATGAGATTGGGCAAATGCTCAATTACTTGAGAATCACAGGACTCCCCGTAGGTCTCATTCTAAATTTCAAAAATGCCAAACTCGAATTCCGCCGGGTGGTCGCAACCGCTCAAAATTTCATCCGCCGCAAAGCCCCGTAAATCTTCCTCTTATCAACGTCCATCTGCGTTCATCTGCGGTTAAAAAAATCTTCAATTTCTCTCCATCATGCGCACTCATCATTGCAACGAACTCCGCGACTCCCACATCGATCAAACCGTCACGCTCATCGGCTGGGTGAACTCAGCCCGCGACCACGGCGGTGTTATTTTCATCGACCTGCGTGACCGCGAGGGGCTGACCCAGTGCGTCTTCCATCCGGACGAAAATCCCGAGGTTTCCGCTCTATCTCACACGCTGCGTGAAGAGGATGTGGTCCAGGTGACAGGCCGCGTTTCCAAGCGCCTCGAAGGTTCGGAAAACGCCAAGATCGGCACCGGCGCGATCGAGATCGTCGCCACCGGACTCACCATCGTCAACAAGGCGGACGTGTTGCCGTTCCAGCTCGACAAGGAGCTTTCCAACGAGGACCTGCGGATGAAATACCGCTATCTCGACCTGCGCCGCCCGCGCATGAACAAGAACATCCGCCAGCGCAGCGTGATCACCTCCGCCGCCCGCCGCTTCCTCGACGACTCCGGGTTCTATGAAATCGAAACGCCGATCCTCTCGAACCCGACGCCGGAAGGTGCCCGCGATTTCCTCGTGCCGTCGCGCCTCAACCCCGGCCGTTTCTACGCGCTGCCACAAGCGCCGCAGCAATACAAACAGCTGCTGATGGTCGCCGGCATGGAGAAGTATTTCCAGATCGCCCGCTGCTTCCGTGACGAGGACCTCCGCGCTGATAGGCAGCCGGAATTCACCCAGATCGA
>CAMCCX010000170.1 GCA_945873305.1 Akkermansia muciniphila
CCGTAGTGCATTGGGCTGACTTTTCCGGCGGGAGTGCCGGCTTCGATGGTGAGCGAGGCGGTTGATGTTGTTTTCTCCTCGGCCGTGGCTTCTCCGCCGAGACAAAGTCCGCAGGCGAGGAGCGGAAACAAGACGAGGCGCGATGAACGGGTAGTGTTTGAGGGCTGCACTTTTGATAGGAGGCGCGGGTTTGCAAGGGCCGCTCAACCCTGTGTGAACGGATACTCGAGGGCACCAATTTCCAGAGCTCGGTGACGGACGCCAAGCAAGAAAGCCCCCGCCGCAAAAAGTGCGGCGAGTTTCGGAACGGCCGGGTATCTCCGCGTTATGCCCCGGCGAGCTTGCTGACGTCCCAGGCTGGCAGGCCGAGCTCGGCGTTGATCTCGTTGAACTCGCCGATTTCCGCCGCCGTGAAGAGCAGGCCGCCGGCGGCGTCCGAGCGCTTGCGGGCGGCGGCTTCGAGCTGGCCTGGAAGCATGGCGGCTTCATTGCCGTGGCCGAGGATGTCGTCGATGACCGCCTTGAGGTTTTCAATCTGGCTGCGGCCTTGGGCGAAATTTCCGCCGGAAAGCGCGTCCGGGTGGATGACTTGGAAATAGAACACCGGGGTGTTTTTTTCGCCCGGAGTCGTGAGCTTGCGGCCGCGGATGGTGGGCAGCGAGCCGCCGATGAGGCCGCCGAAAATTTCGTTGAGCAGCGACATGCCGTAGCCTTTGTGACCGCCGAATGGAAGCAAGGCGGCAACTTCGTTAGGGTCGTTGGTCGGCTGGCCGTTGGCATCGACTGCGGCACCGGGAGGGAGCGTTTTCCCCTCGCGTTTGAGGGTTTGGACGCGGCCCATGGCGACGGTGGAGGTGGCCCAGTCCATGACGATCGGGAAGCCGTTAGCTTCGGTGCTGGGAATTCCCCACGAGTGTGGGTTGGTGCCGAGAGTGGGGAATTTCCCGCCGAAAGGGACGACTTCGGCGAGCGCGGAAGTGCAGTTAGTATAGGCGAAATACCCGCGCTCGGCGGCTTCCATGACGTAGCCGCCGCCCCAGAGGTAATGGAAGGCATTGTCCACGGCGATCTGGGCGATGCCGTATTGGTCGGCAAGCTCGATGGCGCGGTCGATGGCGCGGTAGGCGACGGACTGGCCGAGTTTTTTGTTAGCGTTCCAGCGCTCGGAGGCGGGGAAGCGGGATGGGAGAACTTCGATTTCCGCGCCGGGGACGCAGCCGCCGACTCCGGAGCCGAAGAGGTGGTCGAGATGCAAGGCCTTGAGCGCGTGGTGGGTGCGGATGCCGTGGCGGGCGGCCTCGGCGCAGAGTTTGGCGCCTTCCGCGGCTTCATCGGCGCTGTAGCCGTGGGATTGGTAGGCTTTGGAAACGAGGTCGTCGTGGTCTTGGCGTGGAATGACGAGGAATTCGGACATCGGTTTGGTTTGTTGGGAAGCCGGGAAATCGTGCCGAAATCAGGACGCGTGTCGAGTCGGATGAAGCGGCGGATTTCCGGCGACGTGCCGGGTGGGAAAATGGACCGGCCGGCGGATCAGGAGGATGCCGGGGGGGCTGCGTCCTCCGATCACACCGACCGGTCGTCTGGTCGGGGGGAAATTGTCCGGTTACGGCGTGATGAGGGCCGCGGAGTCGTCCGTGAAGTCGGTCTGCATCGCGTTGATGGTGATGGTTCGATCCACCGAGAAGGTGATAGGCGGGCAAAGCAGCTCGGTGCCGAAGACGGTTTCGCTGATGAGAGCCACGGTGTAGGTTCCGTTTTTGGTGAATTTGGTATCGAGGTCGGTGACTTCCAGGATCTTGCTAACAGTTTGGTCGCGGTCCACCGGGAAGGCTTTGGCGATGACGCCCTGCGCTCCGTTGACCGCGGTGCCCTCGTAGAGCATCAGATAGGTGTCGCTGCGTGGATAGAGGTCGTTGAGGTTGAGCTGGATCTTGGGGATGTCGAAGCGGATTTCCTGCCCCTCAGTGATGCCGAGGATCTCGCCGGAGGCGACGGGCCAGACTTGCACGTGAGTCGAGGCGATCTGCGTTTGGGTGATAGAGCCGTCGGAAAGGGCATGAATGATGAAGTGTTCTTCCCCGCGGGCCTGGGTGGGATCGGCCGCCTTGAGGGAGGAGGCTGCAAACTTGAGCACGGTTTTGCCGTTTTCGGAAACGTAAGCGGAGTAGTGCGGGGCGGTTGCCGCCACCGTGGCGCGGTCGAGCGAGATTTGTCCTTCCGCGTAGGATTGGACGTGTTGTTGTAGCAAGACCTTGGTGGCGGCATCCGGCAGACCGATGCCCGTCAACAAGTCGGCCACGTCAATCTCCACGGAGAACGGCTGGTCGATCCGGGTGCGGGTGACGAGGGTGTAGGGGTCGAGGGTGGTGATTTTAATGTCAGCTTTCGGCAGATAGGCACTGACGAGCTTTTGGTCTAGCAGGTAGTCTTTCGCCTGGTTTTGCTCGATGGTCCAGAGCTGGAACAAGGAACCGTTGCTTTCGAGCGCCATGGCGGATGGGCCCATGCCGCTGCGAGCGACGGGCATGTCCCAAACGACTCCGGTCCCTTGCTGGGTCTGGCGGATGAAGTTCACGTATGTTTCGGCTCCGGCGAACGCATGGGATGACAGAGCCGCGAATAGCAGTCCGGGAAATTTCATCGCATGGTGATGGTTTGGGTTTCCGGAGCGATGCGGATAGAGATCGGGCCTTGCCGATGGGTGGCGATGACAATTTTCTCTTGCTTCGCCCAATAGGCGACACGCTCGGGGGGGAGCGCTTCCGTTCCGGCGGCTTGGTCGAAGGACACATCGTTGGTGGTGATCCAGGCCCGGTTTTGGATCAGGAAATCGTTCCAGGGGAGGAGCGTTCCGACCGGGTTGGCATTCACGCGGTTTTTCATCGCCTGTGGGAGAAAGATCACCGCTCCCTTGGGAATGAGGGTCCAGTTTTTCCCGTCGTTCAGAACTACTGATTGCTTGATGATGGATTGTCCGGCGGGGCGGCTGACAGCGGCTTGACTTGGTGCGGGCTTTTCCAAGCGGATCATGGGAGTGCCGTGCTGCAGCTTGGTGAGTTCTTCGGGGGTGATGCGGGGAAGGACCGGTGCCGCGGCGAAGGCGCTGTTAGCCAGCGCACAGAGGATGAGTGC
>CAMCCX010000171.1 GCA_945873305.1 Akkermansia muciniphila
ATTCAATTCCAAACAGGCGATGTCGGAACAACGCCCGATCAACCAGCACCAATCCATTTTAACGTTATAACGGAAAAAAATCCGCTTCCATTTCCGCCCCGTGACGACGGCTCAAACGCCGGCAAATGCTTTCGTGGTCGGCTCAGCTCACCTCGGTGACGCTCAGCGCGGGCGCGTCCAGCGATTCGCCGGCCCGCATGCCCAAGAGCTTCCGGTAAAGCGCGCTCTCCGGTGTCAGCAGGGTGATTTCCCGGCCGCCGTGCGCTATCACCGTGCCCCCTGACGCGGGCACCAGCAGGAAATACGTGGTCTCGCCGTTGAGATCCGCCTCCACCAGCGCGCCGGCGTCGATTTCCCCATTCATCTCGAAATCCGGTAACGACAAGGTTTCGAAAATCCGCACGGATGCGGCGAGCTCATCGACTTGGCGCGCCTGGCCGACGGCGAGATACGACGCCTCCAAGCTGCGGGTGTCGTATTTCCCCTCCGCCTTGCTGCCGGGATCGGTGGCGGCGGCGTGAGCCTCGCAAGCGGCCTTGGAAAGCCGCTCGAGGCGGGCTCGGAGTTCGGCGCGGATGTGTTCGAGGAGCTGGGATTTCATCAAGGGGCGGCCAGCCTTGCGCGGATCGGGGCCGGATGCCAAGCTCGCGTCATGCTTACCGTCTATGTTTACCAGAAATGCAGCACCTGCCGCGACGCGCTCCAATGGCTCGACGCCCGTGGCATCCCTTATCAGGTGAAGGCGATCCGCGAAACCCCACCCACCCCTGCCGAGTTGGCCGTCGCGCTCAAAGCCTTCGGCGGTGAAATGCGGAAGATTTTCAACACCTCCGGCATCGACTACCGCGCGCTCAACCTCAAAGACCGATTGCCGGCGATGAGCGAGAGCGAGGCCTTCGGTCTCCTGTCGAAAAACGGAAACCTGGTGAAGCGGCCGTTTCTAATCGGCGAGGACAAGGTGATCGTCGGCTTCAAGCAGGCCGAGTGGGAGGAAGCACTCCCCATTTCCTGACGGCTGCCAGCGCCGGGATGGGTAGTCACAAATCCAGAACGGAAACCTGCTCCGCAACCTGACATCCGCCGCACTTCGCGCGAAATCACTTGAAGAGCCGGCGCTTGTGCCAGCGCGGAACAGCAGCATTACAATGCTTTTTAGAACAATTCCAGAACATGTTCCCGCGTTGCAAAAGTTACCTTCATCGCACCGCGTTCTCCGCACATGCCCGGGAAGTCGGATTCTATCCAGGAGCGCTTTGGCATGTTTGTGAATATGCGGAGACGGCGAACTGGTCCGACGCATCCGAGTGGCGCGCCCGTGCGGAGGCACGGACCAACTGTCGGCCGAGGCCCGGCGGGCAGATCGCCAGTTCCACTGAATTTCCGGAATCAATCGCTTGCCCGGCAGAGCGGGATAATCTCAGCAATTATTCCGTCGCGCCCGACCGCGAAGACCGATGATTGGCGATTCAACCTGAGGCCCTGCAAATGCGCCGCAGGGCCTGAGCGGATCCACGGAACCTCCGGTCAATCAAACGCGAAAAACATCCTGTTCTCAACAATCGGACAGACGTCGGTGAATCGGCGGACGCATCATATTTGAAAATACAACTGGATTTCCCAAGGATATCAGGCAGTGTCCTGTTGAATCCTAATACAACAATATGAAATCAAAAAAGAATCTGACCCGCTTCACTTACGAAACCGCCGCCTTCGAAGGATGGCGTCTCTGCATCAGCCGCGCCGGCACAACCTTCACCCGTTACTTCCCCGACAAGAAGCTTGGCGGCCCCAAGAAGTCCCTGGCGGTTGCGGAGAAGGCCTTGGAAGAGGTGAAAGCCATCATCGAAGGCTCAAAGCGTGTTGAGGGGAAACTAACGACCGCCACCATCAATAAGGTCGAGAAACTCCTCCAGGACGCCGTCGTTTGATGCGGTGAGGAAGTCCACCTGCGTCATGGGCGTCCCCAGTAGAGAACGGCTTTCATGAAGCACCCACCCGCCCCACTCCGCAGTGCTCAGGCCCTCGCGGGGTTCATCCTCGTCACATTCTGTGCGCCGCTGGCTGGCATTTTTTCAAAGCCCGGCGCATGGTATGCGTCGTTAGACAAGCCCCCGTGGAATCCGCCGGCCTGGATCTTCGGCCCGGCGTGGACCTTGCTTTACCTGATGATGGCCATCGCGGCCTGGCTGGTTTGGAAGCAGGACGGCTGGCGGCGTCCGCTGCGGCTCTACCTCATCCAGCTGTTGCTCAATACAGCGTGGACGCCTCTGTTCTTCGGCGCGCATCAGTTGGGCTGGGCGCTGGTCGAGATCGTGGCATTGTGGATCGCCGTCCTGCTGACGCTGCTGGGCTTTCGGCGCATCGACAAGAGTGCGGGCTGGTTGTTCGTGCCGTATCTGGCTTGGGTCGCGTTTGCGGCCGTCCTCAACTTCACGCTCTGGCGCTTGAATCCAGCCTAACGCGACGGTGCCGTCGATGATAACTCAATCTTACCAATCTCAAACGCACAGCAATTAATGCGACGATGCACTAGGTCGTGTTTGAAAACGTCAGAACGAGTGAATCCAGTCGAGAGATGCTGCTAGGAGAATGAAGTTGAAGAAGACATCGGCGAGCTTGTCATACCGTGTAGAGATCCTCCGGCACCGTTTGATTCGTTGGAAGAAATTCTCCACATGATGGCGCTTCCGGTAATATCCCTTGTGGAACGGAGCCGGCTCCTTGCTGCCAGACCTTCGCGGGATGCAACTGTGACTTCCCGACCGGCACGCTGCCTGACGGATGGCCCGGCTGTCATACCCCTTGTCTCCCACGATTCTCACCCCGCGCAGTCCGGCGACGAGCTCCGGGCCGATCTTCGCATCGCTGACCTGTCCGGCGGCGAGCATCGCCTTCACCAATCTGCCTTTGCCATCGACCACCGCGTGCAACTTGCTGTTGGCTCCACCTCGGGTGTGTCCGATAGCCTGGGTTTCCTTGCCTCCGAAGCCACCATTGGCATCCTGATGGACCTTGAGGTGACTCGCGTCGATGAACCGCAGCGTGCCTTGCTGGTGGCGGGCCAAGGA